>CAZNLL010000072.1:0-18609 GCA_964573885.1 uncultured Desulfobacteraceae bacterium | reverse complement strand
TTTTTTCCTGTTGATCACGGCGGTGTTGATCATCCCGTTGGCAGGCCTCTTGTTTTCACCCTTTGAGTTCTTCTTTCAGCTCTTCAAGCACTTTGCCGAAGGGCCCATGGGCCATGCAAATGTGGACGCCCTGTATGGAAGGCTGAGCCTTTGCATCAATAAGGGTGTGCTCCTGCTTTTTGCCGCATTTTTGCTGCTCATGATGCGCAAGGGGGGAAGGCTCAATCCAAAGGCCTTTGGTATTCTTTGCTGCGCATTGGTCATAACCGATCTGTATCTTTTTGGCGCCCAGTTTGTGAGGACCCATGAATCGACCCTGTCCCCGGGAAAAAAGCATGTCCTTGAGCAGCTGAACACCTCCCCGGCCCAGGGAAGGGTGGTGACCCTAAGCCCCCTCTTCGAACCCAATGACGGATTGTCCTACAGATTTCCCTCCATTTTGGGCTATGACCCTCTGATTTTGAGGAGATACGTCCATTATATCCAGTCAAGCCAGGATTACCCTCATGACGACCATGTGGTCAACCTGACTGGGATCACAAGACCTCGGGTCAAGTTGCTCGCCCTGCTCAATCTTGACCAGGTTGTCCTGGGAAAAAAGGTCAATAGACTCGACAATCAAAGCGCCTATGCCCGCATTGTCCCTAATGCCTTGACAAGGCCGGCTCGTGAAATCCTTTCCTTTATGGAGGACCGGGACTTTGATCCGCGAAAGGAGGTGGTCTTGGAGCCGGAAGGGGAATCAAGGCCCACTTTTGGAGGCGATAGGGGAGAGATCAAGGGCTCCGTCACGGTCCTGGATTACCAAAATGAGGAAATACACCTGAAAACCCGGTCCAGTCATCCGGGCTACCTGGTACTCAGTGAGATCTTTTATCCCGGATGGAAGGCGGAGGTGGATGGAAAAAGGGTGAAAATACTCCGGGGCAATTACCTCTTCCGTGTCATCCCCCTGGAAGAAGGAATCCATGAGGTGAAACTCCACTTTGTATCCCGGCCCTTTCGGGCCGGCGCCGTGGTTTCTCTCCTCACCTTAAGCCTGGTTTTATGGCTGGTCCTGAGGCCTTCCTTTTCTAAGAAAGGCATAGACGGCCGTCAAAAGGAGCATGAAAAGGGTCAAGCCGGTAATCCCTATGCCGAGCTTGATGGATAGGGGGTCCAGGAGAAAGGTGATCCTGTGCTCTCCTGGAGGCAGGGCGATGACCCGAAAGAGATAATTGCCCCGCAGGATGGGAATGGGGTGTTGGTCCAGGAATGCCTTCCAGCCGGGGTAAAAGACCTCACTCAGGAACAGGTATCCAGGCTGTGGCGTTCGGGTCTCCAGGGTAAGCCTGTCAGGGCTATAAGAAACAATTCTCGCATAACCGGGGCTGAAATCCTTTGGTGGTCCTTTGACGCCGGCGTGTGGTAAAGAGGCCTTTCTCTCCAGTAACACCGTGTGGGTGGGGTCAAAATCTGCCCTGGTCATACGTTCCAAGATTTCGCCTTTATCAATGACTTCCGCCTTTGGGACGATAAAGGCCCGTGGAAGATAGGTGCTTCGGAGGGCGCAGCTCCGGGTGCGGTGGGAGATCTCGTACTTCACATTTAAGAGGTCCATGAAAACGTGATGTTTGTCGACCCCATAATAGAGACAAACCGCCCCTTCCGGCAATCCATGGCCCGCATACGCTTTGAAGTATTCATAAAAGCGGCTGGGGAAAAGGGCGGTAAAGCCGCCGATGGTTTGGTATCCCAAATACATTTCCAGGTTCGGCCCGAAACTGTTCCTAAAGCTCCCCACCCGATAAAGGCTTTTGTCTTTCCCTATGCTGGCATCCAAAGCATGCCGTATCCTTTCAATGGACCAGTATATGCGTTCATCATGCTGGACGGCGTTGCGGTTGACTGAAGATAGGTCAGCCATGAGGAGGAGGCATAAAAGAGGCCCGCAAATCCAGGTCCGGAGGGCGCCTCGCACCCACAGGAGGACGATCAAGACGGCCAGCCCGAAGATGAGGGTGAAGCGTTGGAAACCACTGCCTATAAGGTGGGTGGCAAGGGCCATTTTTTCCGGTATGGCCTTAGCGGGGATAAAGGGGGAGAAAACCGCGAGTATCAGCGACCTTTCCACGTAAAAGACGCACGCAAGGGCTGTAAGAACCATCCCGAGGCATACCAACACCACGAGTTTTCCCTTGTGGCCGGTCCTTTCTGTCTCAAAAAGGCCGTCTATGCCCTTCCCCGTCAGCAGGGCCATGGCAAAGACCCATAAAACGATGATCTTGGAAGGGGCCCTGAAGCGGTCAAACCCCGGGAGATGGTAGACCAGCTTATAGACGGGTGTATTTCTGCCCAGGGCCAGGATCAAAGCGATAGCGGCGAGAGAGAGGGCAAAAAAGAGAATTCTTTTGTGTTGATCCTTGCGAAAGGGGATGAAACACAACAAGAGCAAGGGGAGAATCCCCACGTACAGGTTCTGGTGGGGCACGCTCCACGGCACATCCCTGACCCAGAAGGTGTTTTGGGTGTAGTCTCCAAAAAAACGGGGGAGGATGGTGGTGATAAGCCCTTCGGGCGGATAGGAGGCTATGGTCCCCATATGGTAACTGTCCAGAGAGGTGCGAACGGATTCCCGGATCAATTCAAAAGCAGGGACAATTTGAATGGCGGCCAGGCCGGCGCCGGCCGCGAACAAGACCAGGGCTGTTATAGCCATCCTGAGGTAATGCGACCGTTCTCGGGGGGCCGTCAGGGTGCTCCAAACCAGGAAAAGCATGGCCGCCAGAAATGTATAAAAGGCGTCCTGAGGGGCGCCGGCCAGGATTTGTATCCCCCAGAGGGTGCCGGCTATTGCGGCGGCAAAATAGGGGGTCGGGGATTTTATAGCCCGGTTCACGAAGTAGAGGATAATCGGCAGCCAGATATAACTTTGCACAGGGCCCATGTGCCCCAGGTAGAGGAGGGGCATGATAAAACCGTTGCATACAAATATGAGCCCAGCCGCAAAGCTCCCCCTCCGGCTTATGGCGAGGGACCTGCAAAGGGCGTACATAAACATGGCGGCAAGTACAAAGTGTATGAACACGCTATAGCCATAAGCCCTGTCAGGGGGGATTAACCAAAACAGGAAACCGAGGGGGTAAAAGATGGTGGACTCAAAATGGGCCCAAAAAGGCATGCCACCGAAGATAAAGGGATTCCAGAAGGGAATGGTGTGGTAAAGCTGGAGCTGGTCAAAGAGGAATTTCTTCATGGCCAGGTAAAAGCCTATGAAGTCCCTTCCGATGAGACGATGACCGTCAATGACGATGTTCCAAAAGAGATAGAGGCAGAAGATGCCCAGAAGGCCACATAAAACGGCATCCTTCTTGCCGAGACGGTTTGGCATCGAATAATCTCCAGGGCCTGGTTTGGGCCGGTAGCCGTTTATAAACAAGTCCGATTTACAAGGTTCTTCGTAACGCTTTAGGTGTTTTCAGTGCCTGTGATCCGGTTTTTCTCTAATACCAGTTCGCGCCACAGCTTCAGCAACTGCACGGCGGTCCTTATCAAGCGGGGAAAATTGAAGAACTGGGATTTTCCGTAAGCCCGGTGATAGTGGTGTACCGCCACCTCCTCAAACCGGCACCCCGCATCCTGAAATTTCTTGACCATTTCCAGGCAAATGGTTCCGGAAGTGGAATAGAGCCGGACCTTGCTAAAAATGCTGCGCCTTATCAATCTGAAATCACAATCCACATCCCTCAGCCGGAATCCGAAAAGAATGCGGACAAAGTGGTGGTACAGTCTTCCCACGATCACGCGGTGCAAGGGGTCAGAACGAGAGACCTTATATCCGTTCACCACGTCCGTATCCGGCCGTACCGCCTGGACCAGGTTTAAAAGCTCCCGGGGGTCGTACTGGGCGTCACCATCGGTATAAAAGATCCATTCCTTGCTTGCTGCGGCGAAACCGCTCCGCAAGGCGCTTCCATAACCCTGGTTCACAAGATGGGTGATGATGCGTACCGGGGGGTAGGTCTTCTCCAGTTCCTCCAGCACTTCTCCGGTATAGTCCCGGCTGCCATCATTGATGACGATCACTTCATAGTCGTCGGTCACCTTGGGCAGCGTAATCAAGGCGCTGATGACCATGCTTGAAATGGTCCCGCCGTCATTATAGGCGGGAAAGAATGCGGTAATGCCCGGGAGCTTTTTCATGTCCATCGCGCCTTTCTCTCAGAAGGCCTTCTGGCCGATCCCTGTGATAGAAACGCCGAAGGGCAAAGAATGTTTGGCGATAAGACGGGATTCCAAGACCAAACAGGTTTCAAAGCATTTGTCAAGAAAACCCGTTCTTATAGAAATATCCGATTCTTTTTGAAAGGCCAGCCACCTGTCAAAGAATCTTTTTGCCAGGACCAGGGGGAAGAGGAGGGTATTGGCATAGGACATGATGAGGGGCGTTAATCCACATTTAGACATCTTTTCCGAAAGTTCCTTTCTGGTATAGCGATGGCCCGTGGAGACCTTGACATCATGAATCCCCCGCAGCCAGTCAAAGGCCGGGACCCGCAATAGAACCCGACCTCCGGGGATGAGTACCCGGGCGAACTCCTCCAAGGCCTTCACGTCGTCCACATTCAAAAAATACAGGACATCCAGGGATACAACCACATCAAAGGTTTGTTTGCCGAAAGGGAGGGCCATAACAGAGGCCCTGGCAAGGCCCTTGTTACCCCGTTGTCCGCACAGGTGGATGGCATGGGCGGAGATGTCACATCCCGTAACCTTCCCGTAATCGGACAGCCAGGCCATGCCGGCCCCCGTTCCGCAGCCCGCATCCAGGATTCGAAGACCCTGCCCCCTGGCGTAATACCTTTCCATGATGGAGCGGGTAATCGCCGCCATGCCTTTGTACCACCAGTGGAGGTCTTCGGCCAAATGCATTATTTCATATTCTCTTGGCTCCATGAGAAAGCCCTTATGAAGGGACTCTGATGCCACCTGTTCCAACAGACGGCTGGCCCGTATGCCGGCACAAAAATATGATGTCGGCCAGGGGTAGACCCTGATGGACAGGTATGATACTTTCTATAGAGAGAGGGGCCGGCCCAAGTAGATTTCCCATTTCTTGCCGTGAACGGTAATGCAAGGGGCTCGTGAGATTCAGGAACCTGTCAATAAGATAGGTGATAAAAAATTTCCAAAAAGGCTTCTTGTCCACGTCCAGGATAACAAGATAACCCCCCGGGCTCAAACTGGACTTCATGCGATCCAAAAGGGCCTTGACCCCTGCATCATCTATGTGATGGAGGACGTCTGTCATGACAACGGCGTCATAGGGGCCCCCGCCTATGTCGTCCAGGGATCCATGAAAGAAACGGATATTTCCCCGGCTCTTTATTGATCGGCGTGCAACCCTCAACCGATGGGGGTTGAAATCCACACCAACCACGTATCGAGAGGGATCCTTAAGGGCGGCAAGGTTTGCAAGCATTCCGTAACCACAACCGAAATCCAGTATCCTGCTTGCCCGGGGCAGCAAGGCCTCTACACGGTCGTACGGGCAAAGGCGCCATCGGGTCCTCAGATAAAAGCATTCTTCAAAAGACAGGGGTCTGTAAAGGGCGAGAACCGAATGGGGTATCTTGGGGAGCATAGGCCTTTAGGTCTTTTTGTTGAAGAAGGCATTCACGGTTTGAGCGACCTGAAGGATGTCCTTTTCGGGGATTTCAGGAAACATGGGAAGAGAGAGAACGGTTTGAGCGCATGCCTCAGTCACTGGAAGGGCGCCGGGTACTGCCAGCCTGTCTACATAAGCCGGCTGTAAGTGTACGGGGATGGGGTAGTGAACGGCGGTGCCGATTCGGTGCTTGAAAAGAAAGGCCTTGAGGCGGTCACGCACCTCCCTTCCCTTCACCCGGATGACATATTGGTGATACACATGGGTCGATTCGGGCCTGGTCCTTGGAAGGCTGATGTCTTTGGCCGCCAGCAATTGGTCGTATGACCGGGCGATGTTTCTTCGTCTCCGGTTGTTGTCCTCCAGTTGGACCAACTTGATGCGCAATACGGCCGCCTGGACTTCGTCGAGCCTTGAATTGAACCCCGCTGTTTGACTAACCCTTTTACGGTCCCATCCGTACTGGCGAAGGGCCAAAAGCCTTTCATGCAGGCTCCGGGAGTTGGTCACCACGGCACCGCCGTCTCCGAGACAGCCCAGATTTTTTGTGGGGTAAAAACTGAAGGCCGCGGCATCCCCCCATGCACCCGCCTTTCGGTCACCATAAAGGGAGCCATGGGCCTGGGCACAATCTTCGATGATCCGGATTTTGCCTGATCCATTCCTAAGCTCAAGGAGGGGTTTTATATTGGAAGGCTGGCCGTAAAGGTGCACGGGTACGATGGCCTTTGTGCGCCCGGTCAGGGCCTTTTGAGCCTCTCCTGGATCAAGGGTATAGGTATCCGTCTCTATGTCCACCAAAACGGGTCGAGCGCCGGTCATTTCAATGGCGGCCACCGTGGCCACCGCGGTATGTGATACAGTGATGACCTCGTCTCCGGGTCCCACACCGCAGGCCCGCAGGCCCAGGTGGAGGGCCTCTGTGCCACTGCCCATGGCGACGGCATAACTTACCCCCAAATACCGGGCGAAATCGTCTTCAAAGCCGGTGGTTTCAGGACCCAGGATATACTGCCCACTTGCCAAAACCCGGTCAATGGCCTGGTCAATGGCCGGTTTTTGGCTTACATAGTTGGCAAGGGGATTGTTTTGGGGAATCATAGGTAGTGATTGATGTGGCGGTAGTAATACTCAAGGGTTTGCGTCAATCCTTCTTCAAGGGAGGTTTCAGGGCTCCATTGAAGGGAATCATGGATTTTATCATAGGCTGCGTAGTAGTCCCCGATGTCAATGCGCTTACGATCTTCTGGGAAGGGCCGAATCTGACATTCCCCCTCACCATGGACGCGGATCATGAGGTTTGCCAGGTCTTTGAGGTTAATGTGCTCAGGACTCCCCAGGTTGTAGAACTGGCCGTTGGTCTTTTCGGAGAGGGCGGCCGTGAGCATGGCATGAACCACGTCGTCCACATAATTGAAATCCCTCACCTGCAATCCCTCTCCCCAGACCTCAAGGGGTTTCTTTTCAATAAGACGCCTGATCCAAACGCCAAGAAAGGTCTGGCGGGCGTCTTTGACGCGCATGCGCGGCCCGTAGGTGTTGGTTAAACGGAGGGCGCAGCTTCTGATCCCGTATACGTTGTTATAAAGGATATGGTACCACTCCCCCCCCATCTTATGGATGCCGTTCACGTCCGTGGGATGGAGAATATGGCCTTCGTGGACGGGAAGGAAATCAGGTTTACCATAGATCTGCCTTGTGCTGGCATAGACGATCTTGATGTGGGGATTGTGCCTCCGGCAGGCTTCAAGGATGAATAACTGGGCCCTGCAATTGATATCCAAATCCACAAAAGGGTTTTGCATGGAATCGATATGACTTGTCTGGCCGGCGAGATTGAATAAATAGTCCTGGTCCTGTACCAGGTAGGCCATGCTGAATTCGTCACGGATATCCGCTATGTTGATGCGAATCCGGTTTTCGTAGCCCTGGAGGTTGAACAGGTTGCCCCCGTATTCCGGTATGAGGCTGTCCACCACGGTGACCCGGGCCCCGAGGTCCGCCACCTTTCTCGCCAGGTTGCTCCCTATAAAACCGATGCCGCCTGTGATAAGGATGTTTTTTCCCCTAAAAGCCTCAAATTCCAATGAAGAATCGCCTCAACCCCGCTGTTGTAAAGGCATTGACTTTCTTGAGATATAAATACATGTAAAACAGATACTTATGCCGTTTTAAGATGCAGATCCCGGATCTCACCATCGGTGAATTCGAGATTTAAAAAGTTAAACGCGGCATCTCAAGCTATAGAAGGCAAAATACCCAATTTCTAAGCGCCTTTTACGCAACAACGGGGTCAAATTAAGGGTCAGGGCCGTCAAAAAGTTTGATCCAGGTTCTTTATACGAGTTTTTATTAGGCATATCAAGGGGTTTATCGTATTGGGCTTGATTAAAGGCGCAAAGCCTCCTATGATACCCGCCTGAACCGGGTGGTATGAGTATTCTTTGTGTTTACGGGGGAAAACATGACGGGAGTGCCTATGGTCCCTTTAGAAGAAAAGCGGTCCGGTCACAAGGGGGTGAAGATAGGCCTTTTTATCCTCGGAGTCCTGATGCTTTTCTTTGTGATGGTCTGGGCCAGGGCCTTCTATGGATCCATGGAGGCCTATAAAGAGGGCGAACGGCTCCTGGCGTCCGGGCAGTACGTAAGGGCTGTCACCTATTTTGATCGTGCCATGCACTGGTATGCCCCCCTGAACCCCTATGTGACCAAATCCGCGGAGATGCTTTGGGAGATAGGGACAAAGGCCCAGGAACGGGGGGACAGGCGGTTGGCACTCATTGCCTTTAGGACCATACCCACGGCGTTTTATGGGGCACGGCATGTTTTGACGCCCGGGAAAGAGTGGATCAAGAAAAGCAGGGCCCGGATCCGTACCCTGGTAGACCAAGAAAAAGAGGAAGGACGGAACCGCCAAGGGCTGCCTCCACCTTCTAAAAAGAAGGCCCCTGGTGTTATATGGAGCATGGCCGTGGTCATAGGTTTCCTGGGTTGGGCCGGATCGGCCGTGGGGTTGATCATTTTTGGCATCGGTAAAAAAGGGGGGAGATCCCCTTTTTGGAACGCCATCCCCCCTTGGACGGCTCTGATCATCGGCTTTTTCGCCCTTTGGATCGCAGGGATGATGACGGCCTGAGAAACCTGCACCCGTGGAAGGGTGCCCATGTATATGCACATGAATGACCTTGTTTGAGTGATGATCAACAGGAAGAAAATTATGGTCGTCCTCCCGGCATACAATGCCGTACGCACCCTGGAAATGACCTATCGAGAGATCCCGCTGGCCTTGGTGGACGGGGTGCTTCTCGTAGATGACAAGAGTGCAGATGAGACCGTATCCCTGGCGAGGAGGCTGGGTATCGCCACCATCGCTCACCAAAGGAACCTCGGCTACGGAGGCAATCAAAAGACCTGTTATCGAGAGGCGTTAAAACGGGGAGCGGATGTGGTCATTATGGTCCATCCCGACTATCAGTACACCCCCAGGCTCATCACGGCCATGGCCAGCATGATTGCCTTTGATGTTTATGATGTGGTACTGGGCTCGCGGATTATTGGAGGCAAGGCCCTGAAGGGGGGCATGCCCCTTTACAAATATGCGGCCAACCGATTTTTGACGGCCTTCCAGAATGTGATGGTGGGCAGTAAGTTGTCTGAGTACCATACGGGCTATCGGGGCTTTTCAAAAGGCGTTTTGGAGTCTCTTCCCCTTCATGAAAATTCAAATGACTTTGTCTTTGATAACGAGATGCTGGTCCAGGCCATACACTTTGGATACCGTATCGGAGAGGTGTCCTGTCCGACCCGATATTTTGAAGGCGCCTCGTCAATCGGTTTTAAGAGGGCCGTGGCCTATGGACTGGGCGTGATCTCCACCACCCTGAAATATACGCTTCATCGGTCCTCATTGCGCAGAGACCCCCTTTTCGACCCCCAGGGTCGCAAGCTTGTTGCCCAAGATGCAGACCGCCGAAAATTCAAGGAGTCCGGGACCCTGCCCCCTGTGTAACAGCTCAGAGGTGGGGGTCCTTTTCTCTATCAAGATACATTCCTCTCCAACCTTCCTTGTACGGTGCAAGGCCTGTGATTTGGCCTGGACCCATCCCCGGCCGGATCGCAGAATCCTTGGGGTTTCTCATGCCTCGGGCTATTACGGAGGGCAGACAAACAAGTTCATCCCTCTTGTCCAGAAACTCAGGGAGGGGTTTACCAAAGCGAGGGCCAGGTCCACCTTGTCCTTAATACCCCAACGAATCCGGACCCCAAGGATCTTGGACATGGGCTGTGCGGAGGGGCGCATGTTAAAGGCCTTTCTTGGTTTGGGGTGCCGATGCTGGGGGGTTGAACACCCCTCCTATCCAAGCCGGAGGTTTCTCCACAGGGACCGCATTACCTATTTGACGGGGGATATCCAAACCCTGCCTCTCCAGGAGGCCTCCTTCGACTTGATCTTTTTGTGGCATGTGCTGGAGCACTTGGAAGACCCGGATAAGGCCATGGACCGACTCTGCGAACTGCTCACGCCGGAAGGTGTGCTGGTCTTGGCCGTGCCGAATTTTAAAAGCCTTGAGGCCAAGGGATTTAAGCAGGCCTGGTTCCATCTGGATATCCCTTGGCACATTTTCCACTTCAGCGAGCAATCCCTGTCCCACCTGGCGAAAAAGCACGGCCTCCACCTTATTGAGAAGAGCACCCTCTGCATGGAACAGGGGCCTTACGGCCTGCTTCAGAGCCTCTTAAACGTCATGGGGTGGCCCAGAAACGAACTCTATGAAGCCTTCAAGGGGAACCTGAAGCCCGGCAGGGCCCTTCCTGTGGTGGCCCAACTGCTCATGTCCATTGGTGTCGTTGTTCCGGCAAGCCTTTCAAGCCTCTTCATCTCCTATACCGGAAAGGGGTCGATCCTGCGCTGTGTGTTTACAAAGGCAGGTCCCTGATCTCGTACACCCGGATTAAGGGTACACCGTCAAGGGCGATCTGCCAGGCCGGGACGGGGATCTTGCCCAATTTCCTGTAAAGGGGAAGGGCCTTCACCTCCCAGAAACGGACATGGGGTCGGCCCAGGATGAGCATGAAGTCCCCCTGCTTGTAATCCCTGGTAGGGATAAAGGCCATTGCTTGATGCCTCTTCAGGTGCCTTAAAAGGAGGTCTGTGGGAGGCGCGGGAAAGTAGACAGGGGCTCCTCTACAGATGTCATTTACGGAGGCAAGCACTTGATGGTTCAGGATTTCCCACCAGTAGGTTGTCTCGTATCCTCGCTTGTGTGCCCCGGAAAGCCCCCCCACCAGGGCATTGTAATAGGAGAGTTCGTAAGGGGGTACTCTGGCCGGGTTATGGAGATCCACCGCGAGCAGGGCCAGGCAGGCTGCGGGCACAAGCAACCGAAGAACGGTCCTCGTAAAGGACGAGCCGGACTTGCTACGGACAAACCTCCAGAGCCCTTCCAGCCCCAACGTCATGAAGGCGGTTGCAAAGGGAAATGCGGGCAGGAGGTACCTCGCGCCGTCGTTTGTGGGGCTCAGGGGCAGGGCCAGAATGAGAAAGGGCGAGGCCAGGCAGACCAACAAGAGCACCCTTTTAAGCTGGATTGCCTTTTGAAAAGCCTGGCGCCCCAGTCCCCACAGGAGCAGGACGAGGTGTAGTAAAGGGGTGGTGATCAGGAATATGACAAAGGGGTAATAGAAAGGTCCCCTGTAAGGATAGATGTGTCCGCCGAAATACACGGAGATAGGGGACCAGGAGGCCCGTGTAAGGGAAAGGATGAGGAATTCCCTGCCCCTTGAAAAGGGTGAAAACCACCAGTCCGGGTTTATGACATAAAAGACCAGAAGACCCACCAGGGAGATCAGGGCCAGACGGCGTAACACCTTTTTCCATGCCTGCCTGTAACAGAAGACGTAGGCCGGGAAAAGGGCAAGGACCAGCAACAGGGCGGTGATTTTCATGCTCACCACCAGCCCGAGTAGAAGTCCTGCCAGGAGATAGGCCCTTCCAAAAAGGGTGGTATGGAGACAAACAAGAAAAAGCAGAAAAAAGGATGTCATAGGGATATCGGTAGCCGCAAAATGCAGGTGGGCAAAGAATCTTGGTATGGTCAGGAGAAGCAGAACAAAGGCTATGGCTCTCCAAAGGGAGCCCTCTCCCCACCACTTCACAAAGAGGAGTGCTGATATACTGAAGATCAATACATTGAGTATCCGGCATTGTTGATAAGGGTCTTTTTCCCAAACAATGACTTTTCGGGCGGCCACATAGAGCCATTTCAGCCCCGAGGGATGGACGTTGCGTCCGGGATCGGTGCCCCAGTACCTCTCGATAATATCCCTGTCCAGCATTTCACCGAGGCCCAGGGAAAGCCAAGTCTCTACGTGGCGGGCCGACTCCATGTAAATGGGTTCGTCATAGGTGAGGCCGTAATCGGGGAGGGTCACCGCCAGGGGAAGGCAGAGGACCGCAAGAAGGCCGATCCATTGAACCGCGTGTGACCGGAAGGTACAGGTGAGAAGCGGCTTGATACGGGGCATTGGCGTGAATGAATGACGTCTTTGGCCCGGAAATCCAGGCCCTTTTTACAACCTGGTCCCCCTTTTAGCAAGAAACCGCCAATAAAGCCAGGACAAAGAGAAGATCACCAGGGAAATCAAGGATATGAAAAGAAACACATGAAAGTGGAGGGGCCTGAATATGAAATCAACCTCATGGGTCCCGGCCTTTAATTCCACGCCCTGAAACAGGAGATTCAACCATAAAAGGGGCTTCTCTCGCCCGTCCACAAAGGCCCGCCACCCCGGGTAGGCGGATTCCGAGAGCACCAGGATACCCGGCTTTTCAGCCCTTACCTGGATATGGATCCGGCCTCCCGGACCGTAACGGATTTGGTCGACTTCCTGGAAAAAAGGCTTGTTATACCCGCCTACTTCGGTGCCTCCGGCGAGGGCTGAGACTGCCGGATCAAATGAGCCTCCGGTGACCTCAGACAATACACCTTGTCCTACCGGCTCGAGTTGCCCCACCATCCAGGCCCTGGGCAAATCGCGCTTGACCCTGTACACGAGGGGGTTGATCTTTTTGATGCGGCCTGCCAAATCAAGTTCTTTGTCCAAGGGTTTGGTAGAGATGAGATATTTGACGTTTGCGGCCCTGAGGAGATGCATCCTCTGTGACCATGGCCCCTTTAAGGCCTCGGTGATCAGGGACTGATACCGGAGCTCCAGGCCGGTAATCCCGCCGATGTTATCAATATTGTGAAGGATTCCAAGATTGGGCATGAGCATCATTTGCCATTTTATATGGTGGTTTTGAATGGACTCTCGAATATGAGCCGGGGTTGCCGTTTCCGGGTCTACAAAGACGCGAAACCGGTCTCTGTCCTCTAAAATGGGCGTAAGGCAGGGATGGTGATATCGGTAAAAGGCTGCATCGCAAAAAGGGTTTAGATGGCGGTGATTCACATAAAGATCTGCGATTAACACCATGAGGAATACACCGGAGAGGAGCGCTGTGCTTCCCCCTCGGCCTTTTAAAAAGGAGAGCAGTTGGTCAAATCCATAAGCGGCCATGACAAGAAGCGTGAAACCGGTCAAAAAAAGGAACTTCTCGGGGAACCGAAAAAAAGGAAAAAGCCTGTAAAAGAGGCTGTAAAGAGGGGTGTTGTCTCCCAGGGCCAGGAGGAGGCTGAGAGAAAACACGACGGGCCAGAGCATCCATCTCTTGGAAAGGTGGAACAAGAACCCAAGGATGGCGAGGGGGACGATGATGAAGCCGGGATACGGGGTCAAAAGCCAAGGCAGGGTCCCCCTGCCCGGGAAAAGCTCTGTCAAGGCTCCGGGGTGGGTGGTGAAATCAGCAGGAAAGGGGAGGGGCATAACCAGGTGCTTCAGCATCCCCCAATCCAGGGAATACCTGACCGCTTCCTGATAAGGGATGCCGCCGGCCCTCACAGAGAGCTGATAATCAAGATAAGCAGGCCCCAGCTGGACAAGGGTCAGGAGCAGGGCTGAGGCAAGGAACACCAGGATGATGGCGGTTTGCTTGAGGAAATTCCCGGCTCCGCTTTCTTTGTCATGATAAGCAAAGCTGTGAAGGAGAAGGAGGCCCATGGTCATGATGAATAGCTGCGGTTCTCCGCCCAGAAGGGCCAGGGCCATGAACAGGATGCTCAAGAGATGGCCTGGGCCGGCCTTTTTCATGGAGGCGCTCCTGTAAGCCCAGAGGATGGCCGGCAACCATACCAGGGTGGAAAGGTTGTTAAGGGTGTTGACCGAGGCGATGGTGTAACCGCCGTAACAGTAAGAGACGGAAGTCAAGAGGGCTGCCTTTCGAGAAAGCCCCATGAGCCTGATAAAAAGATAAAAGAAATAAAAGGCCAGGAAAAAATGGACTACAACGAAGAGATTAAAGGATTTGGGGAAGGGAAGGAGGAAAATCAGGGAAAGAGGATAGAAAACCCCGGACTGGAGGTCGCTCATAAAGGGGGAACCGCAAAAATAGTTGGGGCACCAGTAAGGGAGAAATCCTTCCCTGAGGGAAAGGTGCAGGAAGTATTTCATAGGGAAAAAAAGGCGGTGAATATCCCTTAAAAACAGGGTCTTGTCTAAAAAAAGGAGAGGATGGAAAAAAAGGGCAAGGGTGCCCAGAGAGATAATGATGAACCCAACCGTCTTAAATCCCCTCTGTTTTATTGTCATTTCTGCACAGGCCTTCCTGATCCCTGGAGTCTCACGAGGAGCTGTGCCGCCAGGGTTGGATGAAGGTCTTTCAGGGTCTTGTATTCCCTTGATGCCGCCTTCATATCGCCCAGGGAGCAATAGGCCAGTCCCAAGTAATAGTGAACCTTGGAATGCCCCGGTCTGAGGTTGAGGGCGGCCTGGTAATGGGAGGCCGCCTCCTTGAACATCCCTTGGCTGGCCAGGGCCAGTCCGAAATTAAAATGGGCCTTCCAGAATTGAGGATCAATTCGCACCGCCCTGGTGTAATGGGCAAAGGCTTCCTTGAATTTTCCCTGGTGGGCGTAAGTCACGGCCAGGTTGTTATGGGCCTGGGCGTAACCAGGGAAGATTTCAAGGGCCTTCAGAAAGTGATGAATCGCTTGATCATGTTTTCCCTCGCGGCCCAAGGCGTTTCCAAGATTGTTGTGGGCGAGGTGGTTATTGCGGGTGACTCGAAGGGTGTGCTGGAAAAGGGAAGCCGTGTCTTTCCAATAGGTGACCTGGAGAAAGGTCAAAAGGGAAAGGGAAACAAGGACCAGGGCCGAGGAAATAATCAGGAAGGGCTTGTGATAAGGCCATTTTTCCACCAGGTGGGGGACACCCCAGGCGATTATGATAAACAGGCCGATGAGCGGTATATAGGTGTAGCGGTCGGCCATTTTCTGTAGCCCCACCTGGACAAGACCAATCACAGGGACAAGGGTCCCAAAATACCAGAACCATCCCAGCAGAAAATAGCCGTGTTTTCTGGCCTTATAAACGGCCAAGGCGCATAGGCCGGCCAAGAGCAGGGTTGCGCCCACAGTCTGCCAGAGGGGAATGGCGGTTCCCGGGTGCGGATAATAGGCCGCCAGGTTGTGGGGCCAGAGCATCTTATAGACGTAAAGGATGTAAGAGACCAGGGCATTGGCAATTCGAGCCTTTAGAGGGATCCACTGGACCATGGCTCCTCCCTGGTGCTGAACCGTGTATGTGATGATACAAGATATTGCTGAAAGGACCAGGAAAGGCACCTTTTCCCAGATCAGCCGGAGAGGAAAGGCCATTTTGCTACTGAAGCCCTCTTGGGGGAATCCCCACCGTCTCAAGGGCCAATAGTCTAAGAGGAGCAGGACAAAAGGCAGGGTCACCACCATGGGCTTGGCCATGAGTCCTAGGGCGAAACACGTCAAACTGAGCAAATAGGGGCCTGCACCGGGCCTTTCCACGTACCGGAGATAGGTCCAAATGGTCAGCATCCAGAACAAGGTGCTTAATACATCCTTGCGCTCGGCGATCCATGCCACCGACTCCACATGCAACGGGTGAAGGGCAAAGAGGGCCGCTACAAAGGCGCTCTTCCAGAGGGAAGGCGTCATCCGTCGTAACAGGAGAAACAGGAGCAGGGTGTTGGCGATGTGAATGAGGACGTTGTTGAAAAGGTGGACCCCGGGATTCAGGCCATAGAGGTGGCAGTCCAGCATATGAGAAAGCCAGGTCAGGGGATGCCAGTTGGCCACCTCTGTGGCGGTGAAGGCCCAAACCAGGCCTTCAAGGGAAAAACCATAGCGGACATAGGGGTTTTCGGTGATATATTTATGGTCGTCAAAGCCGATGAAATCATGGCCGGTCACTTGCCAATAGGGGAACAGGGTGAGGAGAACGAGAAGAAGGCTGATAATAAAGACGAAAGGCTTTGGCCTGTTCGCGGAATCCCTTGGGCCCCTGCTAAGCGTTTGCATGTCCCCCGGTGTTGCAAAAAATATCTGTGGCATCTGCAAATGTGTCCGTCTTTAAAGCGCGAACCACCTGAACCTGTAAGGGGTCCTCTCAGGAATTGACAATGGCTGCTCTTGTAAACAAGCGGTGAAAAGCCTTTTTGGTGATGATGTGGTAAGGTTTTCCATGGATACACGTGAATTCCAATGCAACACCGGGGTGTCCGTAGATGGGGATCTCCATTTTTTCGGTGAGTGTCAGTGAAATGCCCTGTTTGGACCACCAAGACTATAAAAGAAAGCGTCTGAGGGGTCAAGGATGGGGAGGGGGCTTGGAATTGACATCCCGTTCTATTTGTCCTAGCTTACCCCGTAGTTGATGCTCCGGCCAAATCCAGTATCTGCGTGTAAGATGGCCCGACCAACTGTTTTAATCTTTGTTTTTTCTCGAACACGTCAATGCGTCTGTAACAACGGGGCTAACCAGGGCGGCACGTCTAAACAGGCCGATTTCATGAAAGTCTTTGGAGAATCCACCTTGGAAGAAAGAAAAAAGATCTCATGGATGGATGTGATTCTCCTCGTCATGATCGCCGCTTTGATCTTTTCCATTATTCTCCTCTCCTGCGTACCGCCTGTAAGCAAAGACGCCCTGGTGCACCATTTGGCCGTGCCCAAGCTCTATCTCCTCCATGGCGGCATGTATGAGATCCCTCACATGGTCTTTTCCTATTTTCCCATGAACCTGGATTTGCTCTATCTCCTGCCCCTGTGGCTGGGCAACGACATGGCCGCCAAATTCATCCACTTCAGCTTTGCCTTGTTGACGGGGGGGCTCCTTTTTCTCTATTTGAAAAGCCGTATGAACAGGACCTTCGCCCTCCTGGGCGTGTTGTTTTTTCTTTCCATCCCCATCATTGTCAAGCTCTCTATTACTGTTTATGTGGATCTGGGAGTGATCTTTTTTTCCACGGCCTCCATGATTTTGATCTTTGAATGGGTGAGACGGGGATTTCAATGGAAGTTCCTGGTCCTCTCGGCTTTTTCCTGTGGGCTGGCCATGGGTACAAAATACAACGGTCTGGTGACTTTTTGTCTTTTGACCCTCTTTGTTCCTTTCATGTATTCACGGTACCATACGGGAAAAAGGCCCGCCTTTTGGGAGGCTGCAGGGAGAGGGGTTGTATTCTTTTTTGTCTCCCTCTTGGTTTTTTCACCCTGGATGGTTAGGAATTCCTGCTGGAAGGAAAACCCTGTTTATCCCCTCTATGATCACTATTTCAACCCTCCTGCGGGTTCCCAAGCATTGACAGACACTGAAAGGGCCGCGAAGGCCGCCAGCCGCGGTTTTTTTACCAAGCGGAGGGCGCTCTACGGTGAAACGTGGTGGCAGATGGCCCTTCTGCCTTTCAGGGTGTTTTTCCAGGGTAAGGATGGAAATCCCCAATACTTTGACGGGAAACTGAATCCAATGCTCTTGGTTCTCCCCCTATTGGGCTTTTACCGCTCAAGAGACGATCCAAGTTCGATCAAGACTGAGAAGAAGGCCTTGCTGGCCTTTGCCCTCTTGTTTTTTGGATTCGCCCTTTTCAGCAGCGTCCTGAGAATCCGCTACATTGCTCCCATCATTCCTCCCTTGGTTATTCTCTCCGTTTTTGGAGTAAAGAATATGACGGAGATTGCGAAAGGTTGGCGCCGTAGGGCCCTTAAAAAGATTGGCTGGACCGCGGTTTTTGCCGTACCGGCCCTTTTTGTGGGACTCAACGCACACTATTTGATCAGGCAATTTGAACACGTAGGCCCTTTGAGCTACTTAAGAGGCGAACTGACCCGGGAGGAATACATCCAGAAATATGTGCTGGAATATCCCGCCCTTAAATATATCAATGCCCATTTACCGGAGGATTCGAAAATCCTCTTTATTTTTTTGGGGAAGCGGGGTTACTATTGCCAAAGAGACTACATACTGGATGGCGGCAGGTTTCACCATATCATCAAGACCTCGGATTCGCCCCGGGAAGTGCTCCACAAAATCCAGGACCTGGGCATCACCCATATGCTCATTCGCTATGATATCTTTGACCCATGGCTCAGAGATCCATTTATATTCACTGAAAAGGAGCGGGATCTGATCACCGCATTTTTTAAGAGGCATGTTGAGGTCCTGTTTTTCAAGTGGGGGTATGGAGTGTCCCGAATATCTTGATTCAAGAAGAAAAAAGCATTTTGTTCGGATGAAAGAATGCGCAAGAAATGGTATAGTTGATTTGATTCAAAGACGGTCCAAGATGAGTCAACCGGACAAACCGGACAAAGGACACGGGAGCATGGAAACAGCAATGGATAATAGAGAGGCCCTCCTTTCCACCTCTTTGCTTTTCAGGCAATCAAGGACGGGATCTTGATAAAGGATGTGGATCCTGATCTAAGGGCTCACGCAAAAATAAAAGAGCATTTGGTAGGGCCAACTGTATCATATTGAAAAGTCCAGCTTGTTAACTAATGTAACCGATAGCCTTTAATATGAATATTTTCGCTGATAGCTGCTTTTTGAGA
>CAZNLL010000071.1:0-19361 GCA_964573885.1 uncultured Desulfobacteraceae bacterium | reverse complement strand
CCTGTCCAGGTAGGCCACAAGGAAGTGGATATTGGTAAAGATGGCTTCAAGGATTTCATCCTTGAAATCGTGTGAAAGAAGCTCTGTGGTTTCCGATCCGTCAATGTTCTTATCCATAACAGGGGCTTTTTTTGTAGGTGCGCTGTATAACTGACTTCTTTGGGCTCGTGATAAAAATTTGAATAAAAAATTTTACCTTATTTTCCTAAAGAATGCAAGGCAACCCCTCGGGTTTAAGCGCCTTGTCCCCGCTGGCCCTTTTCCCCAACCTCGCCTCACCCAGGACTACTGCCACTACATAGGAAGCGGTTGGCGAATACAGGATTCCCCTTATTGAGATTCGGAAAAAACCAGTTAGTATAAATAGGTGCGAACTTTTTAATCAAAGGAATGCTTGATTCAAATGATCTCCATTCTCTCTCTGCTCCTCATTATAACCTTATCCATTCTGATTACGCGGATGGCCACGGTGGCCCTAACCTATACGGGACTCTCAAGGGAAGCGGCCCGCTTTCAAGCCCGTTCCGCATTTACGGGCGTGGGATTTACCACCACAGAATCCGAGCAAGTGGTCAGTCATCCGGTGAGACGGCGCATCCTGCTTGTTCTCATGCTTTTGGGAAACGCAGGCATTGTGAGCGCCATAACCTCTCTCTTGCTGGGGTTCATCGATGCCGGGAAAGGCACCTCTTATACTCTAAAGATCTTCATCCTTTTCGGGGGCGTATTTCTTTTGTGGGCTATCGCCTCCAGTCCCTGGGTGGACCAATATCTCTCCAGGGTTATGAGCTGGGCCCTCAACCGATACACGGACATCGAGATCCGCGACTTTGCCAACCTGCTTCGCCTAACCGGAGACTACAGTGTCAAGGAACTGCTGGTCAAAAAGGAAGACTGGCTGGCCAACCGGGCCCTGCAGGAACTTCGTCTGAGGGATGAAGGCGTGTCCGTGCTGGGACTGACACGGAAAAACGGTGTTTATATCGGTGTGCCCAGAGGGTCCACGGAGATCCTCCCCGGCGACACCCTGATCCTCTACGGGCGCACCTCTTGCGTGGCAAACCTGGACAAAAGGCGCAAGGGAAGTGAAGGAGATATTGAACACGACAAGGCCGCCCAGGAGCAAAAAACGGTCTCGAAAAAAGAGAAGGCCCATGACGAGTCAAAGAAAAGCTGATCTCAAGTGCCCTCCAAACATTACAGGAAACCCTGCAAAAACTTTGAGGATCAGGGAACAAAATTGAATCACCTACAAAGGGATAGGCTTTGACGGCCCCTTTCCACGCGGGCATACCCCGTGATAGGCGCAGGTTGAAGAGGACAATGGCTGAAGCATATCAACATTTCACTGGAAACCACCCTAACCGTGCTTTCGCAACCGGCTTTGTCCTCAACCTGGGCTTTGTCATTTTGGAGGGCCTGTTCGGAATCATTTCAGGATCAATGGCCCTCCTGGCGGACGCGGGACACAACCTGATGGATGTACTGGCGTTGATACTGGCCTGGGGTGCCAGCATCCTTTCAGGTCGACCACCCTCTGAACGGCGCACTTACGGGTGGCGGAGGGCCTCCATTCTTGCGGCCCTGGCAAATGCCTTTATGGTCATGGTGGTTGTCGGCGGCATCGCGTGGGAATCCATCCAGCGTTTGGGGAGTCCTCCAATGGTCCCGGGAAAGACCATCGTGTGGGTGGCCTTAATAGGGCTCGGGGTCAACTCCCTCACCGCCCTTTTCTTCGCAGCCGGGCGGAAAACCGATCTAAACATCCGCGGGGTGTTTATCCATATGGCGGCGGATGCCGGTGTATCTGCAGGGGTGGTGCTCACGGGCGCGGGCATCCTCCTCACCGGATGGGCCTGGCTGGACCCGGCAGTAAGCCTGGGAATCGGGGCGGTCATCCTTATAAGCACCTGGGGTCTGTTCAGGGACGCCTTTAACATGGCCATGGACGCCGTCCCCGGGCATATCGATGCTGAGGCGGTGAGACAATATCTCTGCACCCTCCCGGGGGTGATGGCGGTACACGATCTCCACATCTGGGCCCTGAGCACGCAGGAAACGGCCTTAACCGCCCACCTGGTGAAACCGGACCCCAGTGATGATGACGCCCTGATCAAGGAGGCGGTGGAAACTCTTCATCGGCGCTTCGGAATCAGCCATGTCACCTTACAGTGGGAACGAGAAGCCGACACCTACCAGTGTGACCTTCCCGGTAGGGACAGTTCCCGGTAGGAGGGAGGAATACGGTCTTAAGGGCCCGATTTGTGAAAAAACCAGGAAAGGAGTCCAGCTTATGGTACGAAGCCTTACTCAATGGATGGATTATGTGGTTGCCGGCAAAGACGGGGAAGTGGGCAACTGTAAGGATTTTCTTGTGGAAGAGGGCCAGTGGATGATCCGATATCTTGTGGTTGATCCAAGAAGGTGGTTACCGGGCCGCAAAGTCATCCTGTCCCCTTATCAACTGGAAGGGATGGACGCGGAAGGCCGCCGTTTGTCGGCAACCCTGACCACGCAAGAAATAGAAAACAGCCCTCCCCTGGAGGAAGCGGGCTCGCTTTCCCGGGACTACGAAGAAGAGTGGCTTAAGCATTACGGACTTCCCCGGTACTGGCTGGAGCAGGAGGAAAAGGGGGGTTCCGGCCGGCTTCTCTCGGTAAAGGACATCACCGGATACCACATACAGGCCAAGGACGGAGAGATCGGCCACCTGGCAGACCTTCTCGCCCAGGCAAAAACCTGGAAAGTGTATTATGCCATCATTGACACACGGAATTGGCTTCCCGGGCGGCAGGTCTGTGTCCTGACCGACTGCATACAATGGGTGGATCAGGACCAGGATAAGATCGGTATTGACCTGACCAAAGAGGCCATCAGGCACAGCCCCCACTATCTCCCTTATGAGCCCATGACCAGGGAATATCAGTTGGTCCTGCACGATTACTACGGATGGCCCAAGTACTGGGACAAACTCTAAGTTGACCCAGCCTATGGTCCCTTTCCACATCCACACAAGGGCCTTCTCATCATGAGCTCTCTGGGTTTTGGTGAGAATACAAGGCGGGCTGTTATCGCTTTATTTGAAGGCGGTTCCTGGATCGGGCCATCTCCCGGGAGAATTGTAAATGGCACTGTTGACCCGATGGGTCCAGATCTACAGAAATGAAATCGCCTTATTCCTCTGGGTGTCCATTACCTACTTCCTGGTCCGAAGTTCCAACATCCTCCTGAGTAACTTCGCAGAGACCACCTTCTTGAAGCGGTTCGGGGTAGAGTATCTCCCTCTCGCCTATATAGCCAACTCCGGGCTCACCTTCTTTTCCGTGGGTTTTATCGGAATCCTTCAAAGGAGAATTTCAGGGACCCGTCTTTTTGCATCCGTGCTCCTTTTCTGCGGAGTGTCGATTGCAGGACTGCGTTTTCTCATCCCCTTGGACTTCAGCCTTCTCTATGGCGCCCTTTTCATTCTGAAAGCCCAATTCGAGATTCTCCTGGGGCTTCTATTTTGGAGCCTGGCCAATGACATTTTTGACGCGAGACAATCCAAGCGGATCTTCCCTTTGATCACGGCCGCAGGGCTCCTCGGCGGCGTGATCGGCAGCTTCCTCACCCCTACACTGGCAGGGATTGTATCTTCGGATAACCTCATGGTCGCCTATCTTTGCACCACGGCGTCCGGGGCCGTGGCCGTCAGATGGATGGCAAAGCGTTTTCCCCACAAGCTCTTTTATGAGGGTGGCAAGGTGAGACCCCCGCCTCAAGAGTCCATCGTGGAACAACTCCAAAGGGTCCCCTCCCTTGTCAAGGGTTCCAGGCTCATAAAAGTTCTCATTCTACTCCATCTGCTGCCCAATGTGGTCATTCCTGTCATGAATTTTCAATTTCGCTATGCCATTGATCAGTTTTATGCCACAGAAGGCGGACTGCTGGGATTCTTTGGATATTTTATGGGATGCCTCAACACCCTTAATCTATTTGTCCTCCTCTTTGTGGGCCGGCTGTTCAAACGGTGGGGACTGCCGGTGGCCCTTATGTTCCATCCCCTCAATTACCTGCTGGCTTTTGTGGCCTTTCTCTTCCGGTTCGATATCTTCACCGCCATTTATGCCAGGTTGTCCACCACCGTCCTCAGGACCACTTTTAACAGGCCGGCAAGGACTTCGCTGCTGGGGTTGCTGCCCAAAGACCAGCGCGATCTGATAAGATCCTTTCTTCGGGGTCTGGTGGTGAGAATCGGCATTATTACCGGGTCCGGTCTGGTCCTCTTCTCCGAGGGGTTTATACACCCCAAGGTCCTTTCATTGCCCGCCTGTTTCTGTGTGGGAGCATGGATGGTTGCCACCCTTTTCCTCAAAAAGGACTACCTGAACATGGTTCTCAATATCATTTCCGGGGACAGGTCCGATTTTAGACCCTTGGAAAACCAGGAAGCGGGCCACCTATTCAGGGGCAAGGCTTTGCAAAAAAAACTGGTTGGCCACTTCTTATCCGCCCGGGGCGAGGAATGCCTCTGGTACGCCCGGCTTCTCAAGTCTCTGCAAACAAAGGGCCTGGATGACCATATACTGACGGTCATCAAAAAACACGATGACCGGACCAAGGTCGGCCTCCTCTCGCTCTTATCCCCTCGAGGAGGAGAGAAGGCCGTGAGGTTACTGAGGGATCTGGTGGATCCGTCCAAAAAGGACCTTATGATTGCTGTGGCAAAGGCGGGAAACCGCTTTCCAAAAGACACGGCCAAAAAGCTGAACCTTGAGATACTTGAAAAGGCAGAAGATCCCGAGGCACAGGCCTATGCCGTGGCAGGACTTTACCCCCTGGAACCCGGGAAGTATCAGGAGATGATAGAAAACTGGCTCAATTCCGGGGACAGCTCCCATAAAAAGGCCGGGGCCATTGCCGCCGGAAGGACTAAAGACCCTTTGTATATTCAAAGGCTTACGGCCCTCTTGAACCGGGAATCAGACCCCCCTCTCCTCATCCATACCTTGAAAGGCCTTCAGGAATTGGAGGCGGAAAATCTTTCCCGGACGGTCGCCCCCTTTCTCTCCTATCCATCAGGTCCTGTCCGCATGGCCGCCCTGGAGGCCTGTAAAATTCGCGATGACGCTGATCTGGAAAGGATCATCAAGCTTTTGGGGGATCCTTCAGATCAAATCCACGAGATGGCCCGATCCAAGATCCTGAATGCCTCCTATGAAAACCCACACCTCCTTATCGCCTCTCTCAACCTGCCTGACCGCAGAATCCGAAAAGGTCTTCTCCAACTTCTGGATACACTACATATTACGGATCTGAACGTCCATAGGTTCGTCAAAGACCAGCTCAAGAGAAGCTACACCAACCTCGCTGTGGTCCACGGCCTGGAGCGCCTTCCCCGGAACAGGGAAAGAGACCTCCTCATGGAACACCTGGAGCAAAAGGGTCGGATGGAGATGGAGAATCTTTTGAGGGTGATGGCCGCCAAGGATACCACTGGAAGGATGAGGGTGATCTGGCGAGGGGTTTCATCCCGCAACCCGCGCAGAAGGGCGAACGGCCTTGAGGCCCTGGATCAGTTCCTGGACCGTTCTTTGTCCGCCGTGATGATCCCTCTCCTGGATGACATCCCTGTTTCCAGGGCCCTTGCCGCAGGGAGAAAATACTTCCGTCTTTCCAAATTCGAAGAGAATGCAGCTGAGCTCTTTACCCACCTCCTCCGGGAAGGGGACTGGGTCACGGTGGTCCTGGCCCTCTTCCTTTTGCCCCCGGAGCGCGCGGCCGGCAACGCCTCAGATGCCACCCGGAGGCTTAAAGAAAGAGGGGTGGACATTTCCCGGGCCGCCCAATCCGTTATAGATTCCAGGGAACAGGCCGATTCCTTTTTGGATAAGCTCTTTTATCTAAAAGAGGTCCACCTTTTTGAAGGCCTCACCGTGCAGGAATTGGCCACCGTCACCCTGCAAACCCGAGAGATGGATCATCCTTCAGGAAAAGTGGTCCTCCAAGAAAAAGAGCCCGGTGAATCCATGTACCTGATTATGGAGGGAGAGGTATCCGTATCCAAGGCGGTTTTAGAGGGAAAGGAATGGAAGGAGATTGAGATCGACCGCATGGGAAGGGGAGCCTGTTTCGGGGAGATGGCCCTTATCGAATCCGACAAGCGCTCCGCCACCGTCAAGGCCTTAAAAGATTCCCGATTCCTGGTGCTCCACAAACAAGACTTCATGGCCATGGCCAAGGAATTTCCTGAAATTTCCCTCCACATGGCCGAGGTTCTGAGCAGGAGGCTTCGCCGGTTGCAGCAAAAACTGGAGGGTTAGCGCGTGTCGAAGAGACGTATCAGAGACTACATGATTCTATAAAGGGATATACACTACAGACCCTATTTTCATTTGGGGGCTATGCTCGTATCCTTTTACACTATTGGCAAAGGGTGCCCTAGAGGGCTCCATGGCAAGTAGGGCTAATCCGGGTCCTAACCAAGAAACCTTTAACAAAGGAGGATGACCATGGCTAACGAACAACTGGTATGGGTCAAAGACAATGCAGGGAACCGGTTCCTCTGTCCCTTGGATGCATTGAGGGATCCCAACTCGGTGTCAGAGGAACAAAAAAGAGACTGTGTAGACGATGCTTCCCGCCTTATGAACCCCAAAAGTGTTCCTGGAGAAGGGAAGCTGCAGTTCGGAGAATCTGAAAGTCCCAGCTGATCTCAGGAAAACCGGCCCGATCAAGCCGGGCCGGTTTCCAATGGCCTAGACCTATTTCGGCCGGGTAAAGATAAAATCCTGTGCCTTCTTGAAATTGTGACAATCAATGCATCCCTTCACCTTTCCCTCGGCCAAGACCTTACCATGGGGCCCGTATTTCACCCAAAACCAATCTCCCGCTTCAGGGTTATATCCCTTAACCTTGTACATGGGGGTTATGGCCATCAGGGTCTTCTGATCTTTTCCATAGTTTTCTTTGGCCAAAATGGCCCCATAAGGCATGGGCTTTCCTTCCCGGGCGGCCTTTAAGGCCAAACTGTTGGCGTAAAGCTTCAGATATGCTCCATGGGGGCTTTTTCCAGGATATATACCAGGGTAGCCCGGCCACATACCCCACCCCAGGTAGGGATTGGCTTCACTGATATAAGCCCACAAGGCCTCCCCGTCTGGCGGTGGCAAAAACTCCGGCATATCCGCCGCCACCACCTGAATTGGGAAAAGGACAGGGAGAACAAGGGACAGGAAAAATAATCTTTTCATGGCTTCCTCCTTTCATAATGAACCGCTTAATCCTGCTTCAGTGCAGGCCCTTTAATCGGGCAGTTTCTTTTGACCTTCCCATTTTCGAAAAAGATCAATTTCTGTATCCAGTCCTTCGGCGACCTTTGATCCGTGGGAGGCAGCCAGGGCCTGGTACATGATCATTGCCGTCTCCGCGAGCCTGTCCTGTCCCCGTATAATAAATATGGGTTCGTCCGCCCCAATCTTGGGGATATCCACCTTTCCGTATTTCCCTGATTTAGCCATAGGACACCTCCTCTCTTGGTTTACATTTGCGCCATAAACCTTCACAAACAAGTTGCGGTTCTATTCACAGGTTAAGTCTCCATTTCTCACCATTCCTCATTCTCCCAGGTGGAGACCTTGTCTGCATATTCATTGTGAATGAGGCTGCTGTCGAATTCATACCCTTCCTGTAACATGGCATCTTTTTCCTGGTCGGAAAAATAGTCCATGACCGGAAGAAAAAAATGTTTGTCTTCCTTTTCAATGTGCTTGGGATAAAAATCGATCAGAAGTCTGATGCACTCCATAATCTCGGCCAGGGCCTCCTTATCTCCTTGTTTGTACCGGGTATTGGCCCCCACCATCCTGCCTGTGGTTTCTCTCCCCCATTTATGTTCTTCCACGAGTTCTTCCATGATCTTCTGATGCTCATGGGAAAGACTCTTTTTTCGAAGCTCTCGAAAAAGAATGTCTTCTTCCTTGCCATGGTGGCATCGATCTGCATAGTTCTTAATAAAACGGCTCACGTCCTCAACAAACCGGCTGTTGATTTGTTCTTGTTTTTGGGCATGCTGAAGCCTTTTTTTCATTAGGCCTATCATACGTTCAATGAGCCTATGCTCGATCATCAAAGGGCCGATGGGCATCATTTTGCTCAAATCCTCCTTTTAGGGGTAACAGGGCTGGCTCAGTGGGAAGCCAGTTTTTCCTCCAGATACTTTTTTAAGGCAACCGCGTTATTGAATTGCTCGTTTTTGGCAGAGAAAACAAGGGTTACCCTGCCTTTTCTGGCGATGTCGCCCAGCTTCTCCACTGCCTCTCTCCCGCGGGAATTGAGTTCGCAGTAATAGCGTCTTTTGAATTCATCCCATTTCTCCGGATCATGACCAAACCATTTTCGAAGCTTGTCACTCGGGGCTATGTCTTTGAGCCACAGGTCGATTTTAGCCTTGTCTTTTCTTGCCCCTCGCGGCCAGAGACGATCCACCAGCACCCGCGTACCGTCCTGGACGCCCGGCTTCTGATACGCCCTTTTCATCCAAATTTGCATAACCCGTGTTTCCTGTCTAACGGGATTTTACAGTAACCATTCGGTAAAAGCCCTTTTTCACCGCTCCACAGACAGGACATTTGTCAGGGGGTTCTTTTACGGCGATATAGCCACAGGCGTCGCAAATAAAATAGTCCTGAACCGGATAGTTCTCCGGATCTTCCAGGGCGGTTTCAAAAAGATCATGGTGGACTTTTCCCACTTCTCCCGCATTGCTAAAGCTGATATGAGGCCCCTCTTCCTTCTCCTCCTCTTTTTCTCTCCGGTTTATGGTTTCTCACCGGGCACAACCCTTCAGCCTGATTTAAAGGTTTAACCCCCCCTTTCCTCCTTATCTTCCTGGATGGGTGACCACGTTTCCATGCCCCCACTCAGGACCTTGGCCTTAAATCCCCTTTGAACAAGAATACGGTACGCGATGTATGCGCGGAGACTTACCATACAGTAGATGATATATGTCCGGTGTTTATTCAGTTCTCCCAGACGGGACCTGAGTTCATCCACGTGAATATGCACAGCATCCAAAATTGTTCCCGTTTGCTTTACCTCCTCCCAGGTACGTACATCCAGAAGAACAGTTTCATCTCTGGTCAACCTGTCCAGCTCATTCCAATAAACAACGGCCATATCCCCTTTGAGGATGTTGCCTGCCACAAAACCCGCCATATTAACCGGATCTTTTGCAGCTCCAAATTGAGGTGCATAGGCCAGCTCCAATTTTTCCAGATCATATACTGTCATACCTGCCCGAATGGCCGTAGAGATCACATCGATACGCTTATCCACACCTTCCTCCCCCACAATCTGGGCCCCCAGGATTTCTCCCTTCTCCGGGCTGAAAAGCACTTTAATAGACATTGATTTCGCGCCCGGATAATAAGACGCGTGGTGAAAGGAATGGGTGAACGAGGCCAGATAAGGTGTACCCCTTTTTTTCAAAAGCCCTTCTTTAACGCCCGTGGAGGCTGCCACTGCATTGAAAACCTTGGTAATATTAGTGCCCTGGACAGCCTTGTACAGGCTCTTTCGGTCCATCACATTATCAGCGGCCACCCGGCCCTGTTTGTTGGCCGGCCCGGCCAAAGCGAACTGCCGTTTTTCACCGGAGACAAAATCCTTGACCTCTATGGCATCTCCAATAGCATAGATGTTGACGTCGGAAGTCCGGAGCATCTGGTCTACGACTATACCGCCCTTTTCCCCGATGGTCAGGCCTGCGTTTTCAGCCAGTTTTTTCTCTGGTCTTACCCCGATAGCCAGCAAAACCAGGTCGGTTTCTATGTGAACTCCTTGTTCGGTTCTTACCACAAGACGGTCATCACCTTCATGAAACGATTCCACGCTCTGACCTAGGTAGAGGTCGATATCCTGATCACGCAAATGCTGGTGGACCAGGACGGCCATATCATAGTCCAAGGACGGCAGAAGTTGGTTCCCCTTTTCTATAACGGTTACCCCAATCCCTAGACGGCTGAAGTTTTCAACCGACTCAAGGCCAATGGCACCGCCTCCCACGATCACAGCGGATTCGACCTGGTGCGTTTCCAGGTGGTTCTTAATGCTGTCCGAATCTGGAAGGTCCCACAAGGTAAAAACTTTTTTGGAATTCACCCCGGGAAATGGTGGCTTTGTAGGCCGGGCCCCGGGGGAAAGAATTATTCGGTCGTAGGTTTCACTGAATTCCTCTCCTGTAAGGTGGTCCCTCACTCTCACTTGCTTTTGGCTTCTGTCAATCTCCAGAACTTCCTGTGAGGTTCTCACGTCGATGGCATACCTCTGCCTCAACCGCTCCGGGGAGCTGATAAACAGGTCATCCCGTTTTTCTATTTCCCCCCCGATGTAATAGGGCAGCCCGCAGTTGGCATAAGAGACATAAAATCCCCGTTCGAAAAGGACGATGTCTACGTTTTCGGAGAGTCTCCTGGCTCTCGTAGCTGCGGTTGCCCCTCCGGCGACCCCTCCCACCACGACAAGTTTCATCCTTCCTTACTCCTTTGCCCTTGTTTTTCTGAGGTTTTTGTACTCCCGAACCCTTTTTATCTTAGAACACGCTCCTTATGAAAAATCCATACGGGAGAGCATGTATATACTTATCCTTCTTACGGTAGGGAGCTCTCAATTGAGAAAAACCGCTGTTTTACAAGCCGGCCAAGTCCACGAACGCTTCCCCGGATTCGGCCGAAGAAGTGATCCCAAGGTTTATCCGCTTTTGGCATGATTAACCCACTTCATGAACGACTTATCCGCCGGACCTAAGCCCTAAAGGTGCAAAAGCCATTAATGGATTCAAGCACCTATTACAGAAGAAAACCTCTGCAAATAAGGTCTTCACCCCATATATTTTTTCATCCCTTAAGAGAATATGGGTAAAGGTGACGGTCTATAAGGAGGATGATACATGCCAAGCGTTCTGATTACTGGAAGCAACCGCGGTCTGGGACTGGAATGGGCCCGCCAGTATGCGCGAGAAGGCTGGCGGGTGTTTGCCACCTGTCGGCACCCGGCGGAGGCACACTCCCTCATTCAACTGGCCGACCAGCACCAGGATGTTACTATCCACCGCCTGGATGTCACCGTGGTGGAAGACATCCGGGGTCTTTTCTGGGAACTTGAGGAAGAACCTGTCGACATCCTTCTGGGGAATGCGGGAGTTTATCTGGAAAAGGATGTGGCCGAGTTCGGCTCCCTCTGCTATCACGACTGGTTGCGGACCTTGGAAGTCAACACCATGGGAACCATCCGTGTGGCCGAGCTTTTTATGGAAAATATTGCCCGAAGCCAAAGGCGCCTCATCGTGGCCGTGAGCAGTCACATGGGTAGTATCACCGACATCCATGATCCGGGCAGCTACTACTACCGCTCCAGCAAGGCCGCCCTCAACGCCGTTATGCAGGGTCTGGCCGTTAAGTTGAAGCCCCGGGGCATCGGTGTGCTCATCCTCCATCCCGGCGGGGTGAAAACCCGCATGGGACCTCCCTTCGGCATCTCCCCCCAGGAAAGCGTAAGCGGGATGCGCCGTATTGTAAACGAATTCCGTTTGGAGCAGGATACCGGCCGATTTGTGAAATATGACCTCACGCCCATGCCCTGGTGAGACCGGTCACGGCGCCTTGTCAGGCGGATAAAGGAACCGAAAGGTATTCCTGAATCCTGAAGGCGAAGAGACCATTGCCCAGTGGTTCACCAAGCAAACCGACATATTCGACAACCGGCTCAATCCTCTGGAGGCCCGGCTGGAAATCTATGCATGGGAGGTTCCCAAAAGCATAACCGAAGGGAGACTGACCATCCAGGCCACCCTCAATTATCGAAGGCTTCCCCAGTCCGTGACCGACCTGGTGGGAATCGGGACCATCCCCATTATTGAAATCGGAACGGCCCGGGAGACGGTCCAGGTGAAAAAATGGAAAAGAAATTTTTTTCTTAAGTCAGTTACTCAGATGGCACTCTCAAGGCCTTTTCCATCTCTTGGGGATCTGTGACGGGGGACTGGCAGGCATATTGCCGGCATACATAGGCCGTGGGCTTTCCTCTCACCGCGTTCATGTCCCGGACAAACGGGGCCAGCTCGGAGAGTTTGACGCGAACGTCTTCCTCTGGGACAAGAAGGGTCACTTGATGCGGCAGAAAGGGCCGGTGAATAGAGTCCACCATGGCCTGCGTGTCATCTTCCTCGCGGCCCCCGACAATGACCACCTCCTGGGTGGGGCCAAGCATGAAATCCAGGGCCTGAAGCAACTGGGTATGCGCCGTGGGATATTCGGCCACCTGACCGGAAAAGGCCCGAAGAATGCTATCGGCCTTCTCCTCCAGGGTCGTATCACCGGTGAGCCTTCCCAGCCTGAGCAGATTTAATGCGGCCACGGAATTGCCCGAAGGAAGGGCCCCGTCTTGGGCGTCCTTGCTCCGGGTGATCAGGGTTTCGTTTTCCCGGCCCGTAAAGAAGAACCCTCCATCTGTGGAGTCCCAGAAAAGGTCCAGCATGGAGCGGGTAAGGCCTATGGCCTGCTCCAGGTGCTTTGGATCAAAATCTGTTTCATAGGCCTCCACCAGGGCCCATGTGAGGAAGGCATAGTCGTCCAGGTAACCGGCATGGGCTACTTCGCCCTCACGGTACCGGCAGAGCAGGGTCCCGTCCTTTTTTTGCAATGTATTGAGGACAAAGCCAAGGGCCTTTCGGGCTGCATCCAGATAGGCCTTTTCTCCCAAGGCCCTGTAGCCTTTCAGGAAGGCGGTGATCATGAGCCCGTTCCAGGCGGTGAGGATCTTATCATCCTTGAGGGGATGAGTGCGCTTTTCCCTTTCCTTGAAGAGCTTGTCGCTCCCCTCCTGGAGAAGGGCCTCGAGGGTTTTCTCTTCCATGTTCCGTTGCTTTGCAAAAAGGGCGATGGGTTCAGTAATATGAGGGATGCTTCGGCCTTCCTCAAAGTTTCCCCCTTCCCGGATATCGTAGAAACTACAGAAAAGTTCGGCCGATTCCTTTCCCAAACCCTCATGGACCTCCTGGGGGGCCCAGAGGTAAAACAGGCCCTCCTTACCTTCGCTGTCTGCGTCTTCCGCCGAGTAAAATCCTCCCTCCGGGGCGGTCATGTCCCGGAGTACGTAAGTGAAGACCTCCCGGGCCACCCGGGCATAAAGGGGTTTCCCTGTAACCTGGTAGGCCTCTATGTAAGCCATGGCCAACAGGGCCTGGTCGTAGAGCATTTTTTCAAAGTGCGGGGCAAACCACTTCTCATCCACGGAATAGCGGTGGAACCCGTATCCAAGGTGGTCAAAGATACCTCCCTGACGCATGGATTGGAGGGTTTTTTCCACCATCTCCAGATGGAAAGACTCTCCACTCCGCCTGTGGTGGCGGAGGAGAAAGGTGAATTGATGAGGAGTGGGAAATTTTGGGGCGCCTCCAAATCCACCCCACCGGGAATCGAATCGCTGCTTCAATTGCTCTCCGGCCTTCTGGAGAGTCTCCATCCCCAAGGCTTGAGCGGAAGGGGTGGATTGTGAAAACTTCCGAATATGCTCGGTGACCTGATTTCCCGTGCTCAGCAGACGATCCCTGTCTTTTTGCCACAACTCCACGATCTTTCTCAGAAGTTCGGGAAAGCCTATGAGACCCATCCGGGCGGTCCTGGGAAAGTAGGTCCCGGCAAAAAAAGGATGTCTCCCGGGAGTGAGAAATACCGACAGGGGCCATCCCCCCTGACCGGTGAGGGCCTGGCACACGGTCATATAGATTTTATCCACATCCGGGCGCTCTTCCCGGTCCACCTTGATTGAGACAAAGTGGTCATTAAGAATACGCGCCACTTCTTGGTCTTCAAAGGACTCATGGGCCATGACATGGCACCAGTGACAGGTGGCGTATCCAATGGATAGAAACACGGGCTTGTCTTCGGCTTTCGCCTTTTTAAAAGCCTCTTCCCCCCACGGGTACCAATCTACCGGGTTTTGAGCGTGTTGGAGCAGGTATGGGCTCTTTTCACGGATCAGGGCGTTATGCCGGGTACCGCCGGGGCTCTTCATGTTGATGTTCCTCCTTTAGAAATGATGTGGTCCGACGTTAAAAGGCCCACAAACAAATACCGAATACTTAGGCAGAGACAGGTCTGTAACAGTTTCCATGCCCTTCGAGTTTCTTGGCTTCTTTTCAATCATATCTAAAAACGCTAACCTTACGTGAGGTTTAGTACCTAAGTTAACACTCTTCCATCCTGTTTCAAGACCAAGGGGACGGTTTGTAGAATATGGGATGAATCTGTGGGACCCTTGAGAAAAAAACGGCACCGAAAGCAAGGGGCAAGCAAGAACCGAAGGAAAAGGGTTTATAAAATCCGCTTTTCCGAGCGGCCTATGAGGAAGTAGATGAGCCCCAAAATGAGCAGCCCGCTGAGAAGCAGGCCGAAAGAAAGGGGGTCCTTTTCATCGATGCTGGCCACAAAGACTTTCCGTATAAAGGCCACCAGGGCCAAATCCACAAAAATGCGCACGTGGAATTTGCCCCCCTTGAGTTGCTGCACCTGGGTGTGCAAAAGCTCGATCATCATCCATAGAATCAGGAGAGAGCCCAAGGCCTTGATGACCCCCTTCTCCAAGCTGGCCGTCAGGGCATAAAAGATATCCGTGCCCAGAAGAACCGTCACCCCCACAGCCATGGCCACCAGCCCCACCATGAGGATCAGATTCAGCCCATGCATGAGCCTCTCCGACCACTTGACCATCCAGAATTCCACCCGCTGGGAGATAAAGACCTTTTTCAGTTCCGCCTCGCGGTAGGAGCTGGTCATGATGTCCAGGTTGATGTCCAGGACCTTGTCCAGGGTCTCTATCATGGATTCGCGTTTGGCGGGCTCGGATACAACCCGATTCAGGTGGCCTTGAAAATATCGCCGCACAAATCCCATGGCGGCATTGACGTAGTGTCCTTCAAGGCCGATCTTGACGTGGGTCTTTCCGATACGGACCAGTTTCATTAAGAGCTGATTGTCGTATTTGGATGCCAGGATTTCATTGAGCCACCGCTTGATGGTCTCCTTGCGTTTCTTTATAGCCCCCTCAGTCCGGAAGTAGGAAGCCGTGTATTCGTCCTCCTGAAGAAAGCGATAAAAATCATCGGCAAAGCGGTCCTGAAGGGGCAGAATGGTTTCGCCCAGTTCCGGGAGCAGCGCTTCATCCTGAACCCCGAAATTGTAGTGTTTCAAAATGGATTCCATGGAATGCATAACCAACCCCGCTACTTTGTATCCCAGCCTCTCATCCTGTCATCTTTCCCGCTCTCATGGGGGCAGAAGACCTCACCCCAGGGTGTAAGTGTAACCGTGTCCAGGCTGAATATCAAGGCAAAGTAGCGCGATTCTCATCCAAATACAGCCTTCACCCCATATCTTTTTCTTTACCCTTTTGCCATAGCTTAAAAGGAAAAAAGGATTTGGGTAAAGATAAGACCAAAAAAAGGAGGAAAAGATGAAACGAAAGGTGAAAGGAATTTGGGCGATTCCGGGGATCTTCTGCACGGTTTTCTTGGTCATGTGCATTGTCTATGCGGTCAATGCCCAGGTACCTGCACAAGTGGACCCCCTGGTGGAAATCTACATGCCCGTAGTCATCGATGAAGACTTCGGGACCATTATGGCCCGCGATGTGGCGGCAAGACCCAGGATCATGGATCGCCAGATGACGCTCCTTAAGAGGCGGTATGACTTAAGCGATCGTCCAGCCGATGAAATGATGTCTGGAAAACGAAAATATATTCAAGAAGGGGTCCGGGTAAAACTGCCCCAGGGGATGACCTGGGACAAACTCAATGATATGAGCCCAATGGAAATCAAAAAGAAGAACCTGTTTCCGGAGGGGTTTTTGCCTCTGCCTCATGCCAAGCACGAAACCGGTGGTCAGGTATTCCCAGAGTCCCAGATCAAGGACATTCAGAAACTGGAACAGCGCTCCCTGGAAAGGTTTGACGTGGTGTTTGATATTCCGGATCATTTTATACCAGAATTCCCTCCCCCCATTTATTTAACCACCCGGCCCGAGTTGGGAGATGTTTCTCAAGGGAAATTATTGAGCATAAAGAATTACTACGAGATTATGAAGGGTATTCTCACACCGGTTCAGATGGAAGGGCTGAGACTGCTCCTTACGCCCTTTCCCCAGCAGCAGTTCAACCAGACAGAGGACCGGAAGGTGAAAGAACCCAGCCTGGGGGTCTCCTGTCTGGACTGCCATACCAACGGCCACACCAATGCCGCCTTTCATTTGAATCCGGACACGCGGCCTCAGATAGCCCGGTTCCGACTGGACACGGTGAGCCTGCGGGGCATGTATAATCAGCAGATTCATGGATCCAAACGCTCCTTGCGCTCCATAGAAGACTTCACTGAGTTTGAGCAACGGACCGCATACTTTGACGGAGATCACGTAATCGCCGCCAAGAAGGGCGTCAACCTTCCGGACCGGGCCAGTCAGGTGGCAATGATGGCCCAGATGCAGAATATGTTCGATTTTCCACCGGCACCGAAACTCAATGTCTTCGGAAAGCTGGATCCGGATAAGGCCACTCAGCAGGAAATGTTGGGGCAGGAAGTGTTTTTTGGAAAGGGACGCTGTAATGTCTGCCATCCCGCGCCCTTTTATACGGACGATAAGATGCACAACCTGAAGGTAGGGCGCTTCTATGAGCCCCGGATGAGCAATGGAAAGTGGATAGAACCTGTAGGCCCCATCAAGAGCTTCACCCTACGGGGCATAAAAGATTCTCCCCCATATATGCATGACGGCCGGTTGCTGACCCTGGATGATACCGTGGAGTTCTTCAACCTGGTCACCGGCTTGGACCTGACTGAAGAGGAGAAAGAGGCCCTGGTGGCGTTCATGCGCTGTCTATAAGGCTTTATAGCACCCGTGATACAACAGCATCCGCCCTCGGCTAAATGCGCCAGGCGGGTGCTGTCATGTAGGATTCCCGAGAACCCATCACTGCATCGGCCTCTTCGGCGGTGTGGTACCGACACAAGACATGCTTAATCGATTCCAGTGACATCTTTGGCCCAGCTCAAGGCGGCAGACATATTGGGAAATCCGATGGTGCTGATTAAAAGAATAATAGCATGGGTGACCTCTTCAGGAGTTGCCCCTTCCGCCAAGGCCCTTTTGGCATGGCTGTGAACGGCCCCCTCTGAACGGATGGCCGCCGCTGCAGCCAACTGGATCAAATTGGCCGTCTTTTCATCCAAAGGGCCCTGCTTCCGAATCACTGCACCCAGGGATTCCAGGGCCTTCATAACCTCCGTGTATTCCCGCTTCACGGTATGGTACCATTCTGGATAAGGTGTATCATTCATAGCGGTCTCCTTTCCTGGAATGATTATTCAGGAATTATGATACTGCGCTTCTGGCAGGTCAATGGGGTCTTTTGAGTATATCCGGTAAAAAGTGATATTTCCCTCTGCCGCAGGTTTCCAGCCGATTTATGGGGTCCTCAAAGTGATTCCTCCGTTGACACTTTGATCGGCTACTATGTCTTCGGGATAAAGATACAGGATAGACCCCATTTCGGCCGATGAATTTCACAGTTATGATTTATATAATGTCGGTTGGGTAATAACATAAAAGTAAAAGACTTCAGAAAGGAGGAGCGAACATGGAACGATCGCTTAGCACGACCGGAAGGAGGCCCTGGTGGATGACCAATTATGCAAGGCCGCCCATGGGAGATGTATTTTTTGACCGCTTGTGGCCGGAGTGGCCACGTCAGTGGGGAGAAGAATATGAACCCAGCGTGGACATGTACGAAAAGGACGGGAAATACTATTTGACCGCGGAGCTGCCAGGTGTACAAAAGGATGATATTTCCATAAATATTGAAGGGGATGTGGTGACCCTCAGCGGAAAAAAAGAATCCAAAAAAGAAGAAAAGGGTGCCAGCTATTACTTCAGTGAAACCAGCTACGGTTCTTTTTCCAGGTCTTTCCGGTTGCCGGAAAGCGTGGACGAAAAAAAGGTCGATGCCCGATTTAAGGACGGCGTCTTGACCCTGGAGCTCCCCACCAAGGAAACACAAAAGAGCCGTAAAATTGAGATCAAGGGATAAGAGGGGGATATCAAGATGAAGAAGATACAAGAATTATTTCAAAGTGCGGACTGGAAATCCGAAAAACATGTCCCGGTTATTGAGTGTCCTGATACAGTCCCGGCAGACGAGGTTTTTGAAGTCAAGGTGACACTGGGAAAAGAAGTGGCCCATCCCAACACCACCGAACACCATATTCGTTGGATACAACTCTATTTTTACGGCGATGGAGATAAATTTCCCTATCAGGTGGGCAACTTCGAATTTACCGCCCATGGCGAGGCCGCGGACGGGGCGGATCAGGGCCCGGTCTATACCCACCATTCCGTCACAGCGGCTTTAAAGATAAAGAAGCCGGGAACGCTCATCGCCACTTCCCTGTGCAATATCCATGGTCTCTGGGAAAGCGTAAAAGACATCAAACTAAAATAGGGGCGGATTCCCGGTGCCGTTGGCGGTACCGGTAAGCCCCATGGTCGGATACGGTGACGCGATCACCGTATCCATCATACCGTTGCGCCTCCTGCGGATAGTATGTAGGGCGGGTAACATTACCCGCCCATCAGGCCGATAAGGTCATCGGCTCGACGGATTCCTCTCATATCTGCGCGGCCAATGCCGTGAGTTCCTCTTCGATCACTCCCCGGAACAATGGAAGCTTGTATTGATTGTGTTCCAACACCGAGATATTCAAGGAGGTCATTCCCAAAGTGGCGGAGCAGAATCCCAGGATCATCCTGGTGGTGTCCAATCCGGTGGATATCCTGACCTATGTGGCCCTTAAGTTATCCGGATATTCCATGAACCGGGTCATCGGATCCGGGACCACCCTGGATACGGCCCGATTCAGATTTCTCTTAAGCAGGCATTGTCGGGTTGATCCCCGTAATGTCCATGCCTATATCATTGGAGAGCACGGCGATAGCGAAGTCCCGGTCTGGAGCCAGGTCAACATCGCGGGGATGCCGTTAAGGGAATACTGCCCCATATGCAGCCGGAACTGTACGCCTGATGAAAGAGAAGAAATTTTTCAACAGGTTAAAAACGCCGCCTATGAAATTATCAGCCGGAAAGGTTATACGGATTTTGCCATTGGTCTTGCCTTGGTACGAATCGTGGGAAGTATTGTTCGGAATGAAAACAGTGTTCTGACGGTTTCCAGCCTGATCGATGATTATTACGGCATCAACGATGTCTGCCTGAGCATTCCAACGCTTCTAAACGTCAACGGCGTTTCTAAGCACATTCCCATCGTCCTGGATGAAAC
>CAZNLL010000070.1:0-19394 GCA_964573885.1 uncultured Desulfobacteraceae bacterium | reverse complement strand
AGGCCACTATCCCGAAATTGGGACTTGAGCTGGTAGGCGTGTGGCGGCCCTCCCAGACAGCCACTGATGTGACCGCCGAACTCTCAGCCGTTCAAAGCGCTGGGGCTCATATTATCTTCACCATCTTTAGCGCCTCGGTGGGTATTACCTTTGCCAGGCAGGCCGGGGAACTCCAGGTGCCCGCCGTGCAGGTAGGAATCAATGTGGAGGCCCAAAAGGACGGCTTCTGGAGGGCGACCCAGGAGAAGGGTAATTACGTGATGACCATGAATACCTATTGTCGGGGTGTGGAGGTGAATGAACTCACAAAACCCTTCGTAGAAACCTACCTGAAGAGATTTGGAGAAGTCCCCACCTATACGGCGGATACTTACTCTTCCACGGTTTACGGCCTGATCCCGGCCATCGAGAAAGCCGGCACCCTTGATTCGGACAAGTTGGTGGCCGTCATGGAAAATCGTGAGTTCAAGGTCCCCTCGGGAAAAGTCAAATATATCAAAGACGATCAGGGCCGCCCCCTTCATGACCTCGCCTGGGGGCCCGGTTACCTGACCAGCCTGGGGGTCCAGTGGCAGGATGGAGAACTCAAAGCGGTCTGGCCCAACCGCTGGAAGGCCGGCAAGGATGCGCCTGCAATCACTTATAAGGGAATTGTCCCCTATAAGATACCCCCTTGGGTCTTAGCCAAGTACAAGGGTAAATAAGAGACAAAACAGGGCGGACTTGAGCAGGGCAAGGGACTCATGGTCATAGACATCATTATAAGCGGCCTCATCAATGGGAGCGTTTACGCCCTCCTGGCCATCGGCTTCTCTCTCATCTTTGGTGTGGCCCGTATCGTCAATATTGCCCATACCGCCTTTTATATGGTGGCGGCCTATTGCATCTATTTTGGAAGCCACACGCTGGGTCTCCATCCCTTATGGGGGATGCTGGCCGCCATCTTCCTGGTGACCCTTTTCGGCCTGGCAGCCTACAAATTCTTTATCGACCCCATCCGGGAGCATGAGGCCGCGGTCTTGATCGCCACCATCGCCCTGGCCATGGCCATGCAGGAGGTCATGCTACTCCTGTTCAGTGGAGATTTTGTGAGCGTCCCTTCCCTGATCGAGGGGTATGTAAAGGTCATGGGCGTTAAGGTGGCCTACCAGCAAATTCTCACCTTCGGGGCGGTCCTCCTCATCCTGGTCGGGATCTGGGCACTGCTTAAAAAGACCAGGCTGGGGCTGGCGGTTCGATCAACGGCCCAGGACCGGGAGGTGGCCAATCTCATGGGCATGCATGAAAGTCGGGTGGCCATGATCACCATGGGCGTTTCCGTGGGTCTGGCCGCCTTGACCGGAGCGGTGGTGGTCCCCCTGACCGTGGTCAACCCTCATATGTGGATGCACCCCCTGATTATGATGATGGCCGTAGTTGTCCTGGGAGGGCTGGGCAGCATTAAGGGCAGCTTTATCGGCGCATACATCCTGGCTTTTGCTGAATCGCTGGTGGTCTTTTTGATCCCCATGGGGGCCTTCCTGAAAGGATCGGTGGCCCTTTCCATTATGATTCTGGTCCTTCTTATCAGACCGGAAGGGCTCTTTGGCATCGCCTTTGAGGAAGAGAGGTAGCAATGGGCCTGTTCGGGTTTTACATGCGCAAACTCTGGAGCATCTTCAAGGGGGAAGTGCTGGTCCTCCCCAGTCGAATCGTGGTGGTTCTCTTCATTGTGTTTCTTCTCCTGTTCCCTCTCTTCACCAGAGACCCTTACCTGCTTCGCATATTTATCCTTACCAGCATCTTCGCCATCCTGGCCGCAAGCTGGGATCTCCTCTCCGGTTTTACAGGACAGATGAATTTCGGACATGCCCTGTTTTTCGGAGTGGGGGCTTACACAGCCGCCATTTTAAACCTGAACGCCCATATCCCCCCCTGGGGAAGCATCCCCCTGGGAGCACTGGCCGCGGTCCTGGCCGGGCTTGTCATCGGCATTCCCTGCCTCCGTCTGAGGGGTACCTATCTGGCCCTCACCACCCTGGCCTTTCCCATTATCCTCATGGGTATTGTTTATGCCATCCCGAGCCTGACCGGGGGCGAATTGGGTGTCTCCGGCCTGGCACGGCTCTCCAAGTCCCGGGTGGTGGACTATTACATTACCGTCATCCTCATGCTCGGTCTGAGTACGGCCATGTGGAAGATCACCGATTCCAATACAGGCATCATCTTCCACGCCATCAGGGAAGACGAACTGGCCGTGAGGGCGGCAGGCATCAACACCACCCGTTACAAGCTCCTGGCCTTTTGCCTGAGCGGCTTTTTTGCAGGCGTCTCCGGGGGGCTCTATGCCCACTTCATGCGCATCGCCGGTCCATCCACCCTGGAGGTATCCATGTCCTTTACGGTGGTCATCTGGTGCGTTTTCGGCGGCATTGTTACCATTTACGGGGCTATCGGGGCCGTATTCATCCTCTTTCCCCTGCTGGAATTCCTGCGTTTCTGGCCCGAGTTTCGTATGTTGATGTTTGCTGTGGTGATTCTGCTGATCCTTCTCTACATGCCCGAAGGGCTGCTCCCGTGGGTGCGGGACAAAATCGAAACCGAATGCCCCAGATGCAAAGTAAGGAATATGGCCACCCGGAAGACTTGCAGGATCTGCACGGCCCGCTTGGATTGACGCGGCCATCGTGCCCGTCCTGTTTTTCGGGGTCAGGATTATTTGCAGGCCCTGCATCCCCTTTCAGCAACATGAGGTTGGATTATGGATCCCAAAGAAGCCTATCTGTCTAAGCCCTGGTTACAGTATTACCCGCAAGGGGTCCCCGAGGAGGTGGATATCCCGGAGGTTTCCGTGCCCGGGCTATTTGACCAAATGGCGGAAAAATACGGCAAAAAGCCTGCCTTGATCTTTTACGGGAAAAAGATCACTTACAAAGAGCTCAAGGCGTTTGCGGACCGGTTTGCCACCGCCCTCTCCAATCTGGGTATTGGCAAAGGCGATACCATCGCCCTTTACCTGTTAAACTGCCCCCAGTATGTGATGGCCTACTTCGGGGCCCTCAAAGCGGGGGCCAAGGTAACCCCCATCAGCCCGGTGTACACCAGCCAGGAAGTCCGTCATCAGCTCCAGGACAGTGAAGCGAAAATCATCGTCTGCGAAGACATCCTCTATGATAACGTGGAAAAGGCCGATGTGGACCTTGACCATGTGATCCTTACAAACATCGGGGACTACCTCCCGGCCTTGAAGCGGGTCTTTGGCAAAAACGCCCTGGCCAAGGCCTACCGGGGCATGGAGGTACCCACCCCCCAATACATTAAAGAGACAGGACTTCTCGTGTTTAAGGACTTGGTCGACGAGACCCCGCCTCACCCCCCCCAAGTGGATATTGATCCCAAGGAGGATATTGCGGCCTTGCCCTATACGGGCGGTACAACCGGTCTTCCCAAGGCGGCCATTCTGACCCATTACAATATGGTGGCCCTTCAGACCCAAACCGTTTCTTTCTGGCCTATTTTCGAGGAGGGCAAAGAGGTGGGCATTGCCTTCCTGCCCTTTTTCCACATCTACGGGCAGGTGGTGGTGATGCTCAACGGCCTGGTCCAGGGGTCCACCCTGGTCCTTTTCACCACCCCGGATATTGAGGAGATTATCACCGCCATTGAACGCTATCAGGCCTCGGGTTTTTACGGGGTACCCACCCTCTTTGAATACCTCAAGGAGCATGAAAAGACGGGCCGGGTCAATTGGAAACGGCTGAAATTAATCGCCTGCGGCGCAGATACCCTTCATGAATCCACCAGTAAGGAATGGGAGCGCAGGACGGGCACCAAAATTCTGGAAGGATACGGCATGACCGAGACCACGGCCGTAAGCCACAGCACTCCCTATGACCGGCCTAAATCCGGCTCTTTCGGCGTTCCCCTCCCCAGTGTGGATGCGGCCGTGGTAAATGTGGAGGGCACTGAATTCGTACCTGTAGGAGAAGTGGGCGAATTGATCCTTCACGGGCCAAACATCATGCAGGGCTACTGGAAACGGCCGAAAGAGACCGCAGAGTCCCTCATTCAACTCGAGGGCAAGACGTGGCTGAGGACAGGGGACCTGGTACGCATGGATGAAGAGGGATATTTCCATTTCTTCGACCGCAAGAGAGACCTCATCAAATACAAGGGCTATTCTGTCTTCGCCCGTCATGTGGAAGAAGTCCTTTACATGCACCCCCAGATCAAGGCAGCAGGTGTGGTGGGGGTGCCCGATCCTTCGGTGGGTCAGGTCATCAAGGCCTATGTGGTATTGCAGAGTGAGGCCCGGGGCAAGATCTCGGAAGAAGAGGTCATTGACTTCTGCCGCAAGCACCTGGCCCATTACAAGGTGCCCAAGGTGGTGGAATTCAGGGGAGAACTCCCCAAAACCGATGTAGGCAAAGTCTCCCGAAGGGAGCTGCGGGAAGAAGCAGAGGAAGGTTGATATGGGCCAACCCTTTCTGGACGTCCAGGGCCTCAACAAGGACTTCGGAGGCCTTCGTGCCATCAACAATGTCCATTTTTCCATGGAGAGAGACCAGGTTTTGGGCCTCATCGGCCCGAACGGCGCTGGCAAGACAACCTTGCTCCGCCTTATCACCGGGGTACTGAGACCGGACACCGGCGTCGTCCGGTTCAAGGGTCAAAATATTGTGGGAAAAAAGACCTGGAACATTGTAAATGCGGGTATTGCTTGCACCTTCCAGAATATGAGGCCTTTTCGTCGCCTCCCTATCATTGCCAATGTCATGGTTTCCTGCCTCAGCCCCAGGGCCATGAAAAGAGGAGAGTGGGTGAAAAAGGTCGAAGCCAAGGCCATGGACGCCCTGGAATTCGCGGGCATCTCGGATATGGCCCTGGAAAAGGCCTCCACCCTGTCCCAGGGCGACCTCAAACGCCTGGAGGTGGCCAGGGCCATTGCCACAGAGCCGGAGCTCCTTCTGCTGGACGAACCCTTCGGCGGGCTGAGCCCGGCGGAGACAGAGCTCATGGCCGTGTCGATAAAGCGTCTTCACAAGGGGGGGAGATTCGGCCGGCTCCACAGTGAAGGACCGGCCATGATTATTGTGGAGCACAAGCTCCAGCAACTGATGAAAATTGTGGATCGAATCATTGTCCTCAATTTCGGGGTCATCATAGCCGACGGGACCCCTGAGGAAATCACCAAAAACCCCGAAGTCATTGAGGCTTACCTGGGCGAAGGAGAAATGTAGGGTGCTTCTGGAAATTGCCCATCTCACTGTATGCTATGACAAGGCCATGCTCATCAACGACCTCAGCATGACTGTGGAGCAAGGGGAACTGGTAAGTCTTGTGGGCCCCAACGGGGCCGGCAAGTCCACCCTCTTAAGGGCCATAACCGGCCTGGTGGCCAGGGATAGAGAAATCACCCGAAGATCCTCGGGCGGTGATGTCACCCTCCAGGGCACCATCACCTTTGACGGCGAACGCATTGACCAGGTTCCGGCCCACAGGATCGTCAAACGGGGCCTCATACATTGTCCGGAAAGAAGACGGCCCTTCCGGGAGATGACGGTCCTGGAAAATCTCCTTGCCGGGGCCTACCTGACCAGGGACAGGGTGGAAATCGAGGACAACCTGGTAAAGGTCTATCAGCTCTTTCCCGTGCTTGAGACCCGGTCCAGCCAGATCTCCGGGACCCTATCGGGGGGAGAACAGCAAATGCTGGCCATAGGCAGGGCCCTCATGTCCCGGCCCAAGCTCCTTTGTATTGACGAGCCTTCCACCGGTCTGGCGCCCAAACTCCGTGCCGAGGTGTTCCAAAAGATTGCAGAGGTCCGGAACCTGGGCATCACCCTTCTCTTGATAGAACAGGAGGTGAGTACGGTCTTTAAGATGGCCACCCGCAACTATGTCCTCTCCTCCGGCAAGATCATTGCCCAGGGAAAAGGCCAGGACCTGCTCAAAGACGAGGTCCTGCGCAAGACCTACCTTGGGCTGTGAGCCCTTTACCCCCTCCCATGGCGAGCCACCTCAAAGACAAGAAGAATAATCCTTGATTTTTTAAAAAGTTAGGCTATGTTAAGGCCTGTTCTCTTCCCTGCGAATAGAGACCCCAGACCGCCTCATCCCGCCTCCAGAGCGTTTTGTTTTTCTTCTTGATCAGAAGGGGAGAACAAAAAAGTCTTTACTTATCCCGTAAAATATTTTAGGAATGCATATTACTTTTAAAAGCCAAAAGCTGGCAAAAACCCTCAGCTCTGAAAAGACACTTAAGAGGCAATTCAAGGCGGATCTTGCGGCGTTCATTAAACGCCGCATGATGGTGCTCAAGGCTGCGCCTACCCTGGCCAGCGTGTCCTATCTTCCCCCGGAGAGAAGGCATCAACTTAAAGGGCCAAGCAAAATCCGTTTCGCCGTTGATCTCAAACATCCATATCGCGTGGTCTTCGAGCCCAATCACAACCCCCTTCCCCTGCGAGAGAACGGGGGCCTCGACCTGGAAAAGATTACGGCCATCACCATTGTGGCCATAGAGGATTATCACTGATGCCGACACCTGCCACAGACGGGTTCACTCCCGACTATGCCGTCACCCCCGGAGAAATCCTGGAAGAAACCCTTGAGTCCCGGGGAATCAAGAAGAGCGCGTTTGCCGAAAGATGCGGCCTCTCGGCAAAAACCGTGAGCCAGATCATCCACGGTAAGGCCCCGGTTACTCCGGAAACGGCCATCCAATTTGAACGGGTCCTGGGTGTCTCCGCCGCCGTGTGGAACAACCTGGAGGCCTTCAGCCGACTTCACGAGGCCCACTTCAAGGTTCGCGAAAAACTGGAAAAGCAGAAGGCCTGGGCCAGACGGTTTCCGGTGCGGGAACTTATAAAACGGGGATTAATTCCCTCTGGAAAAGGACCGGTGAACCAGATAGAGGGGCTTCTCGCCTTTTTCGGAGTGGGCTCTATCCAAGCCTGGGAAAAGCGTTTTCAGAAAATGTCAGTCGCCTATCGCCGGTCTCCATCCTTTCAGGCCGCACCAGAATCTGTAGCCGCCTGGCTCAGGATCGGTGAACGCATCGCCCAGGGCATCGATACTTCCCCTTTTGACAGAGACGCCTTTGGCTCGGCCCTGACAGAGATCAGAAACATGACCACAACCCTTCCCAGGGCCTTTGTCCCCCGGATGAAAGAGCGCTGCCGCAGGGCCGGGGTGGCCCTGGTCATGGTCCCGGAATTACCCAGGACCCATCTGAGCGGGGCCACACGCTGGCTCAGCAAGGACAAGGCCCTGATCATGCTCAGTCTTCGTCATAAAAGGGATGACCACTTCTGGTTCACCTTCTTCCACGAGGCAGGGCACATCCAGCTCCACGGGAAAAAGACCGTTTTCATCGAGGAACAAGGCCTGGAACACAACAGGGAAGAAATAGAGGCCGATCGCTTTGCAGCCCACCTCCTGATCCCCGAAGGAGACTATAAGCGCTTTACTCAGGACCGGGGCCGCCCTACCAGAAAGGCGGTTCAAAACTTTGCCGCCGAGCTCGGCATCGCCCCGGGCATTGTAGTCGGAAGGCTCCAGCACGACAGGATCATCGACTTTAGCTGGTACAATGAGCTTGTGCGGCGATTTCACTTCTCCGAGTAAAAAGGCCTGTCCAGGCGAAATCAAAAATCCGTCTTGAGCCTTTCCCTAAGAAAGAGGGTCTCGAAGTGGTAGATGAGCTTGGTGAGGCGTCTCTCTTCACGCTTTTCCACGTCCATGAATTGCAAGGCATAGCGGTACCTGGCCTTGTGAGGTCCCTTTTCCAACCTCAAAACCCGGGCCTTTTTGATTTTGATCTTTAGTTCCTCTTTTTTCGAGGGGAATTCCAATTCCAGGTCCCTGATCCCCTGACCCTGTTTAAAAGTGGGTTTTTGCTCGACGCCCCTCTCCAGGGTCACCAGGGCTCCCCCCCTGCTTACGTCGATGACGCTCATCACCCTTGCCGTATCCTCCAGGGGAATATGAAGTCTGGTCCCCAAGGGGGCGTCCAGGCGGAAATCATTTCTTCTCTGATGCCGTTCGATAACCTCCGGGAACCTGACCCATACCTCACCTCCCTGGATTTCTCCCCCCGTGGTAACGAATTTATGGAGGACCCCGTCCCTGGGTGTAAACTCAAACTCCAGGCGCCATTCTTTTTGCCAGACCACGGCTTCATCGAATCCCCTGGGATAGTCGATAAGGAAATAGGGCTCACCCTTCTTGCTGCCCACATCGGTGACCACCGTCAGTTGCGAGTAGTTTTTGTCCCTCACACGGATGGTGAGGAGCGTCTCGTCCCGCTGCAACTCTCCCAGGATATCAAATCGCCTGTTGCCGCCAACTTTTTCAGGTTCCAACATGGATCTCAATCCAAATCAATTTTCAGGACCCACCGGCTTAATGCCGCACCCGGATTAAATAGTCAAGCCCCAATTCCATTGGGATTCCCATTGCCCTCCAGACCAGCAGCGTGCGCTCCTACACCGGGAAAAAACAGGGTAAAGGTGGTACCCCCGCTCGCGTAACAATCCTCTTTGTTTTTGCAAAAGTTGCAATCACTGATCCTCCCGGGACACGCATCCTGCTCGGCGGGGATGGTCCTGCACCGGTTCGAGGACATGGTAATCTTAAAATGGTAGCGTTCCGAGAAAATTTTCATCCTTAGAAGATCGGCCCCCTTTCCCCCGGCATTAAAATCAAAGGGCCTTTTGGAGGAATAATAAATGGGGTCCTGGGTGGCGAAAAACCCCTCAAAAACGCGTCTCTGGGCCTCTTCCACAATGCCCACCCCCCAGTCGCGTACGATGAGTTCCGTGCCTGGGCCCCGTTTCCGGACCACCACCTCGATCCTGCCCTCGTCGGGGGTGTTTTCTATGGCATTCCTGACCAGCCCGTCCACCACCTTGCCCAGGGGATCCCGGGGTATGTAAAGGGCCGGGGCCGGCTCGAGGCAGGTCTTGACCTCCACCTCGCGATGGGTAAAGGACGGCTTCAGGGCCTCCAGCCTTTCCCGCACAAATTCATGGAGCCGGATCTCCTGGGGTTGGGCCTCTTTGGGACCGAATATTTCCTCGATCCTCTCCCTCACCCTTTTGACAATGCCCTCCCTGCCTCCCTCTTCAGCCACGAGGACCTCGATCTCGTCCGCGCACTGCTCAAGGAGGAGAGAAAGCACATCATAGGCCCGGTAATCATGGTCCTGCATAATATCGGTCACCTCGTACTGCAGATCCACAATGCGATCCAGGTTCCTTCTTATTCGATCCACATTGTCTTTCCAGGCCTTTTCAGGCAGGGCCGCTGAAAGGGTCCTTACCAGTATCCGCAGAGAACCTATTACAATGGAAACAGGCGTTTTCAGCTCATGGGAGAGGTGGTGAATCACCCTGTCCTTGGCCCGGTTAAGGCTCTTAACCTCCCGGTAGGCCTTTCGGAGTTCCTTGGTGACCCGGGCGTTTTCAACGGACAAGGCCACAGTCCCGGCGATCGTGTTCAAGAGCTCTACATCCGTATGGTCGAAGGCGCCCTCTTTTTTGTTAATGGCGCACAGGACCCCGATGATGCGCTCACTGCTCCTCAGGGGTACAAGAAGCAGGTTCCGGGTCTCATATCCCAGCCGCCTGTCCCTGGCCCTGTGGAGGGCCTCATCCTGGGTGGTGTCGGAGACAATAATGGGTTCACCTTTCTCAATGACCTCCCCTGCCACAAGCTGGTTCATTTTAAAGCGGATCTCTTTTGCCCGCTTTTCCGTGGCTGTGTCGTCATAGGCCGCACCCAGGACAAAGAGTTCCTGCTTCTCCTCATCCAGGAGGATCACCACCGACCCTTCCGTACCCAGGAGTTCCTTGACCTCACTGTCAATATAATCCAGGAGCTCTTCCAGATCCGGATATTCGGGCAGGGCCGTACTGATGCGGAGGATGGTCTCGTTGATCCGGGCGATTCGCCTGGGCTGGGTTACGTCCCGGAAGGTCATGAGAAGTCGGGCCGGCTCCTCTTCCGATTCCTCATGGAACCCCGCCCTCAGGACCACATCCAGCATGCCGCCGTCCTTGGTCAGGCGCCGGGTCTCATACCTGAGAAAGACCTTTTCCCGGACAAGACGTAGGAGGATCTCATTTGCCTCCGCCTCGAGTCCCGGGGGCACAAAGGGGATATGTCCTCCCTCAAGTTCTTCCAGGGTCCATCCGAAGAGCTCGGTAAAGCTGCGGTTCAGATAATAGACCCGGCCGTCCACTTGGAGGATGGCTAGGGCGGAGGGTAAAAAGTCCAACAGGATCCTAAGGCGTCTTTGGGACCTTCGAAGGGCCCGTTCAACGCCTTGGAGCCTGGAGACTTCCTCTTCCAGTTCGTCAACCCGCTTGCGTAGACCCTTGGCGCCCTCTTTCTCAACCATCCCCATTCCCCTTCCATCTATCGTGAAATATCACTTACACCATCCTTTTTATCTCATCGGCCTTTTTTTGCAAACGTTTTGCGGAAACAGGAAAGGGTGTCTTGAGTTCCTGGGCAAAGAGAGACACCTTGTACTCCTCTACCGTCCATTCAAAGGCCTCCAGCGCTTCCCGCTTCTCCTGGGAGCTGTGGGCCGATAATTCGGTTTTCAGCTCCTCCAAGGTTTGCACAAAGGTTTCCGCCAAAGCCGCCTTTTTCCGGTCTCTTTCCACAGCGTGAGCCGCCCTCTCGGCCCTCAATTCCATGGCCTTCAGGTACCGGGGAAGGTGGGCGAGCCGGTCCATGGAATAGCGTTGTACAAAATCCTGGGGCACCAGGGACTTAAGGTGTCCGCGAATCCGGCCCAAGATCCCCAGCAGGGCCCTGTTTGACCGATTGGCCTCATCCAAAGTGTGAAGGGTGGTGTGGGTCCGGTGAAAGGCCTCCAAAACCTTGCCCGTCAGATCAAGAAGCCCCTTGGCCTCCGGGTCAAGGCTTGGACGTATGCCCTTGAGATGTCGGCTGAAGGCCTCGGGACTCCGGATATGGAGGCGAAAAAGACGGTGCATCAGGCTCTCGAAGACAGCCCCCTCTAAAGCCTTACGGCCTCCGAAAGCAACCGCCCAGGGCGCAACCCGCTCGGGCAGGCTGATCCCCCGTTTAAGAAACTTGAGTTCCTTCTTGAGGGCCAGGCGAAACAGGGCCTCCACTCCCTTTTTGTGACATCCCAAGGCCTCTGCCGGGCTCGTAAAGAGACGAATGGCCACGGAGTCCTCTTCCAGGGACAGGCCGGGGTAGGCCGCCAGATTGGGTCCCAGGGCGAGCTGCTCCGGGAGGGTTCCGAAATCCCAGGTGGTGATACCCGTCCTCTCCCATTGCTCCCGGGCAGACCGCCAAAGTCCCAATTCCTCCACCTCGGCTGCAGGCGCCCGGCCCTTCCTTGTGAGAAGAACCGGATCCCGTCCCGCCTCGAGTTCGCGGCCCTTGTGATCCGTAATGGCCACTCTTATCTTCAAATGATCGGGAAGATCCTGGTCCGGCCATTCGGATGCGGGGATGTCCACGCCGAACCTCTGATAGATAAAGCGGGCCAGGGCCGTCACAAGGGGTTCATTCGTACGCCCCATTTCCGCCTCGATAATATCCACCTTTTTGGAGACAGGTACGAGCCGTCTGCGGTATCGCTTGGGTAATCCCTTGATCAGGGCCGTGATCTTCTCCTTGTAAAGGCCTGGTACCACCCATTCAAGCCGTTCCACAGGAAAGCGCGAGGCCAGGGTGGTCGGGATCTTGATGGTAACCCCATCTGTGTCTGCGCCCGGAGAGAACTTGTAGGAAAAACGGAAATCCTGATCTCCTACAGTCATCTTGTCTGGATACCGGTCCAAAAGGCCCTTCCCCGGCCTGTTAAGAAGGAGGTCGTCTTCATCCATTTTAAGAAAGCCGTCTCCTCCCCGTTCCCTGATCCGTTTTCGCAGCCCTGCAATGTCATATACCCCCTGAAGCCTCTCTGAATAGAAGCGCGCCATGGCCTCTTCACTCACCAGGATGTTGCGCCGTCTAATCTTGTCCTCCACGGTGGCCAGCCCCTCTTTTAGCGCCCGGTTGTGTTCGAGAAAGGGGAACCGCTCCTTTACCTGGTCTTCAACCAGCCCGGAGCGGACAAAGATCCTGTGCGCCTCCTCGGGAAAGAGAGGCCCATAGGATACGGGTCGTCTGGGAACTATAACCAGACCGTAAAGGGTCACCTGTTCATAGGCCCGGACTTCGCCCCGGTTTTTTTCCCAGTGCGGCCCGGAGTAGCTCGATTTAGAAAGATCTCCCCCCAGGGCCTCCAACCAGTCCTCATCAATTCGAGCGGCGGTGCGGGCGAAGAGCCTGCTGGTCTTGACCATTTCAGCGGCCACGATCCAGGGGCATCCCTGATTAAACAGGGTTGAGCCGGGAAAGATCATCACCTCCCTTCCCCTGGCGGCCAGATAGATGTTTTTATCCTTTTTCTGGGCGATATTGGAGAGGTAGCCGCTTAGAATGGAGCGATGTATTCGGGCATAACGGGAAAGGGGAACCTTGTCTTTTTGATTCCGGGGACCTTCCTGGAGCTTGATGCCCTGCTCCTTGAGGATGGTGGTCACCTGTTCGTGCACGTCCCGCCACTCCCGCATACGCATAAAAGAGAGAAAGTGGTCCTTGCAGAATCTTCGCATCTTATTTTGGGTCTTGAGAGACTCCCATGTGCGGTGGTAACGGTCCCAGATATTGAGAAGGGTGAGGAAGTCAGAGTCCGGGTCTTTAAAGGACCCGTGGGCCTGGTCCGCCCGGGCCGTCTTGTCCGCGGGCCTCTCTTTTGGGTCCTGGATGCTCAGGGCCGAAGCGATGACCGCCACCTCCCCCATGCACCCCTCTTTCCGGGCCTCAAGCATCATACGGGAAATTCTCGGGTCCATGGGAAGCCGGGCCATGTGACGGCCCATTTTCGTGATTACATGGCCGTTGCCCTTCGGCTCGATGGCCCCCAGTTCACGGAGTAGATCAAAACCGTCCTTGATGCTCCTGGGGTTGGGTGGGTCCACAAAAGGGAAGTCCTTGATACGGCCCAGGTTGAGGGAAAGCATGCGGAGAATGACCTCGGCCAGGTTTGATCGCAAGATCTCGGGCGGGGTGAACTCAGGGCGGGTTTCATAATCCTCCTCTGAATAGAGCCGGATGCATGTGCCCTTTTTTACCCGTCCGCATCGGCCTTTTCTCTGGTCCGCGCTGCTCCGTGAGATGGGGCATATGGGGAGGCTGCTGGTACGCGTCCTGGCCACATAACGGGGGATACGGGCCAGACCCGTATCTATCACATAACGGATGCCCGGGATGGTCAGAGAGGTCTCGGCCACGTTGGTGGCCACCACGATCTTCTGGCCCGATGAAGAGGAAAAGACCCGCTGCTGCTCCCGGGCCGGAAGCCTGGCAAAGAGGGGCAGCACCCTGGCCCCGGCAAACCGCCTGGCCTCCAAGAGCTCGCAGGTCTCGCGGATGTCTTGCTCCGTGGGCATAAAAATGAGGATATCCCCCAGTCGCCGCTTTCTCCTCAGGTCCTCCACCGCCTTCACCGCCCCATCCACATAGGTGACCTCCCCCGCCTCTTCCAGATCAGGATCCAGCGGCTTATACTCCACGGTGACCGGGTACATGCGCCCCGCCACCTCCACCACCGGGGCATCATTAAAGGCAGCGGAGAATTTCTCCGTATCCAGGGTGGCCGAGGTAATGATGACCTTGAGCTCCTTTCGCTTGGGAAGGAGCGTCTTAAGGATCCCGAGGACAAAATCGATATTGACACTCCTTTCATGGGCCTCGTCAATGATAAGGGTGTCGTATTGTGCGAGGAGGGGGTCTTGCTGGGTCTCGGCCAGGAGAATGCCATCGGTCATAATTTTGATATAGGCCTGGGGGCTTGTCCTATCCGTAAACCGGACCTTGTACCCCACGGCCTTTCCCAGGTCCTGGCCCAGTTCCTCGGCAATGCGTCGCCCGATGGTGGTGGCGGCGATCCTCCTGGGCTGGGTGCAACCGATCACGCCTGCAATCCCCTGTCCCGCCTCCAGGCACATCTTGGGGATCTGGGTGCTCTTCCCCGACCCCGTATCACCCGATACAATCACCACCTGGTTTTCTCCGACCGCACGGACAATGGCCTCCTTCCGGTCAAAAATGGGAAGGTCCCGGGGATAAGAGATCCCGGGTTGGTGGTGAAGCCGGGCCTCTTGTCTCCTGCAGGAAGCCTCCACCAGATTTTCCAGGACCGACAGACGCTCCACGAGTCTTTTGTCCTGTTTGGCCCGGGCCGCCCCTCTTTTCAGAAGCCTGAGCCTCGGCCATATCTCATGCCTGTCCCGGATCATGGCCCCGGCCAAACGGGATTCAATATGTGTGATCCTCTCTTGTAAGGACAATGAAAACTTCTCTCTTAACCCTGTCGCGAGATCCCCTTATCCCTGTCTTCCACTTTTCTCACTTCGCTCAGGTCACGAATGGTTTTTCACCGCAATATTGCAGTATATACACTTTCTTATTGCCCGCTCAAGGCCCTTTTACGTTCAAAGAACGGCAAGGGGAACTCCTGTGAATTAAGAAAAAACGTCATGGGAGTACAGGGTTTGATCGAACATAATCCTTGATGGCCGATAGGTCAGGTGATAAGAATGCCTTTCAAAATCTCCGTGGAGGTTGAAGGTGGATTTTTATTTTACAGAGGAGCAGCGGCTCTTGAGGGACAGTGTCCGGAAATTTCTTGCCAGGGAGTGGTCTAAAGAAAATGAGCGGGAGTGTGATGAGAAGGGAGTCTTTCCCTTTGAACTGGTGAAAAAAATGGCCCGAATGGGCCTTTTGGGCACGCCCTTCTCAGAGCAATACGGCGGGTACGGGGGAAATACGGTTGATTTCGTCATTGTCTTGGAAGAACTGGCCCGCATCGGGTTTGCCGCAGTGGGTTCATATGAACTTCTGGTCGGATTTTCAGGTCAGCAGATCCAGTACAATGGAAGCACTTCCCAGAAGGCCTTTTATCTGCCCAAGATCATCCAGGGCGACATGATCTGCGCCCTTGGCCTTACTGAATCCGAGGCTGGTTCGGATGCGGCCGCCGTCCGGACCACCGCCCTGAAAAGGAAGGATGTCTACGTGCTCAACGGGACCAAAGTGTTCACGAGCGGTGCCACATTTGCCCACCGCGTGATTACCCTGGCACGGACAGAGCCCCAGGCCGGGAGGAAACACGAGGGCCTCACCATGTTCATCGTAGACACTGTCTCACCGGGTTTCAGCGCCCGGCCCATTGACAAACTCGGTACAAAGGCCATCCCTTTCTGCGAGGTGGTCTTTGAGGACGTGGAGGTCCCTGAGCAAGAGATTTTAGGGGGCGAAGAGGGCCTGAATAAAGGGTGGGAACAAATCGTCCGTCACCTGGACAATGAACGTATCATGCTGGCGGCCAAGCATATCGGTGAGGGTGCATTGAGCCTCAGTGAGGCGGTTCACTATGCCAAAGAGCGGGAGCAGTTCGGGCAGAGAATCATAAAATTTCAGGGGATCGGTCACACCCTGGCGGACCTGGCCACGGAACTGGAAGCGGCCCGGCTCCTGGTCTATTATGCCGCGTGGCTTCGAAGCCGGGACCTCCCTTGCAGGAAGGAGGCCGCCATGGCAAAGCTCATGGCTTCCGAGGTGTCCAAGAAAATCGCCATAAACGGGATGCAGATCTTAGGGGGCTACGGCTACACCATGGAGTTTGACATGCAGAGGAATCTCCGCAATGCCCTCATGGGCACCATCGGAGGGGGAACCAGCCAGATCATGCGAACTCTCATCGCCAGGGATCTGTAGGCCATTCTGTAAAGCTGCCCTTTTACCGCCTTAAGGCCCACGAAACTGATTCCTGGGCGCATAAATCGCGCCGGTGGATTCCAGCTGGGGCGACAGCGCATTTGTGGACACAGCCCTTTTCGGCATTCCTTCAAAAAAAGCTTGTAAAATATAGACGACCGGTCTATTATCACATTAAGCAGGACATTCAGGGATGCTTAAATCAAAGAAAGGAAGGTAAGGGGACATGTCTGATTTATTGTCTTTGCTGGGAAGCAAATACCCCGTCATTCAGGGGCCTATCGGCGAACTGAACCATCCTAAAATGGTGGCTGCCGTCTGTGAGGCCGGAGGCTTCGGCATGCTGGCCCTGGGCTTTTTGAGAGACCTCGATACAATCCAGAGGATGATCAACGAGATCCGTGAACTCACGGACAAGCCCTTTGGGGCCAATCTCATGATCGCCATGAACCCGGCCAATGAGCAGATCCTTGAGCTCCTGGCCGAGGCCGGGGTCAAAACGATCACCACGTCGGCCGGCGCCCCAAAGAAGATCTATCCCAGGATCCATGAACTCGGAATGAAAGGCCTTCATGTGTGCCTTGATTTTTCCTTTGCCATGAAGGCGGCTGAGGCCCAGGTAGACGGATTAGTCGTCTCCGGGGCCGAATCCGGGGGCCTTCGTTCCCCGAATCCGGAATCTTCCAACATGGTACTTATTCCCTTGGTCTGCGACCATGTGGACCTGCCCGTAGCCGCAGCCGGCGCCATTGCCGACGCCCGTGGTTTCAAGGCCGCCCTGGCCCTGGGCGCCCAGGGGGTCCAGATCGGGACCCGCTTTCTGAGTGCAGCGGAAAGCCCGGCCGCTCAGGCGTGGAAAGAGGCGATCTTGAATTGCCCCGATGGCGGAACGACCTTACTCCCTTTGGGCGGCATGAAGGTCCGCGTCATCATCAATACCAAGCTGGCACAGAGGATGGCCGACCCCAGTGTGGATCTTTCTCAAGCCTATAAAATGCCCGAAATGGGAAAGGCCTGGAAATCCGGAGACTTTGATCTGTTCCCGGCCGGCGGCGGCCAGGTCAGCGCCTTGATCAGGGAAATAAAACCAGTGAAGGAAATCATTGAAGAGATGGTGTCTTAGGTTACCATCCCCGGTGAGCATTGACCCATGGCAACGGATACGAGGATGAGGATTCTCAGGGAAGGCGCCAGAAAGGTCCACAAGAAGGGCTTTAATGCCACCGGCTTGCAGGAAGTGCTGGCCGCCGCCGGCATACCCAAAGGTTCCTTTTACTTCTATTTTAAGAATAAAGAGGACTTTGGCCTCCAACTCATTGACTATTACGCCCGTTCCTATTTTGAGCAAATTGACCGGTATTTAGGGGGCTCCACCAGGTCTCCCCTCCAGAGGTTGAGACATTTCTTCGACTCCCAGGTTTCATCTTTCGAGAAGAACGCCTTCAAGGGGGGATGACCCTTTGGCAACCTCTCCCTGGAAATGGGAGACCTGAACAATAACTTCCGTCTTAAACTGAGGGAGGTGTTTGAGCGCATAAAGGCAAAAATCGCCGGGTGTCTGGAGACCGCCCGGGCCCAGGGGGAAATCCCGGAAGATCTGGATATACAAGAAACCTCCGCCTTTATTCTGATGGCTTTTGAAGGCGCCCTGCTGGAAATGAAAATCACCAAGACAACCGACCCTCACAAGCTCTTTAATCAAATGGCGTTTGAAAAAATCCTTAAGGCTTCTTCGGGAATCTGAAGGGACAGGACCCTTGGAGACTTTTACCGACCCTAAAGCATTGGTGGAAAACCCCGCTTTTCAAAGCCAAAGGCAAAGGACCCTCACCGCCTTGAAGGACGCCGTCATCGACGCCCCCATCATCGACATCCTTAACGCCCTTAACGCCTTGCCTTATTGCTTCACCTTACAGAGCTGTTACGGCCATTTCCTTTACCCCGGTCAGAAGGATCCTCATAATCTGGAGCCCCTGCCCCTTACTCATACCATTGTCAGAGTGAAATACAGGATCGCCTACCTCTGCCTCTGTGTTGAAAACAGCCATTCGGGGAAAGGATTGCTTAAGGCCCTGCAGGGCATCACGGCCATAGATCCGGAAAACATCCAGTTTTGTTGCGCGGAGTGGTTTTGGAAGAGACAGATCAATTCTTATGCCTTACAGGTTGAGCCGGACCGATTTAAACATCAAGACACCGCCACCCTTGATTACAGGGAAGCATTACATCTAGAGAAAACCCGAAACACCTTTTTTGTAACACTCCAGGAATGCCTTCAAGAATACCAATAAATTTGAATCCTCTGCTCCATTAAGCCAGATACAGGACTCAGGGGAGGTACCATTGAAGCAATTTGCCATCGTGTACGATGAAAGACTGAAGGAATATGATCTCGGGCATGTACTCACAGAGGACAGGTACCAGGATTTCATCGACCTTTTTCACAAAAAACTGGGCGACCATCCCCATTTTGACATTGTGGCCCCCTCCTATGCCACAGAAGAAGACCTTAGGCTCATTCACACCCAGGAGTACATTCGACGGATTGAACAGTGTCACAGCATGGATCCCCATGACACCCCCCTGTCTCCCGCGTTTGTCCGCGCCACTAAGTTGCTGGCAGGGGCTGGAAAGCTTGCCGGTGAGATGGTCCAGACTGGAAGGTATGAAAAGGCCTTTGTGATTGGTGGAGGGGTGCAACACGCCACCCGAGACCGGGAAAAGGGGTTTGGCGTCTTCAGTGACATCGGTATTTGTGCAGCAAATCTCCTGCAGAATTTCGGCATTGAAAGGATATTGATTGTGGATACAGACGCCCACGCCGGAGACGGCATTTATGAAATCTTTTCCGATGATCCCCGGGTTCTCTTTATCTCCCTTCACCAGCATCCCTTGACACTCTATCCTGGAAAAGGCTTCATCCATGAAATCGGCAACGCCTCAGGCAAGGGCTATTCGGTGAATATTCCTCTCCCTCCCAGAGCCGGAGATACCGCCTATGAAATTATTATAGATGAGATCCTTTTCCCGCTCAGTGAAACCTTTATGCCGCAAATCGTATTGCTGGTGGACGGCTGTGACACTCACTTCCTGGATCAGATAACAAATATGGGATTGACCCGGAAAGGTATCAGGTTGATCGGCGAAAAGATGGGACAGTTGGCATCCAGCCTGTGTGAAGGCAAAATAGTGGATTTTGTAGGCTCAGGGTACAGCCCTGACCCCCACAACGTGTCATTGGGTTGGCTGGCCTCCATTTCAGGGCTTACGGGGGTTCGGATTGATCTCGAAGAAGAAACCCTTCCGGTGAACGTTAAACCACATCAAAAATTAAAGGAGGCCAAAGAAATCATTTCCCTGATCAAAAAGGAACTCGCCCCTTACTGGCCGTGCTTTAGAAAATAAAGATATTCAGGACAGACCTTGCCTTTTTAAGAGATGGCCTCATTTTCTTCGCACATCACCAAATATAATTGGCTCAACCCCACGCGTTTGATCACCGCCCCTCTGCTCTGGAGGATGCGATCCCCCTCGGGAACCACGCGGTAGTGGCCGTTTGTCTTGAGTTGGAAATCACTGCCCGCCTTGTTGTGGGGCAG
>CAZNLL010000069.1:0-19611 GCA_964573885.1 uncultured Desulfobacteraceae bacterium | reverse complement strand
GGCCTACGCAGACATATCCGCACAATGCCCGGAATATTTTGTGGGAAAAAATCACTTCGAGCTTTTCCCCCACCAGGAAAATGAGGCCATTTTCCGAAGAGTGGTGGAAACAGGAAGGCCCTACCATACCTTTGCAAAACCCTTCGAATATCCGGACAAACCCGGTGTAGGGGTTACTTACTGGGACTGGAGCCTTTTACCCATAAAGGACCAAAAAGGCCGGGTCCAATCCCTCATACTTACCCTTGTGGATGTGACCGACCGAAAGGAGGCCGAAGAAAGGGTCCAGCTTTACATAAAAGAGCTGGAGAGGAGCAATCAGGAACTGGAGGAGTTCGCCTATGTGGCCTCCCATGACCTTCAGGAGCCACTAAGAAAGATTCAGACTTTTGGCGAGCTTTTGCGAAAAAAATTTACCCGGGTGATTCCTCCCGACGCCTATGATTATCTCGACCGCATGGTAAAGGCGGCCGGCCGGATGAGGACCCTGATTGAGTCCCTCCTATCCTATTCACGAATCACCACCCAGGCCAGGCCTTTTCAAACCGTGGACATGGAGGCCGTCACCAGGGAGGCCTTGTCCAATCTGGAGGGGGTCATTGACCAAAAGGGGGCGGAAATAGCGGTGGGAAAGCTCCCCCTTATCGAAGCGGACCCCCAGCAAATGTTACAGCTTATGCAAAACATTATTGCAAACGGCCTCAAATTTCAAAAGGAAGGAAACATCCCGAAAATCAAAATATGGGCCTCACCCCCGGCAGATGGGAAGGGATTCCAAGGGACCCCTTTTGACGACCGGTGCGAAATCAGGTTGAGGGACAACGGCATTGGTTTTGAAAAGAGATACCTGGATCGCATCTTTTTGGCCTTTCAGCGCCTCCATGGCCGAAGCGCCTATGCGGGCGTGGGTATCGGCCTTGCCATCTGCCGTAAGATCGTAGACAGGCATGGAGGCGACATCACGGCCGAAAGCGAACCGGGAGTAGGCAGCACTTTCATTATCAGGCTGCCTGTAGAGCAGGCAGCCACAGTGGCCGCCGTTGATTGGGTTGCTTAAGAAGGAGGATTTCAATTGAGGACCATGGAGATTTGCCAAGTGGTAGGGTTATGTTGAAACGAGAGAGAATCACCGTGCTCCTGGTGGATGACGACGAAGACGACTATGTGATCGTCAATGATCTTTTATCGTCGGTTAAAAAAACCCGCTTTGAAGTGCATTGGGCCACCAACCCCGAGGAGGCCTTTCACAAGGCATCGAAGACCGATTTTGATGTCTGTCTTCTGGATTATCGGCTGGGTAAAAGCGACGGTCTTCAAATTCTCCGGGAATTGCGGCAAATCTATCCAGATATTCCGGTGATCTTTTTAACGGGCCATGGAAATTACAACCTGGACATGGAAGCAATGAGACAGGGGGCTTCCGATTACCTGGAAAAGGGCAGCTTCGGCGCCACCTTCCTGGAACGGTGTATTCGTTATGCCATTGACCGTTCCCGGAACCTCCGGGCCCTCAGGGAATCAAAGCAAAAGCTGCATGACCTTTCAAGAAAGCTTATTGAAGCCCAAGAGAAAGAACGCAAACTTCTTGCCCGGGAACTCCACGACAGCCTCGGTTCGAGCCTCACGGCCATAAGATACGCCTTGGAGCAAAAGCTCCGTACCATGGACCGAAACCAGGAAGCGCCGGAGGGGATATCCCTGGAACAGATTATCGAGATGGTGGAAGAGACCATTGAAGAAAGCCAGAGGATATCCGCCAACTTGAGGCCTTCGGTCCTGGACGACCTGGGCCTTATCCCCGCCCTCCGCTCCCTGGGCCGGGAATTTGAGGCGGCGTGCAGCCATATCCGGACGGAGACCCGATTGGAGGCCAGGGAAGAAGATATCCCTGAGCCGTTGAAAATCGTCATTTACAGGATCGCCCAGGAAGCCCTTAACAATGCGTCCAAACACAGCGGTGCCGATAATACCCTCCTGAAGCTGGGGAAGACGGAAAAGGGCATTGAACTTCTTATTAAGGATAACGGCCGGGGCTTTGACTGCGAGGGCAACGCCTTTGATGTATCGTCCGGGAGCGGCATGGGGCTGGAGGGCATGAAGGAGCGGGCGACACTGGCCAACGGCAGTCTTGAGATGTGGTCAGAGAAACGGAAGGGAACTGTGATTCAGGCCTGGTGGCCGCTTGTCCAACAGTAAACCCTCCCCCAGGGCAGCTACTCATAAGTCCCTTATTACTGCACCTCCACCGTTACATAAAGGGTCGTTTCCCCTCGCTTTACCAGGAAAAGGATGGTATCGCCTTCTTCGTATTGTAGGATCTTGCTCTGGTAATCCTCCTAAAAATAAAGGTATTCATTCGCCGACTTTTGGTCAGTACCCAAAAGGAGGCTTTTGGCCGTCAGGCGGGCCAATCCCTCTTTGCCGTCTGGATCTCTTCGGGATCCCGAATCCACGGAAAGCAAGGGATGATCCACCCCTATCCTGCTTGCCAAGGCTTTTTCCCTCACCAGGGTTTTTTGCAACCGCCCGCTCTTGCCTCCTCCCAAAATGGATGAGAGCACCTCCAGTACATAACTGTCAGGGTGGTGGAGATTGGGCACCCGAAAGCCCATCACGAGAAAGGGCATAGAAGCCTTTCTTTTTGCATGGATTTTGCGTTCACCCCTTTGGGCCGGCTCCAAAAACCTCCTCTTCACAGGCTTTTTCCCCCTGGGAATGGAACCAAAAGATTTCTCCAGGGCCTTAGTAAAACCCTCTTTTTGGAAACGGCCCGCGACTACCACAAAGGCATTGGCGGGATGGTAATAGGTATTGTAGTAGTCCTTGAGGTCCTTGAGTTTCAGGTTCTGGATGTCCTGCATCCATCCAATGACGGGCCAGTGGTAAGGATGTTGTTGAAAGGCGGTTGCATAAAGTCCCTCAAAAAGAGAGGCCCGGGGTTGGTCATCCGGTCCGCCTCGAGCCTCATGGGGATCTTGAACCGGTCTGCACTGATGTTTTCAAAGTACACGGTAAAGTCTCGGGAGGTCATGGCATTGAGAATGCCCCCGTTTTCCTGGATCACCCGGTCAAATGCACCCGGACCGTATTGGGAGGTGCCCTTAAACATCATATGTTCCAGGAGGTGGGAAAGACCGGTCTGCCCCCAGGTTTCGTTCCTGGAACCGACCCGGTACCAGATCTGAAAACTGATGACCGGGTCCCCGGGGTTTTCCGCCAGGAGGGCCTTAAACCCGTTAGCAAACTCCACCTCGGTCACCCGTTCCTTGAGAGTCGCCTTCGAGCCGTCCGGCAGGGACAGCCCCAGGGCAAGGGCTATAATCAGCAGGTATTGTAATCGGGATATGAGGTTCATAAAAAACCGCTCTCCTTTGGGCCCCATCTTTCTGGTCTCATAGAACTAAAATGATAGGACCAGGTAAATGGGGTCCATCCCCTATTTTGTCTCCTTTTGTGGGAGATCGAAATAAAGGGCTATGAAAGCCGGATAAAGGCCTTGACCGGAAGATGATCCGAGGCGAACCGTGTAAGAGGCGTTTTTAAGACCAGGACCTTTTGGAGGGCCTTTATGGGCTCCACCATAATCCGGTCCAGGCCCAAAACCGGACATCGTGCCGGATAGGTGGGGGGTGTGGGCCCCTTACCAAAGTGTGCTTTCAATATCCTGAGGGCACCGCTGAAGGTGTTCCATTCATTGAAATCGCCCATGAGAACCAACGGTCCGGCCCCGTGGGCTTTGATCTCCTTGATCAGGCCTTGGACCTGGAGGTGGCGTTCCCTTCTCTGGAGCCCCAGGTGGGTGGCGATGACCGTACAGGGGACGTTATGGACATCCAGAACCGCCATGAGGGCACCCCTGGGTTCCCTGGTTTTAAAGGTGAGATCCAGCTTTCGAAGGTCCCGCAAGGGGTGTCGTGTAAGGAGTACATTCCCAAAATCGGCGTCTTTTTTGGTCAGGGTCAGACCGGGGATGACCTGCATGTGCGTGTGTCGAGCCAGGTCTTCCATGGTATACCGGCCAGGACCCGTAGGGCAAAAGGAGACCTCCTGAAGGGCAACCACATCCGCCCCCAGATCCCCTATAACCCGCACAGCCCTGGCCGGTCTTTGCCGGCCGTCTTTTCCCACCCACTCATGAACGTTGTAAGTGGCGGCAACGAGTTTATGTCCCAACCCTTGAAAGGCCTTTTCTTCAGCACTTTTGTTTGTTCTAGAAGGCAATTTCTTTATCCCTTATTCTTTGTGCTTTCTAAACCTTAGGCGCGCCGGTTGGAAATTACAAGGCGGTTTCATAAATACAGGATAGAACCCATTTAAAAATGCAATCTGATAAGTCAAGCTTGAGTGGCGGCGAAGCTTTTTTGAAAGGAGTGGGGCGAATCGTGAAAGGTTCCCAAGTGGGGGCGGTTTATCTTGGAAACGGACAATGCCGGTTCCGGCTTTGGGCCCCCACCGCCAACAAGGCAGCGGTGCGAATCCTGTCCCCGGTCGAACGGACGGTGGAACTTGAGCCCAGTGATAAGGGCTATTTCCAGGCCCTGGTACAAGGGGTGGAACCGGGCAGTTTGTACTTATTTCAGTTGGACGGATCCAGAGAACTCCCTGATCCCGCATCCCGCTCGCAGCCCCAGGGGGTCCATGGGCGGTCGCGGGTGGAAGATCCCTCCTTTCCCTGGGACGACCAGGCCTGGGAGGGATTGCCCCTGAACCGCTACATCCTGTATGAGGTTCATGTGGGCACTTTCACCGAGGAAGGCACCTTTGAAGCCATCCTTCCCCATCTGGATTTTCTCAAGGACCTGGGAGTGACCGCTCTTGAACTCATGCCTGTGGCCCAATTCCCGGGGGAAAGGAATTGGGGCTATGACGGTGTCTATCCTTTTGCCGTCCAGGACTCCTACGGAGGGGCGGAGGGGCTCAAAGGCCTGGTCAACGCCTGCCACCTGAGAGGTCTGGCCGTGGTTTTGGACGTGGTATACAACCACTTGGGCCCGGAAGGAAACTACCTGGGGGCGTATGGGCCCTATTTCACAGATCGCTACAAGACCCCCTGGAGCGAGGCCGTCAATCTGGACGGCCCTTACAGCGATGAGGTGCGGCGTTTTTTCACGGAGAACGCCCTGTACTGGATCCAGGAGTTTCATGTCGACGCCTTGAGGCTGGATGCGGTACATGCCGTCTTTGATTTTTCCGCCAGCCCATTTCTAAAAGAATTGGCCCAGGACGTAAAAACCGTGGCTCGGCGGCTCAAGCGCCGGGTCCACCTCATTGCGGAGAGCGCTCTCAACGACTCCTGTCTCATCCGGTCCAGCGAATGTGGAGGATTGGGCCTGGACGCCCTTTGGAACGAAGATTTCCACCATGCCCTTCACGCCCTGCTGACCGGTGAGCGGGAAGGTTACTACCAGGACTATGGACGGGTGGAACATCTGGCCAAGGCCTTTCAAGAGGGGTTTGTCTATACAGGCGAGTACTCCTCCTATCGAAAGAAGCGGCACGGAAGCCCCTCGGGTGATATGCCGCCCCAGTGTTTTGTGGTTTTTTCCCAGAATCACGATCAGGTGGGGAACCGGATGAAGGGGGAGCGCCTGAGCAGCCTGATTTCTTTTGAGGCCTTGAAACTGGCCGCCGGCGTGATCCTTCTTTCCCCCTTCATCCCTTTGCTGTTTATGGGAGAGGAATACGGGGAAAAGGCCCCTTTCCCCTACTTTATCAGTCATGGAGACCCGCAACTTGTCGAGGCGGTCCGGGAGGGCCGCCGCAAAGAGTTTGAAGCCTTCTACTGGGTTGGCGACCCTCCGGACCCTCAGGCGGAAGAGACCTTTCACTGTGCCAGGATCCATCGTCATGACATGAATAAAGAGAACCATCGGCACCTCTTAGAACTGTATAGGAAACTGATCCACCTGCGAAAACGCACGGCCTCGGAGCGACCCACCCGGGAAGGGATTGTGGTCACCTCCTTTGAAGAGGAGAAGCTTTTGTTCATTCAGTACCCCTATGATTCGGGTCACCAGGCCATGATCTTCCATTTCGGTCTTGAACCCCGGCCGGTCACAATATCCCTGCCCAGGGGGACTTGGAAGAAGCAACTGGATTCATCCGATGAGTGCTGGGCCGGGCCTGGAAGCAAAGTGCCCGGGCGGATTGAGTCTTCCGGGGAAGTGAGCCTGGTTTTTTCTCCGACCGGCTTTGTCCTGCTTTCCGGCGTGTGATGGAGGAACCTGGAAATGGAAAGATATATCTGTATTCACGCCCACTTTTATCAACCTCCCCGGGAAAACCCATGGCTGGAAACCATTGAACTTCAGGATTCGGCCTACCCTTATCACGATTGGAACGAACGGGTGGCAGCTGAGTGCTATGCCCCCAATGCCACCTCCCGTATCCTGGGAGAAGGAGGACGTATTACCAGGATTGTCAACAATTATGCAAAAATCAGCTTCAACTTCGGTCCCACCCTTTTGAGCTGGCTCCAAGATCATCTCCCGGATGTATACAAGGCCGTCTTGGAGGCGGACCGGGAAAGCAGGGAGCGGTTTTCCGGCCATGGTTCGGCCCTGGCCCAGGCTTATAATCACATGATTTTGCCCCTGGCCAGCCGCCGCGATAAGGTCACCCAGGTTGCATGGGGGATTCGGGATTTCGAACACCGGTTCGGACGCAGACCCGAGGGCATGTGGCTGCCTGAGACGGCTGTGGACCTGGAAACCCTGGAGGTGCTTGCAGAGCATGAGATCCGGTTTACCCTCCTGGCGCCCAGACAGGCCCATCGCGTCCGTCCTCTGGGCGAAAGCCAATGGCAGGAGGTCAGTGGGGGCGCTATAGACCCGGCCATGCCTTACGTACAAAACCTGCCTTCAGGCAAAGAGATCGTCCTCTTTTTCTATGACGATCCCATTTCCAGGGCCGTGGCCTTTGAAGGCCTCCTGGAGAGTGGCGAAAGTTTGGTTCAACGGTTGATGGGCGGCTTCTCCGAGGAGAGGACCTGGCCTCAACTTGTCCACATCGCCACAGACGGGGAGAGTTACGGCCACCACCATTACCGGGGAGACATGGCCCTGGCCTATGCCTTGCAGTATATTGAGAACGAGGATCCTACAGTGCTGACGGTTTATGGGGAATATCTGGACCGGCACCCGACCACCCACGAGGTGGAGATCTTCGAGAACTCTTCCTGGAGTTGTGTACACGGTGTAGAGCGGTGGCGCAGCGATTGCGGGTGCTCCACAGGCGCCCATCCCGGCTGGAATCAAAAGTGGCGCTGGCCCCTGAGGGAGGCGTTAGACTGGCTCAGGGACGAGCTCTCAGCCGATTACCAGGCGAAGGCCGAAGATCTGCTCAAAGACCCGGACAGTGCCCGTGATGACTACATTGACCTCATTCTGGACCGTTCACCTGCGAGTATGGACGGTTTCTTCAAAAGACATGCATCCCGGTCCCTGGCCCCGGACGAACAGATTACCTTGCTCAAGATAATGGAGCTCCAGAGGCATGCCATGCTCATGTACACGAGTTGCGGATGGTTTTTTGACGAGCTTTCGGGCATCGAAACCGTGCAGGTAATTCAATATGCCGGCCGGGTCATCCAGTTGACCTGGGATATCTTCGGTCGGGAGCTGGAACCGCTTTTCATGGAACGCCTGGAAGAGGCCAAGAGCAATATCCCGGAACACCGGGACGGGGGTCATATTTATAAGCGGTTCGTAAAACCGGCGGTGGTCAATTTGGAAAAGGCGGCCGCCCACTTTACCATGAGTTCTCTCTTTGAAGAGTACGGCAAGGAGGCCGATGTCGCGAGTTATCGTATTGTGCGAGAGATGCACGAGAAAGGGGAAACGGGAAAGGCACGCCTCGCCGTGGGCCGTATCCGGGTGGCGTCCAAGATCACCGGTGAGGCGGGCCGATATGCGTTTGGTATCCTTCACTGGGGGGAATTGCATCTGAGCGGTTGCGTGATCCCTTGCGAGGGGGAAGAGCCCGAACCTGCATTTGTACGCCGGGTCTTCGAGGTCTTTGCACGGGCGGATTTTTCCAAGACCCTGCAAATCCTGGAAAAGCGTTTGGGTAATGCAGCCTATTCCCTGAGAGACCTCTTCCGGGATGAGCAACGGAAGATCTTCAGCCTGGTCCACGGGCCCACCCTCCGGGATACAGAGGCCGTGTACAAACAGATCTACGAGAATCATATCCCCCTGCTCCGGTTTCTGACGGACCTGGATATCCCCAGGCCCAAGGCCCTGAAGATGGCCGCGGACTTGGTCTTCAATGAAGAACTCCGCCGCACCTTTGAGAAGGGCGAACTTGACGTAGAAGACCTGGAAGGACGGCTGAAAAAAGCCAGCCTTGAAGGGATCTCCTTTGATGCCGAGACCCTGGAAATGCCGGTCCGAAAAAAGCTGGAATACATGATCGGCGATATGGTGAAAAAGGGACATGACCTCTCCGGTATAGAAAAAATGAATGCGGTCCTGGACATCTTGGCGGGGTTCCCTATTGAGATCAACCTCCGGGAAGTACAAAACCGCTATTTCAAAATATGGGAGGACATCCTGCCAGAGCTCCAGAAAAGGACCACACAAGGAGAAAAGGAGGCCGGCCTGATGGTAGAGCAGTTCAAGTCCTTGGGAGAGAGGCTTTCCATCTGGGTTGACGACCACTCGAACCCTTGAATCCTCGAATCCTGAGACATCAAATGCAAATCCCTGTGGCTACATATAGGATCCAGTTTCAACCGGCTTTCGGGTTTGGTGACGCCGCCAAGGTGGTTCCTTACCTGGCGGAATTGGGGATCTCCCACCTCTATGCCTCTCCGGTATTCAAGGCCAGAAAAGGGAGTCCCCACGGCTACGACGTGGTGGACTCCAATAAAATCAATCCCGAACTGGGGACCAGAGCAGACCTTGAGGCCCTTATCGATCAATTAAAGGTCCGGGACATGGGTTATATTCAGGACATGGTGCCCAATCACATGGCATTTGACTATGACAACAAGATGCTTACCCATGTCCTGGAAAACGGTGAGCACAGCCGGTATTTTGATTATTTCGACATCAACTGGCACCACCCTTATGAAAGTATCCGGGGAAGGGTCCTGGCCCCATTTCTGGGGAAATTCTTTGGTGAGGCCCTCGAATCCGCGGAAATCCGCCTTCATTATAATGAACACGGTTTTACCATCCGCTATTTCGATCTTGTCTTTCCTGTGAAAATAGAATCGTACGGCCGGCTTCTCGCGACGGGGCTGGATCGACTCAAAGAGACCCTGGGCGGTGATCATCCCGATTTTATAAAGATGCTGGGTATCCTGTATCTCCTCAAGGCCCTGCCGGAAAACAAGGACCGGGACGATCAGGTCCGGTTTATCAAGGGGGCCCTGTGGGAGATGTACATCAACAATGGGGTGGTGACTCGGTTCATGACCGATAACGTGGACCGGTTCAACGGGGTTGTCGGTGATCCGGCCTCGTGGGCCGGCCTGGAGGACCTCCTCGCCGAGCAGATATACCGGTTGTCTTTCTGGAAGACCGCTACCGAGGAAATCAATTACAGGCGCTTTTTCAACGTCAATGATTTGATTTGTGTCCGGGTGGAAAAGCAGGTGGTATTCCAGGGGACTCATCTCCTGCTTTTTGATCTGGTGGACCAAGGAATGATTCAAGGGCTTCGTATAGATCATGTAGACGGTCTCTATGATCCCGCCGGGTATATCGGCAGGCTGAGAGACCGGGTAGGGGACAGGTACATCCTGTTGGAGAAGATCCTTGATCCGGATGAAGACCTGCCTGAGTCGTGGCCCGTCCAGGGCACCACAGGGTATGATTCCCTGAATATGCTGAACGGCATATTTTGCGACCGGAGAAACAAAAGGGATTTTACAAGGATTTATCATAAGTTCATGGGAGTAAGGATGGATTACCCCATGATCCGGTATAAAAACAAGAGACTGATCTTGCAAAAAGAAATGGCCGGGGATGTCGACAACCTGGCCCTCCTTCTAAAGGGTGTATCCGGGCGGAACCGGCACGCCGCCGACATCACCCTTCAAGGCCTTAAAGAGACCTTGGTGGAGATCATGTCTGAATTCCCGGTTTACAGGACCTACCTGGGAGAAGGGCCTCTTCGATCCGCGGATGCCGGTTTTGTGCGAACCGCCGTTTCAGAGGCGAGACGGAGAAATCCCAAACTTCATTATGAACTGGATTTCATCGAACGTTTTCTCCTGTTGCAGTACGACGCCTATCTGACGGAAGAGGAAAGGGCACAGTGGGTCCACTTTTGCAAGCGGTTCCAGCAGTACACGGGTCCCCTCATGGCCAAAGGTTTTGAAGATACGGTACTCTATGTTTACAATCGCCTCCTCTCGCTGAACGAAGTAGGCGGTGACCCCGAAAGCTTCGGGGTCACCCTCGACGATTTCCATGCCTTTCATGAAAAAAGAAGGACACGTTGGGCCCATTCCATGAATGCCACCGCCACCCATGATTGCAAAAGAGGGGAGGATGTGCGGGCACGGATCCACGTCCTCTCAGAGATTCCTGAAGAGTGGGAATCCCACTTGAAAGTCTGGAACAAGGTGAATCAGAAAAAGAAAAAGCGGTCCGCTGGTAACATGGTTCCAGACCGAAATGACGAGTATTTTCTGTACCAGACCCTGATCGGGGCCTGGCCCTTCCACGGGCAAGACCATTCCCGCTTTGTACAAAGGATAAAAGCCTATATTGTCAAGGCGGTTCGAGAGGCCAAGGTCCATACGGCATGGCTCAAACCCGATTCCCATTATGAAGAGGCCTATCTTTCCTTTATAGATCGGATTCTGAATCCCCAGGAAAGCAGCGACTTTTGGCAGGATTTTCTCCCCTTTCAAAGACGGATCGCTTTCTGGGGCATGTTTAATTCTCTTTCTCAAACCCTGGTCAAGATCACCCTTCCAGGGGTTCCGGATTTCTATCAGGGAACAGAGCTCTGGGATCTAAACCTGGTGGACCCGGACAACCGCCGGCCGGTGGACTTCTTATCCCGGCAGGAGGTGCTTTGGGACGTTCGCCAAAGGATGGATAATCCTCTTCCCGGATTTCTTCAAGATCTGCTTCACCACAAGGAAGACGGGCGAATCAAACTCTTCTTGATACACAAGGCCTTGACGGCAAGGAGCCGCCGGGCCGAGCTCTTTCAGGAGGGAGGCTATAAGGCCCTAAAAACCAGGGGCCGTTTCAGGGACCACATTGTGGCCTTCGCACGCCGTTTGGGCCAGGAATGCGCCCTGACTATAGTTCCCCGCTTTTTGACCCGCCTCGTCCAGGAAGGGGAAGATCCCTTGGGTAAAAGGATCTGGCAGGACACAGAGGTCATCCTTCCCCGGGAATGGCCGGATACCTGGCACAACCTCCTTACCGGTCGCATGGTGCAAGGAAACGGTCATCTGTTCGTGGGAGAGGTCTTTGAGGATTTCCCCGTGGCCCTGCTGGTTTCTTCCAATCCATCACCTATGCTATAATCAAATCGTTTTGAATATCCACCACTCCGGGCACATATTGGACGATTTTTGCGACGGTTTCATAGGCCGTCTGGTCCGAGACAGTCCCGGTGAGGGTCACCTTCCCGTTTTGAACGAAAACATCAATGCTATCCGGATTCACAGAGGTATTCGTGTCCAGGGCTCCCGCGATATCATCGGCGATAGCCCTATCCACCACCCGCTCTATGGGAACAATGACCAGGTCATTGATCACCCTTACCACCCCGTCTACATCTGCGGCCAGGGCCTCTGCTTTCAGCTTCTTCCAGTATGAGTTCACGGATCCCTCAAGGGTGATCACTCCATGAACAGCGGCCACCTTGATATCGGAAGGGTCCACATCGGAATCCCAGAGGAGGGTGTCTTTGATGGTAACCTCCAATTCCTGATCCGTGGGGCGGGCCTCTTCAGGGGTCACCGGGGTTAAATTGTTTTCCACCATCGTGACCCCGGGAACGGAGAAACAGGCCGTCTCCGCCGCTTTGGGGGCCGTCTCGGACGGCACGGTACCGTCAAGGGCCACCGTTCCCCCCGACACGGCCACCACGATGTCCGATACGTTCATCCGGTCATCGCGAAAGAGTGCTTCCACCACTTCCTTTTTGATGCGTTCTTCAGTCTCCTTCATGTGGACCTCCCTGATATTTGAACCGCTCTTGATCATTCCTTCTCCGGCACCAGGCTCCCGGAAGGGCTTGTAGAAGTCCCTGCTTTCAAGCTTTCAAAGGGCTCATCCTGGACATCCTCTCCCTGCAGGAGAGTTTCCTCCTGATCCTTGGAGGGCGTGGATCTGGATGCCGTTTTTTCTTTTTTTTGCCACAGGAGGGGAGCCTCGGCCAGGTGGTCCTCAATGGTTTCAATGCCCATTTCCTCCAGGATTTCCAGCAGAATGTGATGCTGCGCCATATTGGGGACAAATCCCTCCAAACGCAAAACGTTGTCACGGGAGTAAACCCTCAATTCATCCTGATCCACACGGCCGTCTTCCCGGAGGCGGTCGTAGACGGCTTCCACCAGTTCCTGATCCGCAGGAAGCGGCTGAGGGGCCTCTCCGGCCGGAGTTCCCGGGGTCATCCCGGTGGCGGATTCGGCTCCCTGGTTTTCCGATTCCGCCGCACAACGGATGCAAAAAGGGGCCCACGGCAGGGCCTCAAGCCGTTCCGGAGAGATATCCCCGCCGCAGGATTCACAGACCCCGTACCCCCCTTGCTCCATCTTACCAAGGGCCCGATCAATGGCCTCGATCTCCTCTTTGGTCTGAGTGTCCAGCTGGTCCATACCCATTGCCAGCTTTTCTTTCTGGGCCGTCTCTTCCGGTTCAACCTCGGGCTGTTGGAGAATCTGCCAGGACCGGGCTTTTTCTTCCCGTGATTCGATCAGGGTTCTTCGTCTCTCTTTCAGCTGTTTGTACAGCCTTGCCGTCTTTTCTTCATCAAGCTCGACCATAATTACCCCCCCTATACTTTTTGGGGCCATAGTTCTTCCAGTTCTGGAGGCATAAGCTGCTTGATATCCAGGATTTCTCCCTCGCTGATCCTGTGATAAAGCATCTTGAACACGGCCCTGGCTATGTTTTCCGGGTCTGCATCAAGGCCGTCCGGAAAATAGCCCCTGATTTTTTTCAAAAAGGCCTCTTTGCTCTTAATCTTGTCCGGTGTGGCTGAAGGCTTCCAGCCTTCGTAGTAGATGCCGCGGATCAACATGGGCAGTTGCGCACCCAGGTCCGCCGCCTCTTCTACGGTCAGGCGGTCCCGCAAGGATTGGAGGCATGCCCTCAGGGCCAGATAGGAACGATGCCGGTCCTCCCAGTTGAGTTCAAACAAGAGGTCTTTCAGCCAGTTGTTGGTGGTATGAACGGTCTTATCGAATACTTCCAAGCCTGTCATGCTCATAGTCATTAACCTCCTTACTTGACTTAGGTATTTATGTTCCTGATTCTTTGTCGTCCTCATAAAGGGGACGGGCGTAATGGTCATGGAGCCTCTGTTCATATTCCCGGTTGACCGGTTCCGAGGGATGGTATCCCGGGCTCTTCCTTACCGCCTCCCGGCTGAACGCCAACCAGATGGTGAATCCGGCCCAGTCCACCATCTTGACCCATGAAGGGGCCATGAGTACCTTTTGCCCGGCCCCCCATGTGCCTGTGTCCACCACCAGGTAACGGAGGATCCAGTTCCACTCATCCATGATAAAGTCATCCACACGGCCGACTTTTCCATCTACAGCCTGAACCTCATACCCCTGGACCTCCCGGGTGGATCGCAGGTGGCTCTTGTTTGGATCTTCAGGGTCAGCCTCCTTTTCGATCACCTTCTCCAGCCTTTTCAGGTACAGGGCGGAGGGATAGGGCGCAGCCCCCCATAAACCGCCTGCCGTCCAGTAGGTTGGCCAACCATAATAGTCAAACCACTTGATCTCGTATTGCCGGCTCACAGGGGCATGTTCATCCAGGGGCGGGGCCTGCCGGATTTTTTCCTTGGCCAATTTTACCGGGAACCTGTGTGTTTCCCAGACCGGGCTGTCCAATGAAATGGGGGAGATGAGGACCTTGCGGCCCGGCAACCATTTTCGCGTATCCGCAACCATGTACCGGATGGCCCACCTGGTGTCATCAAAGAGGAAATCCTTACATTTCCCAATTTCCCCATCCTTCGCCCACAGCATGTAACCGAATAGTTCTTCGACACTCCGAAGCAATGAAAACCTCCATACATCCCAGGATTCAAGGATTCGAGGATCCCAGGGGTCAAGTGGCGGCGCAAGCGCCTACCCAATATCCAGTACCCAAGTTGACTGATCACTTTGTCCTAAGGATCCTAACGTTCTTAACGATCAAAACCCGTCAACCGTAGGTTGATTCTAAGACTAATATGTTTTTTGAGAGCAGAAAATGGGGTCCATCCTTTATTTCCGGCGGGGTTCAAAACACTCGGGGTTAAAAGTCCAAATAAGGCTATCCTTGAGGTAGAGGTCCTTTCCGGGTCAAGAAGGGCCCCCAGGGTTTATCAGGATATTGCCCTTTAAAGATGAAAGAAGGAGGTCCATTACATGGGCAGAAACTCATCTTCCATGGCCGCTTTGATCGCGGCGGGAATCGCGGCCTTATACTCATGCCCCTCCAGATGCCTGTCCCTCTTATAGATCCGGTAGAATTGAAGGACTTTTATGATATACTTTCTGGTGCTGGTCATTTTGGGAATCCCTCCGCACTTTTTCACCCGTGAGGGGCCGGCATTATAGGCGGCCAAGGCAAGGATAATATTGCCATTGAATTGTGCTTTTAGGTTCTTAAAATAGCGCACCCCCGCATTAATATTCTGTTCCGGGTCAAAACAATCTTTTACCCCAAGGCTCTCGGCCGTTTCGGGCATCAACTGCATCAACCCCCGGGCGCCACTGTCGGATACGGCCCGGGCATCGAATCGAGACTCCACCATGATCATGGCCTTGACCAGCTCGATTTCCACCCGGTACCGGTCTGCAGCCCTGGCAATGATGGCATGAAAGGCCTTCTCCTTTGGCCGCATTTCATGAAAGGTATGGGCGGTATAAGGGAGAAAAAGATAACCCAAGAATATCCAAACCAGGAAAAACCCTGTCTTATAACACCCGGGCACGTTTATAACCGTCTTTTTCCATGTCTTAAACATTCCTTTCAGACCTGATCAGTAAGCAAATGTTATTGAGGTCTTCTCCTCCTTTTTTGTTTCTAGTGTATACCAAGTGGCGACAGGATCCTATGGGGTACAGGATGTATTTTGATGCCGTCATGCAGGGGGTCTCAATTCTAAAAATACATGCCCTACCCCATTTCTTAAGTGTAACAATTCCTGTATGAGTTTAAGGAAGGCTTAATCGGGAGGAGAAAGATGGAGGCAAAAATCCACGAAAAAGAGGCGTTCCGCGATCAGCGGCACCTATTCATGGATCGTTCGGAGGCGGGTGAGACCCTCGGATCCATGCTTGAACCGGACTATGCCCATATCAATGAAGGGATGGTCCTGGCCATTCCTTCCGGAGGTGTTCCGGTAGGAATAAGGGTGAAGGAGAAATTGGGCCTGCCCTTTGACCTGATGATCGTGAGGAAGCTGAAGATCCCGGGAAATCCTGAGGCCGGTTTTGGGGCCATGGCCCTGGACGGGTCGGTTTTTTATAATGAGGCCCTTATAAGGGAGCTTCGATTGACCGAATCGGAGATTGAGGCGGAGAAAGGGCGAGTCGGTAAGGAGCTTGAAAAGAGAAATGCCCTGTTTCGCAAATCCCAGCCCTTTCCCGACCTCATGGGAAAAAGGGTGATCCTGGTGGATGACGGGCTGGCCTCTGGGTTTACCATGCTTGCTTCGGTGGCCACGGCAAAAAGGGCAAAGGCCCAAGAAACGGTTGTGGCTGTCCCCACAGCCCCGCAACGCTCCATAGATCGTGTGGGGACAGAGGTGGATCAGATCTATTGCGCCAATATCAGGACAGGGGCCTTTTTCGCCGTGGCGGATGCCTATCAGAACTGGTATGACCTGAATGAAAAAGAGGTGCTTGAGTTGTTAAGAGGAGGGAGGCGAAGATGAGACTAAGAAACTTGTTAGTGACAGGGTTGCTGGTTGCTTTGGTGACCACCTTATGTTTTTGTGGAGCCGTCCCGGAAAAGCACAAAGGGGCCACTGTAGGGGCGGGTCTCGGAACGGCGGCCGGCGTCCTTCTTGGGGGGGACACGGAGGGACGAATCATCGGGGGATTGATCGGCGCCCTGGTGGGTGGGGCTATAGGTCACTATGCCTATGACAAACCCAGGTCAGGCCCGGAAACCGCTGAAACATACAGTTATGAGTCCTCTCAAGGCACCATTGTGACCATCGAGGATGTGACCACCAATCCAGGGTCCATCCAGCCGGGGGAAACGGTGGATCTGAAGGTGACCTATGCGGTGCTTACTCCCGCCGAGGGAGAACGGATTGACATCATGGAGATCCGAAAAATTACCCACAATAATGAACTGGTGGGCAACCCCCAGGTCCACGTAAAGAGGGAAGCAGGCACTTACGCCTCTACCCTGCCTCTTCGGCTGCCCTCGGATGCGGATAGAGGGACATATCTCGTGAAAACCACTATCAAATCGGCAAAGGCAAGCGATGTCAGGGAAAGCCGCTTTGTAGTGCAATGATTGGAGGAATAGGGTTTTCTATAAGCAAAAAGCAGAAACCCCGGCCTCCGCCTTTGTACTAATGGAAGGCGGCGCCGGGGCTTTGGGATACACCGGCCGCTTTACCGGCTATGCGGCTGATTGTTGGGCCGTGCTCTTATACTGGGCGTACAGGTCATGGAGCCGGTTTTTGAGCTCTTTAAGCTTCTGACTGTCTTCCTCAGAGGCCCCTCTGGGCTCACTGATGGAGAAGAGAAAATTACCCATATCGTCGAGCACATTCTCAGCGGCCTGGCACCACTCGGAGGTACAGATTTCCGTCATCTCCGAGGCCTGGTTGAGATAATTTTCAATGAGGTCGAGGGACTTTTCCATGTTATTCATGTGCTGACGCCAGCTTTGAATTACGTTTTCATGTATAGCTGGATCAAAGGCATCCTTGGGCATTGGCATGATAAACTCCTTTCTCGGTTAAGGCCCTTTGCCCGCGACCTTGCCGGCCAAAGGATTCAAGAACAAAGGGCGTTTACATTTATTGTCATGCACTACATTGGCACCAGAACCAACCATTAGTAAATCAGGGAAATCATGTATTTTGCTTTACGGCTTCACATTTCTCGCACAGAGATCCTGAAAAAAGGTTTCCCGGGTGTGTCCTGTTGTCATGCCCCCTTTTTTACGCTCAACGGAACCTGGAGGCGGCCGAGGAAAAGGCCTCTTTAAGGGAATCCACAGCCAGGATTACGCCCTGCTTCAGGTCCTGCTTGGCATCATCACCTGCGCGGCTGAAGGCCTCAAGCTTTCGGAGCACATAGTCCCGCTTGTTTCTAAAGGCCTGGATGCGTTCCATTTGTGCGGCCCGGGCATCCGCATCCATGCGTTCCATTTGTGCTTCCAGTTGGTCGATTCTGGAGTTCCATTCGTCTAACTTGGCATGGAGGGAGCGGACAAGTTCGTCTCTGTGAAAGGACGCAGGTTCACGGGTGTTCATGTCTTCTTCTCCTTGGATTTTCCAGCCTTCCTATCTGAGGTTATGGTCCTGTTTGCCCACTCAATGATATCCTTCAGCCTTTCGGGGGCCAATTCCCTGATCTCGGGATAAGTAAGCCATCGGTACTCATGGTGTTCAGGCCTGCCGATCTGCGGATTGACGGAGAAAACAACCTGGCCGGCTCTGGTTTCGGCTACATAGTACCTGGCTATCTTTTTGCCACCCGAGTACGGCTCGGTCTCCCGGTAGATAGGTCCCCAGCGGAAGTCCAGGTCCGATATGCCGGTCTCCTCCTTTACCTCTCTTTTTGCGGCCTCCAAGGGATTTTCGCCCGGCTCCACAATGCCTTTTGGAAAATCCCAGTTACGATAGGCCCTGAGAAAAAGGTATTTCCATGTCCCCCTTTCTTCTCTGACCAGTACGATACCTGCAGAAAGGATCATGTTTTCCGCCCATGGGTTAAAGTCAAAACAGGCCTTGTTTCCTGTGGTCCTGATTGTGAGTTTTTTGTATCAATGGGCCGCAGGGAATTCAATACACGCTTTCATGTATTTACGCGGTCCTCTATGAGGTTCAATGGAAGGGCCTAACCCCGAGGAGGAGATGGAAATACAGGATACGCCCCATAGACGCTACGACCCTTGTCACTTAGGGTGGAGAGAAAGTGTAATAGACAACCGGAAAAAATGTAACAAGGAGGGAGAAATGAGAATAGAGGATCTTCTTAGAAAAAAGGAGCTGTACACCGTGATAATCGGAGTGGTGGTAATGGCGTTTACGGCCCTGCCGGCGGCGGCCAAAATTGAGATTGCGGATATATCCATCACGGATGCAGTGGAGAATGAGCTCTTTATGGACCCGGCTGTTCCCTCGTACCAGATCGATGTGAGTACGGCCGAGGGGATTGTCACCCTGAGCGGTTCAGTGGACAGCCTCCTGGCCAAGGAGCGGGCCGCCCGGATCGCACGCATCGTCAAAGGGGTGAGGGCCGTGGTGAACGAAATCAAGGTGGAGCCCCCGGTGCTGCGCTCAGACTGGCAGATCCGTGAGGATGTGGGGGATGCCCTGCTCACCGACCCGGCTACGGATTCCTACCAGGTCGACATTACGGTCAAGGACAACCGGGTCACCTTATCGGGGAGCGTGGATTCCTGGCAGGAGAAAAAGCTCTGCGGGAAGGTGGCAAAAGGGGTGAAGGGTGTCAAAGAGGTGGTCAACGACATTGTCGTCTTCTGGGAGGAAGACCGGCCGGATCATGAAATCAAGGCCGAGGTGGGAAAGGCCCTCAAGTGGGACGCCTTTGTAGACCACGCGTTGATAGACGTGAGGGTGGAAAACGGGAAAGTCATGCTCAGCGGGGTAGTGGGCAGTGCGGCGGAGAAGAGCTCCGCCTTTCTGGATGCCTATGTAACCGGGGTGAAATCCGTGGACAATTCAGGGCTCAAGGTCGAGAGATGGGCCAGAGACAAGGACTTGAAAGGGGAGAAATATGTCAAAAAATCGGAACAAGCAATAGAGAATGCGGTCAAGGACGCCCTGTATTTTGACCCCAGGGTCTCCGGGTTCAACATCACCCCGGAAGTAGTCCGTAAGGACCGGGTCATCCTGCGGGGCACAGTGGACAATCTTAAGGCCAAACGGGCCGCGGCCCAGGATGCACGCAATACCGTGGGCGTGGTCAAGGTGGAAAACCGCATCAAGGTCAGGCCGGCTGTAGTGATAAGCGACGAAAAGGTGGAAGATAGGATCAGGAAGGCCCTGAAGCGGGACCCTTATGTGGATCGCTATGAGATTACGGTGGGCGTGGTAAACGGTGTAGCCAATCTATATGGCAACGTGGACAGTTACTTTGAAAAGTCCCAGGCCGACGAAGTCGCCTCCAGGGTCAACGGAGTGGTCATGGTGGACAACAACCTGATTGTTCAGGAAGATTATGGCCCTTATACTTACGATCCCTATGTGGATGAC
>CAZNLL010000068.1:0-19953 GCA_964573885.1 uncultured Desulfobacteraceae bacterium | reverse complement strand
CCCCGAAGGGGTGGGCCTGCGCCGAGCGAAGCGAAGGCAAAGAAACCGGGAACCCGCCCCGAAGGGGTGGGCCTGCGCCGAGCGAAGCGAAGGCAAAGAAAAGACGAAGCCTTCCCGCCAGTCACACCAGAAAGGAGGTCATGATCCTCAAAAGCACTGGAAATACCTAAAGTGTTACGAAAAAGGGGTGTTCCGGGAAGCCTTACCCGGGGTTTGACATTTCTCCATCTTCCATTAATATAATGAGAAAAAGGCATTACGCGTAGGAACGGGTCTGGACCCGCCTGCCCATGGGGGTCAGCCCCGGCCTGTGGTCCTGATCAAAAGCAGAGGCGGTGTCATCCATGGCGGAAGATTACTATAAGATACTGGGGGTGTCCAAAGACGCCTCCCAAGAGGACATTAAGAAGGCCTACCGAAAACTTGCCAGGAAATGGCACCCGGATATTAATCCGGGAAATAAGGAGGGGGAACAGAAGTTCAAAGATATCTCAAGGGCCTACCAGGTCCTCGGGGATAAAGAGAAGCGGAAGCTCTACGACGAATTTGGAGAGGAGGGTCTCCAGGCCGGATTTGATGCGGAAAAGGCAAGGGAGTACAAAAAGTGGGAGTCTTTCGGGGGGGGGGCGGGTGCCGGCCCAGGGGGGCAGCCCTTTGGCCGATATCAGGACTATGAAGATATCTTCGGGGACCTCTTTGGCTTTGCGGGGCGCGGGAGGGGCGGTTTTAGCCGCACCGCGCCTTCGCGGGGACGGGACATGGAGCACGAAATGACCATTGATTTGCTCTCTGCCCTGAGAGGTTTTGATACTGAACTTTCCATGCAGAAGACCAAGGCCTGCCCCGGGTGCCACGGGACAGGCCAGGCCCCGGGCTCAACCATGACCACCTGCCCCACCTGCGGGGGGTCGGGCAGGCTCAACATTGCAGAAGGTCCCATGCAGTTTACAAAGGCCTGTCCCCAATGTCAGGGACACGGGAAGATCGGACAACCCTGCCCCCAGTGCGGCGGCTCAGGGCAGGTGATGGGTACAGAGCGGATCAAGGTCACCATCCCCCGAGGGGTGAAAGAGGGCTCCAAGGTTCGGGTGGCGGGAAAGGGCGAACCCGGGCTGAACGGCGGGCAACCGGGTGACCTGTATTTGGTCATCCATGTGCAGTCCCACCCCTTCTTGAAAAGGGAGGGGGATAATTTGTATATGGATGTGCCCATAACGGTGCACGAGGCTTTGGCGGGGGAAAGTATCACCATCCCTACTATAGAGGGGCAAGTCAATGTGAAGGTCCCCCCAAAGAGCCAGAGCGGTCAAACATTGCGACTGAAGGGCAAGGGCGCTTACAGCCCCAAGACAAAAAAGCGGGGAGATCTTATGATCCGGCTGGTGGTCAAGGTCCCCCGCACCGACGACGAGGAAGTCCTCCGGGCGGCGGAAAATATGGACCGATTCTATCAGGAGGATGTGAGGAAGACCATAAGGTTTTAGGCCGACATGCCTCTCCCGGTGAAAGGCATGCGGGCGGTCAAGAGAGACTCTTTATTCGGTCCACCGGGCCGACGGTTTCAAGGATGCGCACCCCGTATTTCTCGTTTTCCACAACCACCTCTCCGCTTGCGATAAGTTTTTGATTAACCAGAATATCCACGGGCTCCCCTGCGAGGTTCGGGAACTGGATCACCGAGCCTTGCCCGACCTCAAGCATTTCATGGATGCTCTTTCTGGTCCGGCCCAATTCCACCGTCACTTCAAGGGGGATGCCCAGAATCATCTGGAGGTTGTGCTCATTGAGATCCATGCCAGAAGGCGGCTCCTGGGGTTCCTGTGCTGGCTCTTTCCCTGGCTCGGCCGGAGGTTCTTCTGGCACATCCTGGACGGTTTCTTTGGAGGCGATCATGGCATCAATGGCCCTCTGGGGATCCAAGGCCCCGTTTTTATATCGGCTCGTGGCGTCCGCCTCCCCGTTGTTCTCCTCCTGGGACGGGTCCAGGGCCTTAAGCCCGATTTCTATAAAAAGGATCTCCTCGTCATGGCGAAAGCCCAGCCGTTCGTACCGGGTCATTTTTTGGGATTCGATGCGGAAGTCGGATCCAGAGGTGAAGGAAGGCGTAGATAGATCGCATATGAGGCCCGCATCGGAGAATTCCGATTTAAGACCCCCGCCCACGATATTGCAGATTTCGCCGATCACGTCTTTGACGGACTCCTCGCCCTGGACCTCCTCCTTGTCCATGTCCATCATTCCGGCGGTAACGGCGCGGGAAAAATCATCGCTCACGTAAAGGTTCATCTCTCCCATGAGGGGGCCCACAAAACCGACTGAGCCTACAATCCGCTCTCCCTCAAGGCCGGACTTCATTTCCTCCTCGTATGCGGCCAGTTCCATGCCAAGCATGGTATCGAAGACCTCTGTAACGGCCCGGGTGACCGCGGAAGTGATGTCAAAATTGCGGAGGTCTTCCACGTTGACGGGCTGGAGCTCTTTAGACCCGGAGGATCCCTCGCCAATGGTGACCTCCCCTTCGCTGATCCTCACCCCGACCTCAACAATGACAACATCCTCTTCGCACTGAAAGACAAACCGTTCATGCCTCTCTGTGTTCAAGGATTCCCGCTTGAAATCGGTTCCTGAGGTAAAGGAAGGGGGAGAGAGTTCACAGGCAAGGCCGGAATCACAGAAATTGGACTTCAAGTTCCCTCCCACAATATTGCACACCTCGCTGATAACGTCCTTAACATCCTCTGTGCCGTCTACCGCCTCAATGTCCGTGTCAAGCATGCACCCGGCCATGCGCCGTGAAAAGTCCTCGGTGACCTGGATATTGATTGATCCCATAACCTTTCCAGCCAGGTTGACCGAGCCAACAATACGTTCCACATCGGAAATAGAGCGGGAATCATCATCCGAGAGCTGGAGCTGCATGGAAAGCATCATGTCAAAGACGTCAATAAGGGCGTCAGTCACACAGGATGCAATGTCGAAGTGTTTAATATCTGTCATTTATTTTATGCTCCTCATCAGAGATGAACGGCTTGTTCCCTATGCACCGTTTCAGCCGGAGAAACAGGGCTTATTGAGATGATCCGGTTTCGCCGTCAGAATAAGGGATGGGTACAGCACTGCCTGGAGAATACTTACGGAAGAAACCGTTCATCCCTGGCATCTCAACGATATCCCCCGCCTTTTTCCTGAAATCAATGACCTTGGCACCCCTCGACCGGGGCAGGGTATGCTTACGGAGGTGGTACACATTGTCGCCATGCGAGGATTTGGGAATCCTGTGAATTTCTTGGAACATCTTGTTGTATTCCTCGTCCATGGTTTCCCGTTCAGAAAGACAGTAAGTATCTGTGGCCGCTTCACAGGCGAGACGCTTCATGCGAACCAGATGTTCATCAATATCCGAGGCTTGCCCCTGTAATGTCGCCGGGGAAGATGAAAGGCCCACGGGCTTGCCAAAACCCCCGTTCAAGATGCTCGTGTCAAGACTTTCGCCAGGGGGAAGGACCTTCAGAGGTTTCTGACCCGCCTCGTAAAGGGAGACGGCATCAGAGGATAAGCGATTTACAGACCGATGCAAGAGACCGTAGGCCAGATTGAGTTGACTTGCCCTCGGAGAGGCAAAGGATTCCTGTCCCAACTTCAACGCCATAATAAACCCTCCTTGCTTTGTTCGGCTCATTGTTGGATTTCCTCCCCTTAAAGAGGGGATATGTCATGAGTGACCTCGAGCAAATAGTATGCCAGAGCGGCTTTTGCGGCGGATAACAGGCGGGACAAGGGTTGAAAGAAGTTTCAGTGATCTGTTGAGAGGGCAAAAGTTGCCTGAAAGAGGAAGGATTTTCCCCTCGTCAAAAAAACGCCCCCTTTCAGGGAATAAACCCTCAAGTCTTCCAAGGGTTCTGCCGATAGGGAGTTTAGGATTCAAGGGCACTTTTTGGGTCTTTTGTGACAATAGACCAGGGGCAGGTGGGGCCATTCAAAGGGCAAGATCTGACATCAGAAAAGGGTGGGATTCCGCTTTAGGGCATGATTGGCCTTACTTGCTGTATGGCAAGGGTCGGTCTGGACGGAGAATGTTTATGGATTCCATTAAGCAAGACATCAGTCACTGGTTGAATATAGAGCAGAACTGCCTCAACGAGATTGAACTGGAGGATGTCCAGTTCACCCCGTTTACACGGGCAAACCTAGATAAAACCGTCACTCAAATGCTGTCATTTAATGACCTTGGCACTCCTTTTGCTAGTCAAACCTTCTCACAGATAGAGGGAATCCCCTGTAAAGGATTCTGGATAGAAAACACCAAGGAACTGGTCCTCTACTTGTGGCTGGGGAATCAGCCCCGGGCCATCATTATCCCCCAGGACGGTTGGATGGTGAAAGAGGACATTATGGTGCACTAATAAGGCCCCCGGATTTTGGGGCTTCCCGACTGACAGTAAAGGGCCAGGTTTACCCCGTTATTGCATAAAAGGCGCTTAAGTATTCTTCATTCTGCCTTTTATGGCTTCAAAGGCCACTTTTAACGCTTTAAATTTGGAATGCACCAATAGTGAAATCCACACCCTGGATGTAAAATAGAATAAGTTTCTGTTATTGCTGTGTTTATATGTGTAAGAACTGAATGCGTTTGCAATAACGGGGTTTATTAAAAAGCGGCTTTTCCTTTGCGGATTGGCAAACGCTCCGGCTGGGAGCCAGGGAGGGTACCCATGCTTGTGCTAGCCAGGAAACTGGACGAAAGCATTACAATCGGGAGCGCTATCACGATTACCATCCTGGGAATCAGGGGCAGTCAGGTCAGGGTGGGTGTGGAGGCCCCCGAAGATACATCCGTTCACCGGACCGAGGTATACAGAAGCATAATGGAAGAGAACATCAAGGCGGCCAAGTCCCCGGATGCATTGGTGCGTATCCATTCCGCTTGCGGACCGGTCCGCAGGCGGGATTAGCCGTTGCCGAATCGCCCGTCCCGGGAAAGGTGTAAAAAATGTCATTCTTCAACGCGGGCCGGGCGATAAGGGTCCCCATCTTGGTATAGGAAATGAGGCGCCCCCATCACGGGGGCTCGCAGAAAGGAAAGGGGGAGTCAAAGATCCATGGTGAAGATAGAGACAACACGGTTCGGGGAGTTGGAGGTCCATGAGAATGAGGTGGTCCGTTTCCCCGAAGGCCTTCTGGGGTTTCCGGATCACAAAGATTTTGTGATCCTTGAGCACAAGGCCGATTCCCCTTTCTTTTGGCTCCAGTCCTTGAGTGCCCCGGCTCTGGCCTTTGTGATGATGGATCCTTTTATGATCAGGGCGGATTACCTTGAAGAGCTTTCCCGTCCACACACGGTCCTCCTCGAGAACATAAAGGAGGAAAAGGCCGCCCTTTTCGCCCTGGTGACCATCCCCCCGGGAAAGGTTGAGGAGATGACTGTGAACCTCCTGGGGCCCCTCGTGGTCGACCTGGAGACACGGGTGGGGAAACAGGTCATTCTAGACAACTCAGATTACAGCCACCGCCACCCTGTAGCAGCGGCCTGAGCGGCAGATTTCCCGCCTTCACCGTCATTAAATTGACCCTTAAGTTTCTCCTCTGAGTTTACCTCTCCTACACCCTATCCATCCGTAAAGCATCCTGGAAAAGGACCATGCCTTGCACCTAAAGGGCCTTTGGACCCCAGGTCTGCAAACCCCGGGACCACTGGCACAGGGCTTGCTTATCCATGAAGAGGCATGAAAAGGTGGGATGAATTTCTAGAAAAAAAATTAGACGCTTGTAAAAGGCTTCTTCTGCTGACCCAAGACATTGAAAAGGCGTCGGCGGATCCTGATAAGCGTGAACGCCTTTTAAAACAAAGGGCGGATATCCTTGCCGGGCTCAGGGCCTTTGACCACGGGGAGGCTCCCTCAATGGACGTGCCGGGGTTCGGGCTGGAGAGCTCCACCCGGGTGGCATCTCTCAGCGGGGAGATCAGGGCAGTGGTCAAAGGGATCAGGATCCTGGACAGGAGGATCAGGGAAAAGTTGAGAAAAGAGCAGGGGGATATCCGGGAAAGGCTCGGTAATATCAAACAAGGATACAGGGCCTTGAGAGGGTATGGCCCGCGCCGGACCATACCCCGGTTCGTAAACAAGAGATGGTAACGAATCGTGAAAGAACGGAGAGGCTAAGGGATATCCGAAGGTTATCCGGAAAATTCGCCATGGCGGAACGTAAGGGAAAAACCCCAAGAGAGGCCGGTCCGTTAGACTGGACTCAAAAGACCATCCTCATCACCGGGGGAACAGGATCTTTAGGCAGGCATTTCACCAAGGTGATGATGGAAAAATATCATCCCAAGGCCGTTAGAATTTACAGCCGGGACGAGCTTAAGCAGCACGAGATGCGTCTGCTTTTTCCGGACCATGAGGGTTCTCCAATGCGTTATTTCATCGGAGACGTACGCGACCTCGACCGCCTGAAGCGGGCCATGGAAGGTGTGGACCTGGTGCTCCACGCCGCGGCCCTCAAACAGGTCCCTTCGTGCGAATACAACCCCTTTGAGGCGGTGAAGACAAATATTCACGGCGCCAAGAACGTCATCGATGCGGCCATCGATTGCGGCGTCAAAAAGGTGATCGCCGTGAGTACCGACAAGGCGGTCAACCCTGTCAATTTGTACGGGGCCACCAAGTTGTGTGCGGAGAAGATCTTTATCCAGGGCAACGCCTACGCCAGGCGTACACAGGCCCAATTCAGTTGCGTGCGATACGGTAACGTCATCGGAAGCCGGGGCAGCGTCATCCCCCTCTTTGAGGAGCAGAAGAGGACCGGGAAAATAACCGTAACCGACAAGAGAATGACCCGGTTCTGGATCACCCTTGATCAGGCGGTTGATCTGATCATAAAGGGCTTCCGTCACTTGCAGGGAGGAGAGATCTTTTTGCCCAGAATCCCCAGCATGAATATTGTGGACCTGGCCAGGGCCATAGCGCCGCGGTGTGAAATTGAATTCATCGGGGCAAGGCCGGGTGAAAAGCTGAGTGAGACCCTGATTACAGAAGAGGAGGGTCAACATACCATCGCCTATGACGGGATGTATATTATTCTTCCGGCCTATCCCTGGTGGCATCAAGAAAACTACAAACAGGGCCGGAAGGTCCGAGAGGGGTTTGTCTATACCAGCAGGGACAATGAGGAATGGCTTGACGTAGAAGAGCTGAAGGGGATCGTCAGCGGGGTCCTTCATTAGGGGGCCGGAAACGGGCCGAGCCGGACAGGAGAGGCATGAGGAGATGGGTGAACAAATAGACCTAAACCACAACCCAGGCGGAACCGGGACTGGGGCGGAGATTCCTTACGGCCGCCAGTGGATTGATGAAGATGATATCCAGGCAGTGGTGGAGGTGCTCCGATCGGAGTGGTTGACTCAAGGTCCGAAGGTGAGAGAGTTTGAGAAGAAATTCGCCCGTTATGTGGGTGCAAGGTATGCCGTGGCGGTGTCCTCGGGCACCGCGGCCTTGCATATCACCTGTTGGGCGGCTGGAATCGGTCCCGGAGACGAGGTGATTACCTCACCCGTGACTTTTGTGGCTACAGCCCATGCCGCCTTGCACTGCAGGGCGAGGCCGGTTTTTGTAGATATAGATCCGGACACCATCTGTCTGGATCCCCGAGCACTTGAGGCCTATTTGGAGGCAAGGAAGGCCCCTGGTGTGCGGCCGTTGACCCGTCCTCGTGCCGTGGTCCCCGTACACTTTGCAGGAGTCCCTTGTGATATGCCCCGGATAGGTGAAATTGCCAGAAAGCACAATATGGTTGTTATAGAGGATGCCTGCCATGCCCTGGGCGCCAGGTACAGAGGTATGGAACCAGGATCCGGGGCGGACTGGATCAAGGTGGGCGGGTGCACCCATTCGGACATGACGGTTTTTTCTTTCCATCCTGTTAAGCACATCACCACAGGCGAGGGGGGGATGGTCACCACCAATTCCCCGGAGTTTTATAAAAAGCTTTTGATGTACCGTAACCATGGGATTACAAGACGGACCGAGGATTTCTCCGGAACCATGCCTTTTGAGCCCCACCTAAGCAAAAGGGGGGAACGCCGGTCGGAGGCGGCCCTGTGGTATTATGAGATGCAGGCCCTGGGGCTGAACTACCGTATCACCGATATACAATGCGCCCTGGGTATCTCTCAGCTCGGAAAGCTGGATGCCTTTGTCCACAAGCGCCGGGAGATTGCAAGAAGGTATAACAGTCACTTCCGGGAGGTGGCAGGCCTGGAGCTTCCCCCCCGACCCCCGCAAACAGAACCCTCCTTTCACCTCTACGTGCTGCGCTTGAAACGGGGCAGCCTGCATACCCGGTTCCGGGTGTTGACGGGGCTGATGGAACAGGGGATCAGGGCCCAGGTCCACTATATCCCGGTTCATAGGCAGCCCTTCTTCAAGAAAGGGGTGGGTAAAAGGGCCTCGGACCTGAGACATGCCGACGCCTTTTATACCAAGTGCCTCAGCCTTCCTCTGTTTCCGAGGATGAAGGAAGAAGAGGTGCAGCGGGTGGTTGAAGGCGTCCTTTCTCTGGCACCCCTTTTCGCCGAAAGGGAGAAAAGAAAAGAAGAAGATTTGTTGTTGGAAGGATCACCCGGGAGGTGATCTGAGGAAGATGGATTCTTAAATGCAGGTTCTTGTCATCGGATTGGGCTCCATAGGAAAGAGGCACGCGACCCTGTTGCGCCAGAAGGGTGTTGAAGTATGGGCCTATGACCCTGAAGTCAAGGTGTATGAAGGGATTACCCCTTTAGAGCGCCCGGAACAGATCCCGGCATTGAACGGGGTTGTGGTCTCCTCCCCAAATCATACCCACGGGGAATGGATGAAGGCGTTTAAGGATCACCATCTCTTCGTGGAAAAGCCCCTTGTCGCCGACCAGTTTCAGCTCAAAGGGCTGGAGGATGTCTCCTTTTCAAAGAGTGTTTCAGTGGCCGCCAACTACTATTTCCATCCTACCATGCAGGAGATGATGTCGACCCTGAGACAAGGCGCGTTGGGAAGGCCCTTCTATGGAAGGCTCTATTTTGGACACTATCTCCCCTATTGGCGACCCGGCCGGGACTACCGCCAGGTCTACAGCAGCAGGAGGGCGGAAGGCGGGGGGGTGTTCCTGGATACCATGAGCCATCACCTTTTCTGGATAGACGCCCTTTTCGGGCCCCTCACAAGGGTGGAGGGACAATTCTATTCAGACCATGGCCTGGAAATGGATGTAGAGGATATGGCGACGGTCCATGTGGTCACCCAAGGGGGAATGTGCTTTGACTGTCACATGAATTACCTGGATCAGTGTCGGAGATTCATGGTGGAGATTGTGGGTGAGAAGGGGACCCTGGTGTGGGAAGAGGAGATGAAGGGGGTTCCCATCGAGAAATTGACGCTCTTTGAAAGCAACCGAAACGTTCGCAAGGGTATATATCAGGTGGATCCAAACAAGGCGTTCCAGGCCCAGATGGATCACTGGCTCCGGTGTGTGAGCGGGGAAGTCACACCGGTCCACGGCCTCAAGAAGGCCATGGAATTGACATCCATCCTTCTGGAGGTTCATGAAAGGGGGCGCTGGCATTCATGAATGTGGCCATTATTCCCGCGAGAAGGGATTCAAAGAGACTGCCCGGGAAAAACATCCGCCCCTTCTTTGGAAAACCCATAATCCAGTACACCATTGAGTCCGCCCTGATCTCAGGGTGCTTTGAGAGGATTATTGTGAGTTCTGATGACCCCCGGGCCCTGGCCATAGCAAAGGCGCAGGGAGTGGAGGCCTGGACCAGGGATCAGGCCCTCTCCTCAGACGGGGTCCCCCTAACGGCGGTGTGCCTTTCCGTCCTGGAGGCCCTTCCCCCGGATTCCGTCCAGGCCTTTTGCGTGCTCCTCGCCACAGCGCCGTTACGGGACCACCAAGACATCAGGGCCGCCTACGAGGTTTTCAGGGAAAAGAAGGCCGGTTCGGTCATGGCGGTGACCCATTACCCCATCAGCCCCCTTTACGCCCTGCGGGCCGATGGCCAGGAACGGCTCGGCCTGGTTCATCCGGAAATCAAGGCCCTTCGGAGTCAGGATTTTCCAGAGTTCCTGGCGGACAACGGCTCCATGTATTGGTTTGATAAGGACTATTTTCTCCAGGAAAAGGACTTCTACGGGTCCTCTCTTCTGGGATACAAGATGCCCCTTCACCGTTCCGTGGACATCGACAATGAGCAGGACTGGGAACTGGCGGAGTATTATTATGCAAAATGCGTGTCCGGCGATAAATAGGGGGAAAAGTCACCTGACCCGGTCGGCCCGTTACCGGGAAGCCGCCTTAAGGGTGATTCCCACAGGGTCCCAAACCTTCAGTAAGGCGCCCCGGATGTTTGTCCAGGGGACGGCTCCGGTTTTTTTGGAACTGGGAAAAGGGGGTCATGTATGGGATGTGGATGGAAATGAATACATCGATTTCATTTTGGCCTTGGGTCCGGTCCTGTTGGGCTATGCCTTTAATCCTGTGAACGAGGCTCTCCGAAAACAACTCGAGGAAGGGATCATCTTCTCCCTTCCCCACCCCTTGGAACTGGAGCTGGCGGAGAAATTGGTGGACGTGATCCCTTGCGCCGAGATGATCCGGTTCGGAAAAAACGGCTCCGACGCAACAGCCGGTGCAGTTCGACTGGCGAGGTATGTCACCGGCAGAGAGATGGTACTCTGTTGCGGTTATCACGGATGGCAAGACTGGTACATCGGGACCACATCCAGGGCCTACGGCATTCCCCGTTCCGTCCGCAGGCTCACCGTCCCCTTTGCCTACAATGATTTCCAGGGTCTTTCGGATCTTTTCCAAAGGTATAAAGACAAGATCGCCTGTGTGATTATGGAGCCGGTGGGGGTGGAACCCCCGCAAACGGGTTTCCTGGAGCATGTGAGGGACCTGTGCCAGGCCCATGGAAGTCTCCTTATATTTGATGAAATCGTCACGGGTTTCCGTTTCCACCTGGGCGGAGCCCAGGGCTATTTCGGCGTCACTCCCGATCTGGCGTGCTTTGGAAAGGGCATGGGTAACGGCATGCCCATCAGTTGTATCGCCGGTCGAAGAGAGATCATGAAGGCCTTTGACCGGGTCTTCTTCTCTTTCACCTTCGGGGGGGAGGTGTTGTCCTTGGCCGCGGCCTTGACCGTGATCCGGTTCATGGAGACCCACAGGGTCATCGAGAAAATTTGGGCCTTGGGCAGGGCCCTGAAGGAGGGAACAAACCGGCTTATCTCGGAGCATGGTCTCTCCGAATATATGAAGTGCGTGGGCTATCCGCCCCGGACGGTCCTCAAGTTTGTCCATCCTGAAACGGACCCCATGGTGATGCATACCTTCTGGCAGCAAGAAGTGGTCCAGAGGGGTGTATTGAGCCATGCGAATCACAACCTGTGTTACAGTCATGGAGCCCGGGATGTGGAGGAAACCCTTGGGGTCTACGAAGAAGTGCTGGACCGTATGAAGGGGCCCTTGAATAGAGGGGAGTTAGCGGCCCTCCTCAAGGGGCCTGTGCTTGAGCCTGTATTCAGGAGACACTGAGGGGCGGGAGGAGATGGGGAAGAAGGTTTTCTGGTTGTGAAGAAAGGACGAACGCCATGAAGGGCGTGCTGTTTTGTGCAGACGGGGGAGAAAAGGCCGGAGCGGGTCACCTCATGCGCTGTTTGGCTTTGGCCCAGCACCTGGTGAAACGCGGTCTTTCCTGCCATCTTACGACCTGGGGGGACGCCGGTGACGCCCTGGCCCGATGGCGACGCACCGGTATACCCATACATATCACCCCCTGGAGGAGCAGCCGAAAGCAGGGGGAGATCACGGCCCAACTGGCCCTTTCTCTGGATGCCCGTTGGGTGGTGGCGGATGGCTATGGTTTTGATCTTCCCTTTCAGGAGGTGGTGAAAGAAGCAGGTCTGAAACTCCTCCTGTTTGATGACCTGGCCCAGGATCCCTTGACGGCCGACGTGGTTGTGAATCCGAACGCCGGAGCCCAGGAAGAGGCCCTCTACCGGTGCCCCGTGTCCACAAACCTCCTTCTGGGCTGTAAGTACGCCATGATTCGAGAGGAATTCATCCATGCCCCGCCTCGGACAAGAAAGGGGTCCTTCCGAATTCTGGTGACCTTTGGATGCGGCCGAACAGGCCATCTGGTCCGGGCCGCCATTGAGGGATTGAACCTTATAAGAGTGCCTTTCGAAGGCATGGCCATATGCGGGGACAAGGCAGGGGCCTTGGCCGGTGGCGGGGGAATAAAGGATGATCGATGGACCATCCTGGGGCCCACCTCGAGGATGGCCGATATCATGGCCAATGCGGATTTGGCCCTCTGTGCAGGGGGGACAACGACCTTGGAACTCGCCTACATGGGCGTACCCATGGTCATTGTCACCCTTTCGGAGAACCAAATCCGGGGGACGAGGGCCTTGGCCAAAAAGGGAGGCGCTCTTGGGGCCGGGGACAGCCAGGAAGGCATAGGTCAGGCCCCAAGGCTGATTGAGGCCCTACTCAAGAGCCCTGGGAGATTGAAGACCATGAGGCGTGTGGGCCGGGCCCTGGTGGACGGACGGGGGCCTGAGCGGGTGGGGGCGTGGGTTGAGCATTTTCACGGGACACGGGATCTGAAAGAGCCGGATATCCACAAGGGGGTATACTCATGTCCAGGACAAATATAGACATTGGAGGTCTCCCCGTGGGAGAGGGGAAAAGGACCTTTATCATCGCCGAGGTAGGCGTCAATCACAACGGTGACCCCCATGTGGCCCTGGAGATGATCGATACCGCCGCTGATGCCGGCGTGGACTGCGTCAAGTTTCAGACCTTCCATGCCGAGGAATTTATCAATTCACCGGGAGAAATCTATGAATATAACTCCCAGGGGCGGCCTGTGAAGGAATCCATGCTTGAGATGTTTAGGCGCTTGGAACTGAAGCGGGAAGACTTTGCCCGGCTCTTCACTCACGCCAGGAAGAGGGGACTCATCCCTCTTTCCACCCCCACGGATCGTGAAGCGGTGGATCTCCTTGATGAACTGGGTGCGGAGGCATTTAAGATCGGTTCCGACGACCTGGTGTACACGCCTTTTCTCGAATACGTGGGCAGAAAGCAAAAACCGGTTATCCTCTCCACGGGCATGGCACGGGGCTTTGACATTGATCGGGCCTTGAGGGCCATTACCGGAGAGGGAAACGACAATATCATCCTTTTGCATTGCGTATCCCTGTATCCCACGCCGGAGGAGGCCTTGAATCTCAGGAGAATTCAAACCCTTGGAGCCGTGTTTGATTTTCCCATAGGCTTTTCCGACCACAGCTCGGGGACCACGGCCTGTATCGGGGCCGTTGCTTTGGGGGCCTGCGTCCTGGAAAAGCACTTTACCCTCAACAAGGATATGGCGGGGCCGGATCACTGGTTTTCAGCGGATCCCAACGAGTTGGCTTCCTTGGTCAGAGAGGTGAGAAGGCTGGAGCGGGCCCTGGGCGGGGGGGCTCTGAAGCCCTCGGTGTCCGAGCAGGAAATGGCACGACTTTGCCGGCGTTCCATTGTTGCAGGAAGGGATCTCCCAAAGGGCCATTGTTTGTCGGAGTCGGACCTGGCCTACCAAAGACCGGGAACGGGTCTTCCGCCCTATGATCGGGACAGGGTTCTGGGGAGGCGCACAATGGCGGCCATACCCAAGGGAACCATTTTGAAAGGCTACCAATTGGAGGCAGGGTTTGCACAGTAGCTGTCAAGACAAGGAAAGAGAGCAGGGCTTTTGGGACAAAGTGGCATGTGAACGAATCTACGCCGCCTTTGATCACGCTGAATACATGGATGTCTTTGATATGACCCTGGGCGGAGATTTAAAGGGCAAGTGCCTGGTGGATGTGGGCTGTGCCGCAGGTGTTTCAGCGGCCCTGTTGGCCTTCCGCGGGGCCCAAGTGGTTGGGGTGGACATCTCAAAAGAGCTCGTCAGCCAGGCCAGGAGACTGTGGGAGGGTTTTGGAACCACGGTGGAATTCCGGGTGGGTGATGCTGAACACTTGGCCATGGAAGCAGAAAGCAAGGACGGCTGTTTTTTCGGAGGGGTTCTTCACCATTTTCCCGAAAGACAGGGTGTGTACCGGGAGTCTTTGCGCGTCCTCAGGAGGGGCGGAAAGTTTGTGGCCCTGGAGCCGAATCTCCTTGATTTCTTAGAGAGGATCGAGTGGGCCGTAGCAGGATTGCGGGGAAAGCTCTCACCCAATGAATATCCCATTGATCCCAGGGGCATGAAACAAGAGTTGGAAGAGGCCGGTTTCCGGGACGTCCGATTCTGGAACACCCGTCACGACATTCCTTTTTTGGCCCAGATTGTGCTGTTAAAAAGGTTTTTTGGCAGGCAGAAGGGGAACTGGCTGAAAGGACCGGCCCTCAAAGTGATCAACGCCTTGAGGCCCCCCCCATGCCGAGGGACCTTCTTTGTGATGGAGGCCTCCAAACCATGAGGGAAAACACCGTATGCTGGTCGGAGTTCTGGGATCAAAAGGCCCGAGTGCCGGGCGACTTTGACGCTACAGGCAGGGGGCTTATGGATATCCCCGGATTTCTCTACACCCTCAGGGAGATCGCCACGTTGCTCCAGCTGGAAAAAAGGGATGTCCTTTACGACATAGGCTGTGGCACGGGGATTATGGCCCTGGCCCTCTCTCCCTGGGTTGAGGCGGTCTACGGTACAGATATCAGCCCCCACATGGTGGCACGGGCCCGGAAGAACGGGTGTCATGCGGATAATCTCAGTTTCGCCCTGGGGGATATCAGGGAGTGCCTGCCATTTGCTAAACGGCCCAACAAGGTGCTGGCCTACAGTGTACTCCAGTATCTGTCAGGGGAGGGTGAAGTGTACGAGGCCTTTAAGGCCCTTCGCCAAATGCTTCCCGTCAAGGGCCGCGCCTTGTACGGGGCCAATCCCGACGTGGGGCGGAAGGAGCGCTACGTGGAGGCGGTCATGGCCTCAAACCGCAGCCCGCAAGAACACGACAGGGAACTGGCCTTGATTGAATCCACCCTGTGGACCCGTCCGGATGGCATGGTAAGGCTGGCGGAGAGAGCCGGCCTCAGAGCCGAAGCGGTCCCCCTCTGCGGACGGATATGGCAACATTTCTACATGTATAATCTGGTTGTATATGATGGATAAAAAACGCTTCAGGGACCTTTTTCTGGAGATGATGGACAACGCTGAGAATCCTTTCCACCCCCTGGTCTGGATCAACGGAGAGCCCGAGTTCGGCAAAGGGGTGTATATCGGAGGATTTTCGGAGGTGAATGCCAAGGGGGCGCGGGTCGTTATCGGGGACCACTGTGATATCGCCTCTTTTGTGGCCATTAACGTGGCCGATTCCCATCTCCTTACCCTGGGCCTGGTCCAGGAGAATACATGCCGGGATATCATTATTGAAGATCATGTCTTCATCGGGTCCCATTCGGTCATTCTGGGCGGAACCCGTATCGGGCACCATTCCGTGATCGGCGCAGGCAGCGTGGTTCATCAAAAAGACATTCCCCCCTATTCCTTGGCCACGGGCAACCCCTTGACCGTCAAGGAAGGGTATTACAGAAGCCGGGCTTATCCCGAGGAGGGTTAGTTAGAGATGATCGCCCACAACAGGCCCCTCATCAGTCAGCAAGAAGCGGACCGGGTGACCGGGGTCCTCCTTTCCGGATTCATCGGCCAAGGGGAGCGGGTGGAAGCCCTGGAAGCCGCTTTCAGGCAGTTATACGGGGGCGGGGAGGCCTGCGCCTGCTCATCAGGTACGGCAGGTCTTTATCTGGCCCTCAAGGGGCTGGGTATAAGGCAAGGGGACCCTGTGGCCGTACCCGCCTATGCCTGTTCAGCCCTTCTCAACGCCGTGTACATGGCGGGGGGCAAGCCGGTGGTGGTGGATGTGCGAGAGGATGATTTTACCATCCATGCCGGGTCCCTGCAAAAGCAGGCACCTGAAGCCAGGGCCGTCATTGCGGTCCATACCTTTGGGGCCAGGGCCGACGTCTCCAGCCTGAAAGACGGGGTTCCCCTGGTTATCCAGGACTGCTGTCAGTCCCTGGGCGGTGTGCTGGAAAACGGCGCCCCTGTCGGCGTAGAAGGGGATGCAGCAGTCTTCTCCTTTTATGCCACCAAGATTATCACCTGCGGCCACGGGGGACTGGTTTGGGACCCGGTGGGCAGGGCCGCTTCGTGGGGCAGGGATTTTTGTCATTTTGATTATAGAAAGACCTACAGGCCCCGGTTCAACTTTCTCCTCACCGATTTCCAGGCCGAAATGGCCCTGTGCCAGCTCTCCCGGCTCGAACATATTCGATCGAGAAGACAGGAGGTGGCCCTGCGCTACCTGGAGGCCCTTTCCCCGGAGCTTTCCTTTCAGAAGGGGCTCCAAGACCCGGGCCGGATGGTCTACCGGTTTGTCCTGGTTTTTCCCGAGTCCAGGTCCCGGGACGAGGCGGCCCGATATTTGCTTGAAAAGGGGATAAAGGGCATTGTGCCCCTGGAGTACTGGGAACTGCTTCATCGCTATTTGAAATTGGATCCGGTCCAATACCCGAATGCCGAGAAGATCGCCGCGACCACCCTCTCCATTCCGCTGTATCCGGCCCTGAGCGATGAGGAGGTAGGGTATATCTGTAAGGTCTTAAAGGAAGTAAGGACATCATGATTCTCACAGCTCACCAACCGGTTTATCTGCCCTGGCTGGGGCTGTTTCACAAGATCGCCCTTGCCGATCGCTTTATCCTTTTTGATCAGGCCCAATATCTGCCCAAGGACTGGAATAACCGGAACAGGATAAAGACACCCCAGGGTCCCCAATGGCTCAGTGTCCCCGTTCTTAAAAAGGGACACAGGGAAAAGCCCATCTCCGCGATCGAGATCAACAACACCATACCCTGGGGACGCAAGCACTGGAGGTCTTTGAACACACACTATTCAAAGGCGCCCTACTTCAGTAAATACAAAAATTTTTTTGAGGACGCATACCACAGGAAATGGGATTTACTCAGCGATCTGAACCTGTACATGCTCCAATGGTTCATGGATACCCTGGGGATCAAGGTGCCGGTGAACCGGGCAGGGGAGTATCATTTCCAGGGAAAGAAGAGCGGCCTGGTCCTGGACATGTGCAGACAGGTAGGCACGGACACCTATATTTCAGGCACCCTGGGCAGAAACTATATGGACGTTGACGCCTTTAAGGCCCAGGGGGTACGGGTGGTGTTTCAGGATTACCACCATCCCAAATACCCCCAGCTTTATGGGGAGTTTTTCTCCCACCTCAGTATTGTAGACCTTCTTTTCAACTGCGGCGACGAGAGCCTGGGGATTCTCATGTCTGGAAATATAGCGTCGGTGGAAGAGGCGAACGGGGGAGATTTATACACATGGGCAAGACCATTAAGGTGGAAAACAAAAAGATCGGGGGAGGCCATTCCTGCTTCTTGACGGCGGAGGCGGGGACCACCTGCAACGGCGATCTGAAAACGGCGAAAGAACTGGCTGACCTTGCGGCTGAGGCGGGCTTTGATGCCATTAAGTTCCAGACCATTGATCCGGAGCAGCTTTCCGATAAATCCACCCGGTATCGTTTCAAGTCCGGGACCGGATGGTCTGACGAGAATATGTACGACCTGTTCAAAGGATTGACCTTCTCCTCCGAAGCCTGGCAAGACCTGGCACGCCACGTCCGTTCCAGGGGCCTGATCTTTTTTTCCACGGCGGATTTCCTGGCAGGCGTGGATATCCTGGAGGCCTGTGAGGTCCCCCTCCATAAAATGGGCTCGTGGGATGTGACCTATGAACCCCTGATCATCAAGATGGCCCAAACAGGAAAACCGCTCATGCTGGACCTTGGCCCGGCGGGCTCGGCGGACATCCTCAACTTTTTGGATGTGGCGAGACAACACGGTCAGGGAGAGATCGTACTCCTTCATGATTTCCACACGGAGAGGCCGGAGGAGATGAATATGCGCAATATCGGTTACCTCAAGAAAACCCTGGGGGTGGCGGTTGGATTCTCCTCTCCCGGGCTTGACCATGATCTGGACATCCTGGCCCTGGGCCTGGGGGCGGAGGTGTTGGAAAAACGGATCACCTTGAGCCGAAACATGACAGGGCACCATCACGCCCTTTCCCTTGAGCCTCAGGAAATGAGGCCGTGGATAGAGCGGATGCGTTTTGCCGAGGCCTCGTTGGGGTCCCGGGAAATACGACCTTCCGAGGGGGATCGCATGGGGGCCCACCAATATTGGAGGAGTATTTGTTCCTCAAGACCCATACGCCGGGGCGAGCCGTACGGGCCCTCCAACCTGGACGGCAAGCGACCCGGAACGGGACTCCCCACCCGGTACCTCAGCAAGTTCTGGGGTGCCCTCGCGCCCAGGGACATAGCGGCCGATACCCTTCTCCGCTGGGAGGATCTGTATGGATAAGCATCCTGTCCTGGTCATCGGGGCCCACCCGGATGATGAAATCCTGGGATGCGGGGGCACCATAGCCCGCCTGGCCGGGGAAGGGCATGAGGTGTATGTCACCGTTCTGGGGGAAGGGGTCACCTCCCGATACGGTCGGCCGGAAGAGGCGGAAACAGGGCTTATCATGACATTGCAAGAGAACTGTCTCCAGGCCTCCACCCTGGTGCATGTCAAGGACGTTTTCACCTTTAACGGGCCGGATAACCGCTTTGACACGATCCCGCTTCTGGATCTGGTGAAGGTCATCGAAGGGATTTTAGACCGGGTTTCGCCCCGGGTTATCTATACCCACCATGGGGGAGATCTCAATATTGATCACCGGATCGTGTTCCAGGCCGTGCTCACCGCGACCCGTCCCGTTCCGGGGCAGTCGGCTAAGGAGATCTATACCTTTGAAGTGCCTTCTTCGACGGATTGGTCTTTCCAGCGCTTTGATCCGCCCTTTCGCCCCAATGTGTTCATGGATATTTCAGACACCCTGGACCTGAAACTCAAGGCCCTTTCCTGCTACGAGGGGGAACTCCGCTCCTTTCCCCATCCTCGATCCATACAGGCCGTGGAGGCGGCGGCCAGGCGATGGGGCGGTTTGGCCGGGTGCGAGGCCTCGGAGGCCTTTGAATTGATAAGGGCCATCCGGTGAAGGGGGAGGGGGTTAAGGAGCCAAAAAGCCAAGAATGCTTGCAAAGACCTATGACAGGAATATAGACGCTTTGAGGAAGCGGGATCCTCAAACCGCGCAGTGGATTGATCAGGTGGAGGCCAATGGCGGGTATCGCCTGGTCCCAGGCGGAGGTCCGCTCCCGAACCTTGAGGTGAGGGGAAGGCAGGGCGAGTGGATGAGGCTCTATCCGGGAGGGAATCTCCAGGAGCTAATCCGGAACAAGGTGAAGGGACAGGAGTTTATCCAACAGGACTTTTCCTGCCTTATCGGGTTCGGCCTTGGATACCTGGCCCTGGCCATTGCGGAAAAGATGGAACCGGGCCATAAGATCATGGTCATGGAACCCGATGGGGGGATCCTTAAAACCGCGTTCAAGGTGATCGACTTCTCCCCCCTTATCGAGGCCGGCCGTATGATGTTTGTAAGACCCCAAAAGGCGTGTATTCAGTCCGCCATCCTGAATATGCACAAGAAGTTCCTGGCCGGTAAAATGAGGATTGTGACCGAGACCCCCTCCCGGGAGGATTCGCCCCTATACGCAGAGATACGCGACGAGGTCAGACGGGTTGCGGACCTAAAGATCATTTCCGTGGATACAGGGGCCTTTATCAGGGAGTATTTTTTGAAGAACATGGTGGGAAATATCCCAGCACTTCTCCACTCGGCACCGGTCAAGAACCTGGAGGGTATTTTTAGGGGGGTACCGGCGGTGCTGGTGAGCAACGGTCCGTCCCTGAAGAAGAATATCGATTTGCTGGAGAAGGTCAAAGGCCGGGCCCTGACCATCGCCG
>CAZNLL010000067.1:0-20511 GCA_964573885.1 uncultured Desulfobacteraceae bacterium | reverse complement strand
CTCATTCCTCAAGATTTGCGCGCCTTGCATCTGAAGCTTTTTACTGTGCCGTCCACGTTGATGACTTTTTACGTATTCATCAATCTTGGGTGAAGGGCGGCTTTTCCCACCACGGATAGAAACCGGGCATATCCCGGCTGGGCTTCATTCCGAACTCAGGGGCCCGTTTTTCCAGGAAGGACGTGGCCCCTTCTTTGCAATCCTCCGAGGGAAACATATAACCCAGGCATTTGGATTCAAGGATGTGGGCGGCCATGGGATGGTCCGCACCCAGTCCCTTCCAGAGCAACTGCCTGGACAGGGCCGTGGAAACGGCCGAGGTGTTGAAGGCAATGTCCCCGGCGATTTCCCGAGCCGTGGGCAGGAGGGCCTCCGGGGGGACCACCCGGCTCAGGAGGCCCATCTCCAGGGCCTCTTGGGCGGTGAATAGCCTCCCGGTGAGAATCAGTTCCGAGGCCCGGCTGATCCCCACTATTCTGGGGAGAAAATAGGTGCTGCACCCCTCGGGTGTGACCCCCCGGCGATCAAAAATGAAGCCCATTTTGGTGACCGCCTCGGAGGCAATGCGGATGTCCATGGCCAGGGTGACCGTAATACCCGCACCCACGGCGGGGCCGTTGATGGCTCCGATCACGGGCTTTTTCATGTCAAAGATCCTCAGGGTAGTCTGCCCCACCGTGTCCCGGTGTTTGGCCACGGCTCCGGGGTCCGCTCCCGCAGGGGTGAAGCCGCCGCCGCTCAGGTCCGCCCCGGCACAGAAGGCCCTGCCCGCCCCGGTTACAATGACGGCCCGAACCCGGTCGTCCTCGTCTGCGAGATCCAGGGCCTGGATGACTTCGGACATCATGGTCGCGGTCCAGGCATTGAGTTGGTCCGGCCTGTGAAGGGTAATGAAGGCGATCCGGTCCTCGACGTCATATTTTACCTGTTCAAAGTCCATGGCGTTCTCCTCCTGATGCCTTTCAATAGGAGGCTCCTTTTAAGGTGTCAAGCTTTTTTCTCTGGCCCGGAAGATCGGGGGAAGAAATTGTATGATATCAGATAAAAAAATATGTTAACATATCCCGTCATCTTGGGACACCCTCTTTTCCTTAAAAAAAGGGTCCTTATGGGATTTCAGGCCTCCGGGACAGGGTCTGATCGACGGGGTCGCAGGCCCGTCTGGGAGGATTTAACCGATCTCACTTGTGAGGGAGGAGCCGTCCGCCATGGAGAGGGAAATAAGAAGAGAGGACTGGGAACCCTATTCGGATGAACGTTTCAGGGCGTTCATTGAGAGCATCCAGGACGGGGTGTATGAGACGGACGCCCATGGGCACTTCACCTATTTCAACAACGCCCTTTGCAGCATTCTTGGGTATCCGAGGGAGGAGATCCTGGGCCGGAGTTTCGCCGAATTCATGGATCGCACCCATGCCAGGATGGCCTACAACGCCTTCACTCAGGTGTGGGTGACCCATAGGGGATTCACGGACATCATCTGGGAGGTGATCGACAAACGGGGAGAGACCAGGATCATTGAATTATCGGCAAGCGTTATCAAGGATCAAAGGGGCAAGAAAAAGGGCTTTCGGGGCACCGCCCGGGACGTGACGGAGCGGTTCAAAGCCCAGGAAGCCTTGAGGGAGTCCGAATTACGGTACAAACGTGCCTATGAGGCAAGCCTGAGGGCTGAAAGGCAGATCAGAAACCAGCTCGATTTTGTGCCTTATCCCATGGTGGTATTCGATCTTGATGGGAAGGTCATGTATCTTAATCCCGCTTTTACAGAAACCTTTGGCTGGACCCTCTCCGAATTGCAGGGAAGACGAATCCCCTATGTGCCGTCCCATCTGCAGGAGGAACACCAGAAAGGCCTCAAGCGGTTGTTGTCCCAGAAGATGATCCGGGGCATTGAGAGCCAGCGCCTGACAAAGGACGGACGGATCCTGGATGTGGTCATAAGGGCGGCCGTGTTTTCCGGGGATGAGGACACCCCCGGGGGTGAACTGGTCATCCTGAGAGATATCACCGAGGAGAAACGGCTGGCACGCAACAGTGAGGCCCTCCTAAGAATCAGTACGGCCCTCCCCAGATACCCGCAGCTGGAAAAACTGCTCGATTACATCAGCGACGAGGTCAAAGGTCTCCTGAAGGTGGAGGCCGTAGGTGTGGTATTGCCCGATGAAGACACCAAGGAACTCATTCTTAAGGGGGGCTCCTGCGACGATGCCCCGGTCCAGGCCGGGGAAAAGGAATTGAAGCTCCCCCTGGAAAAACAACTGGCCTGGAAGGTTTTTGAATCAGGGGAGGCCGCCATTGTTGAGGATGCGTCAAGGGAGGCCGGTTTTGATCCGGAACCCTACAATCAGGCCGGCTATCAGGTGCGCAATATCCTGGACATGCCCCTCAGGGGAAAGGATCGGGTGATCGGAGTCCTGTGTGCCGTCAATAAGAAGGAGGGGGGCTTTGATCAAAAGGATATTGAACTCTTGAGCACCATGTCAGGGACGGTGGCCCTCTCCATTGAAAATGCGGAATTCTCCGAGGCCTTGAAAGCGGCCTACGAGGAGGTGTCCAGCCTGAACCGGGCAAAGGATAAGGTTATTAACCACCTCTCCCATGAATTAAAGACCCCCCTCTCGGTGCTTATATCCAGCCTGGAGATCCTCAAGAGAAGAATGGAGGAGACCCCGGACCTAAACTGGCGGCGCACCATGGAAAGGGCCCAAAGGAGCCTGGACCGTATCCTGGATATCCAGTACCAGGTCTCGGATATCATGGAGAACCGGCACTATGAGAGCTATGACCTTCTGAACCTGTTACTGGGGGAGTGTGCCGACGAACTGGAGGCCCTGGTGGCCGAGGAAACGGGTGAGGGCCCCCTGGTGGAACGCCTCAGGGGACGCATCCAGGATATCTTCGGTCCGAAAGAGAGCAAGGGGACGGTGATCCATTTGGACGGGTATGTGAAGGAGAGACTGGAAATTTTGAGGCCCCGCTTTGCCCACCGCCTGGTGAACGTCACGGCCCGGGTCCAGGATGTACCTTCCCTGTGTATCCCTTCCGATGTGTTGGAAAAGGTGGTTGACGGTCTCATTAAGAACGCCGTTGAAAACACCCCGGATGAGGGCACCATTGAGATCAATGTCCGTAAAAGGGGGGATGGTTGTGAGCTGGAGGTCAAGGACAGGGGAATCGGGATCCGGGAGGAGGATCAAAAAAGGATATTTGAGGGTTTTTTTTCCACCCAGGAGACCAGCGAGTACTCATCCAGGCGGCCTTTTGATTTCAACGCCGGCGGTAAGGGTGCAGACCTCCTGCGTATGAGGATCTTCGGCGAGCGTTATAACTTCCGGCTGGGGATGACCTCCACGAGATGTCCCTTTTTGGAAAAGGAGGCACACACCTGTGCCGGAAAGATCAGCGCCTGTTCCTATGCCCGGGAAGAGGGGACGTGTGAGGAGTCAGGAACGGTCTTCACCGTGTTTTTCCCGCCAAATCACTCAAACCCTTGAATCCTTATAACTCAAAGGGTTTTAGGGGCCTAGGATTCTAGGGGTCCAGTGAAAAAAGAAGAGGGTCCTTCCGCCCGTAGGGCGGGTCACTTGAATCCTCGAATCCTTGAATCCTGATTTAGTAGGTCAGGTCACCGCACCCGCCGGATGACTTACCCCTGGGTGTATTCGTCTCTCAGGACCCGTTTGAGGAGTTTCCCGGAAGGGGAATAGGGGAGTTCCTTGACCAGGAAGACCTCTTTGGGTTTTTTGTAGGAGGCGAGTTTGTCCGCCACATACTGGATCACCTCGTCCCCGCTGAGCCGGGCCCCTTCCTTGGGAATCACGTAGGCCACGATTTTTTCCCCCCAGTCCGGATCCGGAACCCCCACAATGGCGGCATCGTATACCCCGGGATGTTGAAAGAGGACCTCCTCGATTTCGGCGGGATAGATATTGACCCCTCCGGAGATGATCATGTCCACGGCACGGTCCACAATATAGTAATAGCCGTCTTCATCCACCCGGGCCATATCGCCCACCGTGAAGTAGCCTTCATGGTAGTTGGCCTGGGTGGCCTCGGGGTTCTTGTAGTAACCGTCCAGGAGAAAAGGGCTCTTTACATACATGACGCCCACTTCGCCTAAGGGGACATGCTTTTTGTTTTCATCCAAGAGCCTGATGTCATTTCCCATGGTGGGTTTTCCGCAGCTCCCGGGCTTTTTGAGCTGATCCTCAGGTCGAAGATAGGTGACACAGCTGATTTCGGTTCCCCCGAAGAACTCGAAAACCTTGCCCTCGCCAAAGAATTCCACCGCCTTTTGTTTAAGGGGAAAGGGAAAGGATTCCCCCCCCACAGTGATGACCCGGAGGCTGGAGATGTCATAGCGTTTTTTGACTTCCTCGGGCAGGTTCACGATCCGGTTCACCATGGTGGGGACCAGCCAGGTGGTGGTCACCTCATGTTTTTCGGTCAGGCGGAGGAACTCCTCAGCGTCAAAACGGGGCATGATCACCACGGTGTTGCCCAGGATCAGGGAGAAGGCGGCCCAGGCATAGGGGGCGGCATGATAAAGGGGGCCGGCCACAATATGGGTATCGGTGTATGTGGACTCAAAGGTGTAGGCATATCCCATGAGGCTGTTCAGGCGGTTGCGGCTTTTTCTGAAGACCCCCTTGGGCCTGCCCGTGGTCCCGGAGGTATACACCAAAGAGGAGGCGACCCCGTGGGCCTCGGTCTTTACCTCGGGGGGGGTGGTGGGGGACTGGGAGATCAATTCATCAAGGCCAAAAACGCCCGGCGGGGGGGAAGGGGAAGCGCAAATACAGGTGAGGGGGGAGACGGTGATCTTGGGTTTTGCCTTTTCCGCCACAGCATCGAATTCAGGGCCGTAGATCAGGAGTTTTGCCTCCGAATCATTGATGATGTAGGCCAGTTCGTCTTCTTTGAACCGGTAATTGAGGGCGATGGGGGTGACGGAGATCTTACCGGCCGCCGTCCATGCCTTCAAAATCTCGGGACTGTTGTGGAAGAGTATGGCAATCCGGTCTCCCGGCCTGATCTGAAGGCCCAAAAGGGCGTTGGCCAGGGCATTGGTATCCCTTTCCAGCTCTTTGTAGGTGACTGAAACATCGTCCATGATCAAGGCCGCCCTGTCAGGCTGCCTCTGGGCATGTTTTGAAATTCCCATTCTTTCAGGATCAAATTTTTTCGTGAAATCGATCATTCCCTGTTCCCCTTTCAGCGGATTAATGCTTCGGCTCTGTCGGTCTCAGACCTCAACCCGGGGCTCCTGCCACAGGCTTCCCACAATATGCTCTCTGCCGTTCTTGCAGTGCTGCTTAAGGAGACGGGTTGTCTTTCTAACATCCCTTTCCTTCAACGCCTGAAAGAGCATCCGGTGTTCCTCGGCCGCCTTTTTGAGCCTCTCCTCCCGCATATATTCGGGACGGTATTTCAGATAGATCTGCTCCAGGATCCATTTGCAGATGTTATACATGACCTGGTTTTCGGCGCACTCGATGATCTTGAGGTGGAAGTTGGTGTCCTTAATCATGAGTATACGCCTGTATTCGGGGAGGGAAGCGGCCTCCACGTGCTCCTTCATGGCCTCTTCAATAGCCTTGAGTCTTTCGTCGGTGAGGCCTTTAATGACGGAAGGAACGAGGAAGGTCTCCAGGGCCTCAAGGGCGATAAAGAGTTCCCTGGCCTCATCCGGGTACGCCTCCCCCACATAGTAGCCCTTGTTTCTTTCAGAATAGACAATGTTCAGGAGTTTGAGCCGGTTCAGCGCTTGGATAATGGGAGTGATGCTCATATCGAGCTTTTTGGCCAGTTCCTGGTAAAGGAGCTTCTGGCCCGGTACAAGCTCGTGGTGATACATCATCTCCTTGATGCTTCTGAAGGCGACGTCCACGGGTGATTCCATGGCCTGCGCATCACTTCTGGATAGAGGCCCTTGCAGACTCCGTGCTTTCCTGTTCTTAACACGTCCCTTTGCTGGCATACCGCTACTCCGGTTCCTTCCGCTGGCTTCGGACAGGATTAGGGCTGCATTTCATCTTTTGCCAAGGAACAGTGCAGTACCTGTGTTTTTCGCCTTCTCAGGATCATGAAGTGGGCGGCGGGGCCGCGATCCGCTTGGCTGCGACCATCCTGAAAATGATATGAATAATAATGGCCGCAATTCCCAGCCCGATGCCGATAAGGTCCGTACTCATCTTTGGATGAAAGATGAGAAGGCCGGAGCCCATCAGAATGATCCGGACGAGGATGGAGATCTTCTTGAGGAAGAAACAATATCCCTCGAATCCTGAGCTTAAAAAGATGATGCCCAAGGTCGCCGTTACCATGGCCTGGAGGATTTGTAGGCCCGTGCCATGCCCCACCAGGGCCGGGTTGTACACAAAGAAGAAGGGCACGAGAAGGGATACAAATCCCAGTTTGACTGCCTGAAAGGCGGTCTTGAGGGGGTCTGAACCTGCGATGCTTGAGGCTGCGTACGCCGCCAGGGCGACCGGGGGAGTAATATAGGAGACCGAGCCCCAGTAGACCAGAAAGAGGTGGGCGGACATCTCATGAATCCCCAGGTTGACCAAGGTGGGGGCCAGAAGCATGGCCAAAAAGATATAGCAGGCCGAGATGGTCAACCCGATACCCAGGAGAAAACTGGTAATGGCCCCGATCACCAGGAGGAGGAACATGTGTTCCCCTCCCAGGCGGGTCAGGGACCCTGAGAGGCCGTGGGCGGTTCCTGTGAGGGAGAGTGCCCCGATGATCATGCCCACACCCACCAGGATAGCCATGAGTTCGGTGAGTATCTTGCCCGTTCCTTCCGTCATTTCAAGAGCGGTTCGCCATCTCAGCCTGGTTTCTTTCCTGAAATTGGCCAGGATCAGGAGTACGGCCGTGGCATAGTAGGGGGCCAATTCCTCCATCCTGTGAACGAAGATGATGTAAACCAAGACAGCCAGGGCCACAATATAAAACCACCCCTTCATAATGGTCTGAAAAAGAGACGGGAGCTCCTGCCTCGGCAACCCCTTGAGGCCGGTCTTGGCGGCATAGAAATCGGTCTGGGCGAACAAGGAGACCCAGTAGAGAAAGACGGGAAGGGCTGCGGCAATGCACACCTCCGCATAGGAGACACCGATGAAGTCGGCCATGATAAAGGCGGTGACCCCCATCACCGGCGGAGTAAGGACCCCTCCCTTGGAGGAGCAGGCCTCAATGGCCCCGGCGTAATAAGGAGGGTAGCCCAGCCGTTTCATGGTCGGAATGGTCACGGCACCGGTGGTCACCACATTGGCGATGGCACTCCCGGACATGGTGGCGAAAAAGGCGCTGGAGAGGATGGATACCTTGGCGGCCCCGCCGCGGAATCGGCCCAGTATGGCCAGGCAGAAATCGATAAAGAAGTTGGCCGCCCCGGTCACCTGGAGGGCCACGGCAAAGATCATATACCCGATAAGGAGACGGCAGAAGACCTGCGTGGGCAGACCGAATATGCTCTGCATCCCCAGGAGGTGAAAGCCCAAGATCCGGGAAAAGCTGTAGTGCTTGGCCTCCAGGATGCCCGGACAAAGGTGGGCGAAGAGGGGGTAGATGGATACAAGAAGAATGACCACTGCCAGCACCATGCCCCCGGCCCTCCGCACGGCCTCGATAATCAGGGCCCACGTAATCAGGGCCAGCACCTTGGCGATGTCAGGCGGAAAGACCTCCCAGCCTTCGAGCATGATATCGATATTGAAAATAAACACATAAATGGGCCCAAGCAGGCTCAGGCCCGCGAGGAGGCCGTCGTACCAGGGGACCCGGTCTTTCGGGGACCTCTTGGTTGCCGGAAAGAGAAGAAAGGTGGCTGAAACAAAGGCGGCGATGAGCACGGAAAAATAGGACATTTCCGGCATGACATAGCCGAAGATGACGATCTTGAAGACGTAGATAAATGAAAGTAAGGCGGCAAGGGCCGTGAAACAGAGGAAATACCATTTATAAAAGCCACGGAGCTCCCGGTATCTTCCCACGACCTTCTTCTTCGGCACATGGTATTGTTCGGTTTGTTCGGTCATACTGGAGGTCCCTTCTTGTTCTGGGGGCGAATCCGATCTTGCTTGAGGCCGATGCGTACCTGCTCGACCGGGCATGAGGGGAAAAGGGGGTTGGTGTCACTTGGCGCCAACCCCTTGTTCCCAGAGTCTATGTTACTTCTTAAATTCGGCCACCCTTTGCTCAAAGGCCTTCAACTGCTCGGCCTGCCATTTGTCCATCTGGGGCGTCCAGACCCCTGCCTCTTTGAAGTAGCGGATGGCCCCTTCATGGTAGGGAACCGGGCTGGGATGCTGCACGGCGCCCTTGATGTTAAAGGCCGGCATGGCCCGGTGCATCCCCTTGTAGATATCGAAACCCTTGTCCATGGCCTTGACCACGGCATAGATAATGTCTGGATCGACATGGTCGTAAGCCCAGAGGCTGTAAGGATATCCCCCCACTTCCATTCTCATTCCCTTGGGGAGCCCGGGGGCCTTTTTGCACACCACCGGGGTAAACCAGGGGGCCTTGGCCATAACCCTTTTCCAGGCTTCCTTATCGGCATGGGGCAGCAGAATCCATGCGGCCTTGTGGGGACCGGCCTCGAGCTCTTTGACCGTAGGCGTCACCGTTGCCGCGTAGCACACATCCACCTTGCCCTGAATCACCCCTTTCAGCTGATCCACATAACCGCTCATGGGTACGGCCTGTACATCATCCCAGGTGAGATTGGCGTAAGCCATGCATCCCTCAATGGTCAGCATGCCTGCCGGCCAGCCGGGCACCTTGGGAATCCTTTTCCCTTTCATGTCTTTGGGATACATCAGCCCTGAGTCGCCCCTGGTGAGCATGCTCAGGTAAAGGGACAAACCCCTCCACACCTGACGGAGGGGCTGAGGTCCCCATTTTTTGGTGCCGAACTCGGCGATGCCGTAACTGGCACAGGTGCCGGTCGCACCGGTGAGGATGGCCATTTCGCTTTCCCCCGCCCTCATGGGAAGGACCCGGGCCATGTCGGTGTCATAGGGTTCCACCCTCACCTTCATGGGGGTTAATTGTTCAATGGCTTCACGAAATCCGCTTGTAATGGTATAGCCGAGGGATCCCACCTTATAAGAGGTAAAGGTAATCAGGTTGGGCAGCTTCTCGGCCGAAGCAAGGGGAGGGGATTGCACGAAAAGGACGGTAAAAAGGAAAGCCAGAGCGAAGAGGATACAAATAGATCTTTTCATTTTTTTCTCCTTTTCTCCTTAGAGCGTTGAAAAAACCTTAAAGACCCTTTGGACGCCTTTGCTATCACCTCCTTTTACTCGGATGATTTTTCCAACCTTTCACCAGGTCGGTGAACTATGAATTTAATCATTTTTATAATCAAATCCAAAAATAGTCAAGGAATAAATCGACTCGGCCAATCCCCTAAGAGCTCTTGCCGTACTGGGATCTGAGGACCCTCTTAAGCAGTTTTCCGGAAGGAGAATAGGGGAGTTCGTCCACAAAAACAACCTCTCTCGGTTTTTTATAGGAAGCCAGGTTTTGGGCCAGGTAATCAATGATTTCTTCCTCCCCTGCCTTTGCTCCGGGTTTAAGCATGACATAGGCCACCACCTTTTCACCCCATTCCGGGTCGGGAACGCCTATGATGGCGCCGTCGAACACATCCGGGTGGCGGTAGAGGACCTCTTCGATCTCCGCCGGATAAATATTCACACCCCCGGAAATGATCATGTCCACGGCGCGGTCCACAATATAGTAGTAGCCGTCTTCGTCCACCCTGGCCATATCGCCCACTGTGAAGTAGCCATCATGGTAGTTGGCCTGGGTGGCTTCTGGATTTCGATAGTATTCATCCAGGAGAAAGGGACTTTTCACATAGAGGATGCCCACCTCTCCCACCGGGACTTCATTCTTGTTTTCATCCAGGAGTTTGATATCGCTGCCCATGGCCGGTTTTCCGCAACTCCCAGCCTTTTTGAGCTGATCCTCAGGCCTCAGATAGGTGACGCAGCTTATCTCCGTCCCGCCGTAGAATTCAAAGAGCTTGCCTTCTCCGAAGAATTCAATCACTTTCTTTTTCAGGGGAAAGGGGAAAGATTCCGCGGCCACTGTAATCACCCGGAGGGAGGAGGTGTCGTACTGGTTTTTGATTTCTTCGGGGAGATTGACAATCCGGTTCAACATGGTGGGGACCACAAAGGTGGTGTTGACACGATGCTCCTGGACCAGCCTGAGAAAATCCCGGGCGTCGAACCGGGGCATGATGACCACGGTGTTGCCCAGGACGAGGCAATAGGCGGCCCAGCCGAAAGGGGCCGAGTGATAGAGAGGACCCGCCACGAGGTGGGTGTCGTCGTAGTGGGATTCAAAGGTATAGGCATATCCCAGCAGGGTGTTGAGCCTGTTCTGACTGCTTCTCAGGGATCCTTTGGGCCGGCCCGTGGTCCCAGAGGTGTAAGTCAGGGCGGAGGCCACACCGTGGACCCCTGATTTAACCCGGGGCGGGACGTCCGCTTCCTTGCTCAGCAAGGCATCGAGGTCAAAGGTTCTGGGGGCGTCGGGAGGCCCGGGGCGGGCATAGATCAGGGAGGAGAGATCGAATTTGGGCTTTGCCTCCTCAACCACTTCCTGAAATTCGGGGGCATGGATCAAGGCCTTTGATTTCGAATCGTTGACGATGTAAGCAATCTCATCCGCCCTGAAGCGGTAATTGAGGGCGATGGGGGTGACGGCGATCTTGCCCGCAGCGGTCCATATCTTCAATATATCGGGAGTGTTGTGCATAAGGACGGAGATGCGGCTGTCCGGCTCGATGCCGATTTCCAGAAATGCCTCGGCCAGACCGTTGGTCTGCCGGTGCAGTTCGCCATAGGTGATGGTCCTGTCATTCATCACCAGGGCGGTCCTGTGGGGATCTCTCTTGGCATGATTGGCCACGCCGATTCTCTCCGGATCAAAATGCTTGATGAAATCCACCATGGAGGTGCCTCCTTTCCGCATACCTTTACCGGATCCGTAACTTCCCGTACCCGGGGGGTTAGGGCATTAACCTGAGAGATTCCTTTCTGTCTCTTTTGGGTGTTTTCTGGGTTTCAACACAGCCGGGGTCATGGACCGGAGATGATACACTGACGGATACTTTCAAGACGGCCCTCTGGAAATCGCACAATCAGATTCAGGGGAAGGGGTAAGGGTCTCTAAAAATTTAATCAATAAATTAATTAAATCTGAAATGGAAAGTCAAGCAAATAGTGGCTTGAAAAAAGATAAAAGGGACCGCATTTCTCAAGAAGAGGAAGAAATGCAAGGGCTCAAATTTTCTTGACAGGGGAAAAGAAAAATATTATGAGATATTTAATCAAATTTATAATTATGCACAGCCCTGGGAGGGGACTTTCGGGGCGTCATCCTTGATTATCAGGTGAGGTGAGTCATGGCCGGAAGGATCGGTATCGTGGGTGTAGCACAGACCCATTATGGCAAGAGGCCGGAGTGCCACCTCGAAGACCTGGTCTTCGAACCGGTGGAAAAAATTCTTAAAGAAACAGGCCTTACATTCGCCGACGACGGCACGGGGATTGATGCCACCATCAGCTGTTCTCAGGATCACTGGGACGGGTGGACCATATCCAGCAAGCATGCCGTGGATGCGGCCGGCGGGCATCTGCGGCCCGAGGAAAAGGTGGCCGAAGACGGGGCCTATGCCCTCTACTATGCGGCCCTTTGCGTGCTGGCCGGCCACTACGAGTGCGTCCTGGTGGCGGCCCACACCAAGGAGTCCCAGGTGGATGGAAGGCTCATAGAAAATGCCGGGCTGGAACCCCTTTATTTAAGGATGCTGGGCATGGATTTCACCTCTTGTGCGGCGCTTCAGGCCGCTCAATACCTGGAGGCCCATACACTCGGTCCCGCCGATTGCGCCCGGGTGGTGGTCAAGAACCTGGGTAACGCCATGGACAACCCTTACGCCCAGAGGGCGGAGATCCTCACCGAGACGGATGTCCTGACCTCGCCGCTCCTCTCGGATCCTATCCGGGTCCTGGACGCCAAACCCGTTTCGGACGGGGCCTGCGCCGTGATCGTGGCCACTGAGGAAAAGGCCAGGAAGTGGACCTCCAAACCCGTCTGGATAGACGGCCTCGGCTGCTGTTATGACAGGCACTATCCGGGTTACCGGGATCTCACCGATCCGGTTTCCCTGAAGGAGGCCGCCAGGCGCGCTTACACCATGGCGGGAATCAAGGACCCCCGGCGGGAGGTGGATCTCTGTGAACTCTCGGAATACTATTCTTACCAGGAGCTCCTCTGGGCGGAGGGACTGGGATTTTGTGACCGGGGCGGAGGGGCCGGCCTCCTGCATTCAGGGGCCAGCTCCAGGGAGGGAGGCCTTCCCATCAATCCCTCGGGGGGGCTCCTCTCGGGGGTCCCGGTCAATGTGGCCGGTCTCAACCGGGCCGTGGAGGCGGCGGTGCAGCTGAGGGGAGAGGCCGGGAAGAGACAGGTGGAAGAGGCGGAGCGGGCGGTGATTCACGGTACCGGCGGGGTATGCGGACAGATGCATTGTGTCATAACCATGAGGAGGGGATTTTAATGGGGGAGAGGGTGGCAATCGTTGGCATCGGTCAAACGGACCACCGCTTTATCCGATCCGATGTCAATCATGAAGAGATGATCAATGAGGCCGTGAGTCTGGCCCTGGAAGACGCGGGACTCGGCATCAAAGATATTGATACGGTGATTATCGACAACATGGATCTCTTTGAGGGGCATTACCTCGCAGACGGGATGGTTGTTGACGGGGCGGGCATGTTCCTCAAACCGGGGCTGAAGATGAACACGGGCGGGACCAGCGGGGCCACGGCCGTGGCCACCGGATGGCAGCACGTGGCCTCCGGCGTCTTTGATACCGCCCTGGTTGTGGGCTGGCAGAAACAGGACGCCTCTCCATCCATCGCGTCCCTGGTTACCGCCAGGGAGCCCTTTTACGACCGGGGGCTGGCGGCGGGGGCCGTGGGCATCTTTGCCTCCATGGGCCTGCGCTACATGCAGGAGACGGGATGCGAAGAAGAGCACGCCGCCCTGGCCAGGGTCATCATGGCGGATAACGCCAGGCGCAACCCCCATGCCCACCTCAAGCTGGATTTGACCACCCGGGATGTGCTCGACTCCCGGGTCCTGGTGTGGCCCGTGAGGCTCCTTCACATGTCCCCCACCTCCTGCGGGGCCTGCGCCCTGGTCCTGGCCAACGAAAAGCGGGCCGAAAAGCAGGAAAAACCCCCGGTGTGGATCAGGGACCTGGAGACCGCCCACCGGGAGGTCTCGGTCTTCCGGGGCGGGTGTGTGGAGCCCCAACCCGCAGTGAGCGCCATCGAGGTGGCCTGCTCCAGGCTCTATAAGAGAAACGGGATTACCAAACCCGCCAGGGATGTGGACGTGTGGGAACTCTATACCCCTTCCTCGTGGGCCCTTTTCCCTTGGATGGAGCTTTTCCACATCTGTGAGAAGGGTGAGGCCTGGCGCCTGGTGGAGAAAGAGGTGATCCGGATAGAGGGGGAGATCCCCATTGAACCCTCGGGCGGGGTGGTGTCCACCAACCCCATCGGGGCCTCCGGGGTCATCCGGGTGGCCGAGGCGGCCCTGCAGCTCAGGGGTGAGGCCGGGGACCGCCAGGTGAGCAAAAAGGCGGAAACCGCCATAGCCACGGCATGGGGGGCGGCGAGCTGGATCGTGGTCTTTTTTCTAAGCAAACACCTTTAAGGAGTCGGATATGAACGGGGAACTGCTGGAGATTATCATCCCCCTTGACCTGAGATACAAGTGGGGCGCGGGACCTCACCTGGGGGCCTTCCTCCGGGGACTCAAAGAGGGCAAAATCTTTGCCAACCGGTGCCCTGAATGCGGCCGCCTCCAGTTGCCCCCCACCCCGGTGTGCGGCCGGTGCCACGTGGCCATGGGAGAAGAGTGGATTGAGCTGTCCCATCAGGGAGAGGTGATTTCATACAGCTTTGTGGTGGATCCCATGTATGACGCCGGCATCGGGGACATGAGGCCGGTCCCTTATACCATCGCGGCCATTGTCCTGGACGGGGGGCCTGACGTGGCCTTTTTCCACAAACTGGAGGAAGAGGATCCGGAAAAGGTGCAGGTGGGGATGCGGGTCGAGGCCGTGTTCAGGCCTCCCGCGGAGCGGGAAGGCACCATGGAGGACATTATTCACTTCCGTACCGTGAGCTGAGGGCTTTTATACGCATCTCGGAGACAGGTGGATTTTCAGGCAAAAAGGCAGTGCGTGAAAACGGGCCGTTGACGGCCAAAAATGCCTCAAGATACAGGGAGCCCCATTATGGCCGATAAGAAACAAAAACCAACCAAATACCCGGACATGTTTCACCTCATCTCCCCGAGCAAACGATTCAGGATCTTGAACATGGATCCCTACGTGGCGGAAGGGAGGTTGGCCATGGCCTACCGCTATTTCCCGGGACCCGTGGCCACCCGGTTTTTTACGGAGTTGAGAGACCACAAGCGGATCATGGGCGTTCGCTGCCCCCAGTGCGGGACGGTTTATGTCCCTGTAGAGCCCACCTGCGGCCGGTGCTTCCAGAAGATGGATGAATGGGTGGAAGTAGGCCGGGAAGGGGTGCTCCAGGGCTTTACCAGGCCCCATTACACCCTTCCCGTCCATCCGGGTCTTGAACCTCTCATTTACGGGATCATCAAACTTGACGGGGCGGATACGGGCCTCCTCCATCTCCTTGGAGAAGTCGCCTACCCGGATCTTGAAAGGGGCATGCGCATGGAGGCGGTTTTCGATGAGGCGCCTCAGGGGAACATCCTGGACATTAAATACTTCCGGCCGGTCCAAGGGGGGTAGGGGACGGAGCCGAGGGAGATTTTAATGGATTTCAGTCTTTCCGAAGAACACCGAATGATCCAGCAGAGTATCCGCCGGTTCTGCGACAAGGAACTGGAGCCTGTTGCCGCGGAGATCGACCGGGAAGAGCGCTTTCCCATGGAGGTCTATGAAAAACTGGGCCGGGAAGGGTTTCTGGGGGCCCTGGTCCCCACGGAATACGGGGGCAGCGGCCTTGACCTGATGAGCATGTACATTATCAAGGAGGAGTTGTGCCGGTCCGCCGCGGGCATGGGCATGTCCGTGACCATCTGCACCCTCAATTTCTGCCACTTCATCTCCAGGTTCGGCACAGAGGAGCAAAAGCAAAAGTACCTCGCTCCCGTCTTGAGTGGGGAGGCCCTGGCCTCTTACTGCCTGAGTGAACCCAACGCCGGTTCGGACACCCTGGGCATCCAGACCAGGGCCAAGAAAGAAGGGGCGAATTTTGTCATTAACGGCACCAAGACCTTCAGTACCAATGCGCCCCTGGCCCGATACTTCATTGTGGTGACCCGGACCAGCGGAGACAGGAGCGTGCACGGGGCCACCAACTTCATCCTGGAAAGGGGTATGGAGGGGCTGAGCACAGGGCCGCCCTTTGAGAAACTGGGCATGCGCTGTTCCCTGACCGGCGAGGTCCACATGGACGGGGTGCGGGTCGGGGAGGGGCAGATCCTGGGGACCCGGGATGAGGGGTTCCAGGACATGTTTACCACCCTTAATGCAGAGAGGGCCCTGGCGGCGGCCACCGCCACGGGTATTGCCCAGGCGTGCTTTGAGGCCTCCCTGCGCTATGCCAAAGAAAGGATCCAGTTCGGCCGGCCCATCGGGGCCTTCCAGTTTGTCCAAGGGATGCTCAGCGATATGGCCATGAACCTGGAGATGGCCCGCACCTATGCCCACAAGGTGGTCTGGCTCTACGAGCGGGGCAAGACCATCAGGCATGAGGCGGCCATGGCCAAGCTCTTTGCCTCCCAAATGGCCGTCAAGGCGGCCCAGGACGCGGTGCAGATCCATGGAGGATATGGCTATATCAAGGAATTCCCCGTGGAAAGGTATTACAGGGATGCCAAGCTGGGCGAGATCGGCGGGGGCACCTCCGAGGTCCAAAAGCTTGTCATCGCCAGGTCGTTGATGCGGTCTTCGTAAGAGGGGGGATGACCATGCCCAGGCAACAGGTTTACGGCAATGATGCCCTTGAGACCCTTCCCATGGAGAAGATGGGGGAACTCCAGTGGGTGAGGCTGGCGGAACGCTTAAGGTACTTGCAGGATCACTCCGCCTTTTACCGGAGGAGATTCAAGGAGGCCGGGGTTGATCCCGATGCCATCCAGGATCTTAAGGCCTTTCAAGAGCGGGTGCCTTTCACCACCAAGGAAGAACTCCAGGAAGAGAGGGAACGGGCCCAGGACCCTTATGCAGGACTCCTCTGCGTGGACCGGTCCGAGATCGTACACCTGGTGAGAACCGCCGGCACCACCGGGGTGCCCACCCTCTACGGCCTCACCCGCAAAGATCTGGAGCAAGTGGGGGAACTCACCGCCCGCCTATGGATCCAGATCGGGGCCCGGCCGGCCCACACCGTGGCCATCGCCACCATGGGAACGTGGAATCCTTTTGCCACAGCCCTGGTGGAAGGCCTCCGATCCGGAGGCATGGGCCGATACCATTTCACCATGCCCGCCCCGGGGGAGGAGGTTTTCCCCGTTGAGATCCTGCCCAGGTGGATGGACGTAGAAGGGTTCTATTTGTCCTCCAGGCCCCTGTGGCAGGTGACGCAGAAATACGGAGAAAGCCTCAAGGAACGCCTTCCCAAGCTCAAATACCTTCTCATGGCCGGGCAGCGGGTCACGGCGTCTTTCCGCAAAGGCATGGAGGCCATCTGGGGCTGCCCCCTCTTTGAGGCCTACACCATGACCGACGCGGGTCTGCCTGCGGCCAACTGTACCGAGCAGACCGAGACCTTTCATTTCCCCCAGGATGCCTTTCTCCTGGAGGTGATCGATCCGGAAACCGGGGAGGACCTCACGGGAAGCGGGAAGGTGGGCGAGATCGTGGTCACCTCCCTGGTCCTGGAAGGAACCCCGCTTCTTCGTTTCAGGAGCGGGGACATGGGGTATACCCTCTCGGAGCCGTGTCCCTGCGGCAGGACCGGGCTGCGCCTGGGGATCTCGGAGCGGCTGGCCCACGCCGTGCTCGTAAGAGACCGCCGGGTGTTCAGTTCCGAGGTGGAAGAGGTCCTTTACGACATGCCCGAATTCTTCCTCAAGCAGTACTACCTGGTCAAAAAGCAGAAACAGCCCCAGGACAAGCTCTCCCTGAGGGTGGAAAGCCCCCCTGAGGGCTCCTATCCAAAGGGAAGCCGCGAAGAGCTCCTTAAGCGGATCAAAAAAGCGCTGGGCGTTGAGGGGGAGGTGGAATTCATCTCTGAGGGGGACGAGCGGTTTGTGGCCCTGTACAAATTTCTCAAGGTGGTTCCGGAATAGGGAGGCTCAGTCCCCTTCCTCGGGGCCGGGTTCAACGGGGATAAAGGTCTTGAGGTCCGCCGGCCATTTGTTGAGGGCGGCCTTGATGGCCCCGTAAGACCGGCCGGAACCTTTGGCGAGGCGGGCGGCCAGGGACAGGAGGGCTTCATCCAGCCTTTCGTGGGGAACCACCTTACTCACCAAGCCCCAGCGTTCGGCCTCCCGGGCCCCGATGGACCCCCCGGTCAACATGAGTTCTTTGGCCCGGGGCACACCGATGCGTAAAGGCAGGAGATAGAAATTGCCCATGTCCGGGACCACCCCGATCCTCACAAAGGAGAGAAAGAAGCGGGCTTTCTCGGAGGCGATCAGGATGTCGCAGGCCAGGGCCGCACTCACCCCGGCACCGGCCGCAACGCCGTTCACCGCCCCGATCAGGGGCTTTTCAAGGTCCATCATGGCCTTGATCACCCGGTGAGCCCGCTTAACCCGCATTCTCCCGCCCACGGCCGTAAAGTCATACCCCTCCATGGTACGGATATCCCCGCCCGAGGAAAAGGCGTCTCCCGCCCCGGTCAGGGTGAGCACCTTGAGGGCGTCGTCATCACGGACCTGATCCAGGAGGCGAAGCAGTTCGGCCCGGGTGTCCAGGTCAAAGGTGTTTTTGACCTCGGGCCTGTTCAGGGTGATCCTGCCGATGGCGCCGTCTCTTTCAAATAGAATGTTCTCAAAATCCAAGGGGCCTTCTCCTTTATGGGTGCTTGTTTTTCCCTTGACAGAAAAGGGGCTTTCAGTTAATCAAAAATTTAATTAAATATCACGAAGCGGTCAAGGGATTTTTTTGTCAAGCTTCTTTATGGGGGACTGTTATGGATCGTGAAAAGGTCGTAGTCACTGTCTCTGTCACCGGGTCTATCGGCGATCGAACCGGGAACCCCCACCTCCCCATCACCCCGGAAGAGATCGCCCACAGCGCGGTGGAGGCCTACGAGGCGGGGGCCAGTGTGGCCCACATCCACGTGCGTGATGTAAAGACGGGCAAACCCTCCATGGTCTTTGAGCTATACGAGGAGGTGGTCTCCCTGATCCGGGAGCGCTCCGACATGATCGTCAATCTGACCACCGGGGCCGGGGCCCGTTTCATCCCCGACGAGGGCGATCCCATCGGCATGGCACCGGGTTCCACTTTGTGCAAGCCCGAAAAGCGCATTGACCACGTGTTGCGTTTGAAGCCCGAGATCTGCTCCCTGGATATCAGTTCCATGAACTTCGGTCGTCACGTGTTTGTCAATGCCTTGCCCCATGTGGAATGGATGGCCGGGCAGATCCGGGACGCAGGGGTCAAGCCGGAGTTGGAGGTCTTTGATATAGGCCATATTGAGATCGCCAACCACCTATTGGAGACGGGCCGGGTGGAGAGCCCGCCCCTGTTCCAGCTCTGCATGGGAACCCGATGGGGCATTCCCGCCACTCCGGGAAACATGGTCGCCATGAGGGCGGCCCTCCCTGACCATGCCATTTGGGCCGGGTTCGGTATCGGGGCCACCTCCTTTCCCATGGCGGCCCAGTCCGTGCTCCTGGGGGGCAATGTGCGCATCGGTTTCGAGGATACCCTGTATGTGGAAAAGGGGGCGCTGGCCACAAGCAACCGGCAGCTCGTGGAGAAGGCGGCGTCCCTTATGCGCCTCCTTGGAAAGTCCCCTGCCACGGTGGCCCAGGCCAGGGAGCTCCTCCATCTCCCTTAGCGGCTCAATGGGGGCCGGGAAAGGCGGGTCAGGTTGAGTCAAGGACAGGCGCGTCCCAAGCTCTTTTACGGGTGGATCGTTCTCGGCGGGCTCTTTATAACTGCCGCCCTGGGGCCCATGGGGCGGTATATCCTGACCGTCTTTTTCCCCTTCATCATGGAAGACCCGGGATGGTCCAGGGAAACCATCGGTCTGGGCTTCACCATCCACTTCTGGGCCTATGCCTTACTGGCCATTTTAACGGGCAAACTCATTGACCATATAGGGGGGCGGGTGACCATCCTCATCGGCGGCGTGCTCACCCTTCTGGGCCTTCTTCTGCTCTCATCGGTTGAGGCGGCCTGGCAGTTTTTCCTGGTCTTCGGCGTGCTCATGGCGGGCGCCGTGTCCATGACCCACTTCGTCCCCAACACGTCCCTGGTAAGGAAATGGTTTATCCGGAAGGCCGGGCTGGCCACGGGGCTGGTGACCTTGGGAACGGTGATCGGTTTCGCCTGCCTGCCCCCGCTGATCAGTTATCTGAGCGTGGACTTCGGCTGGCGCACCGCCTCGGTGATCTGTGCCGTGGGCTTTGGTATCCCCATCATGGCCATGGCCGCCTTTATCATCAGAAACGCCCCCGAGACCATGGGCCTTTATCCGGACGGCGGCGGTCCGCTGGAGGATGAAGCAAGGCCCTTGGGGTCCCTGGAGCCCGGGGTAAAACCTGAGGTCCCGGTCAGGTGGACCACGGCCCAGGCCCTGCGAAGCAAAAACTTCTGGTATTTTCTGGTGGCTTACTCGGTCACCGGCATCCCCCTTCAGGGGATCTTGGGACATGTCATCATCTGGGGGGTGGAAATGGGCTTTTCCAGGGCCAACTCGGGCCTGATCATGGCGGCCCTGACCATTCCCTCCATGCCGGTGCGGGTCTTGGCGGGCTGGTTGGGAGACCGCTTCGGCAAGCGAAGGGTGCTGATCCTCTTCAACCTCTATACCACTATCATCTGGTTCCTGGGCTGGCTTTTTATCACCGACAAATGGAGTTTCCTCGCCTTTTGCATCCTCCTGGGCTTTGCCTACAGCGCGCCCTTTTCTTTGTATACCCCTTTTCTGGGGGATATGTTCGGCAGGATGATCGTGGGCACCCTCATGGGGGTTCTCACCCTGGGCCACGGCATTATCGGCGGGGTGGGGCCCTACCTGTGGGGATGGATTGCGGACAGGATGGGATCCTATCTCTTAAACTGCCCCATTTCCGCCGGGTGCTATGTGATTGTCACCCTATCCCTGTTTCTCTTAAAGCCGCCCGAAGGGTCGGATAAACCCCGTTGTTGCATAAAAGGCGCTTAAGGATTCGGCATTTCCCCTTCTATGACTTCAAATGCCGCTTTTAACACTTTAAATCTGGAATTCACCAATA
>CAZNLL010000066.1:0-20613 GCA_964573885.1 uncultured Desulfobacteraceae bacterium | reverse complement strand
CGCTGCAGGTGGGGCCATAGCAAGGGCTTGGCCACCCTGCCGGCAATGGTCCGGATCCATGAACGGCCGGTCCGGTTTTTCCATTGGGCCATGGCTTTCACGCCCTCATCCCATTTTCCTTCGGCAAAAAGGCACAGGATACGATTTTTGCCCCCGCTCCAGGATACACCGCCGTTGCCCAACTGGCCTGTGAGCATGACCCCGATGCCCTGTTCCCTGGCCGCATCATGCAGGGCCATGATCCAGAACTCATTGGTCGCCGCATGCTGAGGAGCGCGCATGATGGCCACAGCACGCTCAATACCCTGGATGGGGCTGACATTGGCCGCGTCAATGGGTTGATGGTCGATGTTGTCGTATTCACGCGAGATAGTGCGGGCCAGGGGCCATTCATCGGCCAGGGCGCCGGGGACCAGGTGATCGGCTTTGTAAAGGGGGACCGAGGTAAAGGCCGTGAGGGTGCGGCCCTCTTGTTTCAGGGCCTGGGCCGCCAAGGCCGTGACCGATCCGGAATCCAGGCCCGCGCTCAGGGTGGCCCCGATGGGCCGCGTCGATCGAAGGCGGGTCTTGACCGCGGCCCGGTAGTGGTGCAGAAACCCCTCCAGATAATCCTCATCCCGCAGCCGGACGACCGGCGACTGTTCGGTTATCTCCCAATGGATCCGCGTCTCTATCCTCCGGGGCGTCACGGTCATGGCGCAACCGGACAGAAGCGTGTGGATGTCCATCCAGCAGGTGTCTTCCTTTTCTCCCAGGGGAATGAACGTGAGATAGGAGGCGATGTGCTTTTCGTTTATACAACGTTCTATGCCGGGCAGGGCGAAAATCCCGTCAGGATGGGAGGTAAAGGCAAAGAGCGGGGGGCGGTAATGGTAATACAGGCCGGTATTGCCCAGTTGGTCCCGGGCCAGAAAGAGTCTCCGGTCCCGGTCGTGCCAGGCAACGAAAGACCAGTCCCCGAAAAGATGTTTCGGGCTGTCCTCACCCCATTTTTGATAACTCAGGAAAACCAGCCGGCCATCGGGAAAAACGGGATGTTCCGCTGATGGAATACTGAAGTGAGCCAGCAGTTCGTCCCGATTATCGAGCCGGGCAGCGGCGGTCAGAAACACGTCCGAATCCGGATCATGAAACGGCATGGTCTCATAAGGCGATTCCGGCGTGACGGTCAGCAGGGCATGGCCCAGAGCGGCAGCGCCATGACAGCCGATATGGACGCCGTCAGGCCCCCAATGGTCGAGGGCCGCGGCCATGGCTTCCAGGTTTTCCCGGGATGCGGGCCGGCCGTCCAGATGAACAAATCCGAAAATGGCGCTCATGGTTAACCCAGCGTATCTACTCGGTTACATTGACCAGGCCTTTGGTGTGGAGCTGGTTCACGAAGTCGAGGACCTCGGTTTCACACCGGTCCGGGGGCACATCGTATTTTGCCTGGAGTTTCGAGCAGAGGTCCTGAACCGTGATCTCCTTTTCAATCCCTTCCCAGATGGCGGTGGCGATATTGTTCAACGCGTAATATTTCCCGGCATCCACATCGGCCATGACCAGTTCGTCATCCACCGGGGCCGAGACCGGGCCGTCGGACCTTGCAATGCGGCTGTTCAGATCGATTTTCATTTATCCCCTCCTGTAAGAGCAGTCTGTTGTTTTCGGAATCCCCCGTGGCGAATGGCGTGGTGCGATTAGTACCTCTTCTTCATTGACTCACACGGAGACAAAGACGCACAAAGAAAAAGCAGGGATAATTTGCGTCAACGCCCTCAAATAAGACCCCTTACGGCTTCGTGGCTTTGTGTGAGTCCCGCCTGGGCGGGATTGGTTGCGGGTATCCACATTAGGTTTTTCAACTATCAATATCCCATTGTTCAAGTCAAGATAAAAGGGGGTGCAATCAAAAGGTCAGCTATTGATTTGAGTGCAACCTTTTTTTCTTGGACCGTCCCCTGTAGGTGCGAATTCATTCGCACGAGAAGCTGGAGCTTCCAGGGAGCGGGGGTACCCAAGCCGGAGCTTGGGAACCAGCGGGGGGTCATGGCTCTGACAACCTCCACCCGGCTCAGGCACCAGAGAAGGACGCTTTGATCATGCTTGAGAATTTGCAGGCAGAAAAGGGGTCAAAAAGGGATCAAGTATTTTGAAGCAATTTGCGCGGAATTCTGCAGCATTTATTTCCATTTATTCACCACCTCCTCGCTATCGCGTACATATTAATGTGTACCTACAGCGAGGTCAATACTCTTTGAGCAGAGGCATTTTTTCGTGTAGGCGGGGTGTTTGGACGCCTCCAGTTCCTCCCATCGGTCTCGATAATCAATTAGGCCTTATCCCTTGGTTTTCTGTCATAAGAAAAGAAGAAAATCCCTTGTATTTCACTCCCCCCAATTTCATAAGCTCACACGGAGGCCCAACGAACACAAAGAGGAGAAAAAGACGCAGGTTAAAACCCCAAAACAGAATTTCCTTGCGGCTTCGTGGCTTTGTGTGAGTCCCGCCTGGGCGGGATTGGTTGCGGGTATCCACTTTAGTCTGTCACACAAACAATACCGCTTACAACAGCCATGGTTTCCGCGACCGCTGCCACAGGAGCCGGCATTTACTCTTATGGGTTCAGTTCCTGGAGCAGCTTGTCCGGAGGAAGAACGCGCGCGAAAGACAAGCGGTAGGATTGCTTCACCGGGGAGACAACAAAACAGGGGACATCCGGATGGCTGTCGTGAAAAGACCTTAACCCGGACAAATCGGCAGAGGAAGGTTCAGGTTTGTATTTGCATTCAATGGCGTATAGAAGTTTCGCGCCGCGGCTGATGACGATGTCCACCTCAGCCCCATGACTGGTTCGCCAGAAAAAGAGTTTCCAATCTTTCTGATCGTATTCATTCATGCGAACGATTTCCTGAAGGATCCATTGTTCAAAAAGCCGACCCTGTTCCAGCGGGGTGGGCGGGTCTTGAAGAGTGCCCAGAAGCGCCCGTGTCACGCCATTATCGAAAAAGTAGAATTTCGGTTGCTGGCTCATTCGTTTTCTCTCACTTTTCAAATACGGATAGAGAAAGAAACCGACAAGCGTATCTTCCAAAATGGAATAATATTCCCTCACGGTCGACAAAGCGACCTGACAATCCCGAGACACGGCAGAGAAATTGATCTGTTCAGAATATTGGGCCACGGCAATATCCAGGAAATTCTGAAAACCCTGAAGATTGCGTACCAGGGCCTCCGCCTTGATCTCTTCTCTGAGATAGGTGATGGCATAGCCCCGGAGGAGATCCAGTGCCTGGGCTGTTTCATTTTCTTTGAGGGCGCTGTAAATCTTTGGCAGACATCCGTATGACAGAACCCATTGGAGTTTGAAATCATTGGACAATTCGTTGAGCGTCAAAGGGTGCATGGTGCGGTATACAGCCCTTCCCCCAAGGAGATTCGAGGCGCCGTGCCGCAGTTTTCGCGCTGAAGAGCCGCATAACATGAACTGAAAATCAGGTCTCTGCTCCATGAGAGAATGGACGACATCCAGGATTTTCGGGACACGCTGAATCTCATCGATCAGGATCTTTTTTCCTGAGTCGACAGGAAGGTCTTCTATCTGCTGCCTGAGAAGACCTGGCGCCTTGTTGTAGGACAACTGAAGTTCAGGGTCGAGAAGGTCAATGACCATGGCGGCCTTTTCCTGCTGAAGCAGTGTGCTTTTGCCCACCTGCCTTGGGCCGAAGAGGAAAAAACTGATTTTCGGCAATCGATTCTGCAGAGTTCTTGTATACATAATTGTTAATCTACACGGTAAATCAACGGTATGTCAACAAGAATAAGGGCGCCACGCTATTGCCCGAATCGAACGATCGCCGATACAGCTTGGCGCCATCGGTATCGGGCGCCATGAGGGACGGTCTTAGGGTTCATCCGGTTTTTCGTACTTTTGGGTTCCAAACGCTGGAAACGAGCAAGATGAACCCTCCTGACGCCTTCTCAGGGCCAGCTCCGCATCTTTTATCTGCAAGTTTAGCCTCAATGTCATTAACTTAAGGGTTAGCTTATTATATAACTATGATGGTTCTACAACCCGATTGCCTCACATCGAGGCTGTTGCCGAGCATTTTGGTGTATGGGGTGTACGCCAGGGGAACCCCTCGCCTATGGCAAGAGTCTCCCAACTCTTTGACGTCCTAAACAAAACCACCGTTGATGCCCTGATCTCTCCAAAAGGTTCCGGAGAACGTAAGCTTGCAGCACAACATCTCCTCAACATACGCCACGGCGACCTGGTGCTATTGGACAGAGGGTACCCAGCGTGGTGGCTGTTCAGTCTGATCCTTTCAAGGAATGCCCATTTCTGCGCCCGAATATCATGTACCAAATGGAAAGTCGTGAGAAAGTTCTTTCACTCGGGTATGGTTGAGAAAATCATTTCTCTCCCTATCCACGCGACTTCGGTAGCATTCTGTAAAGATATGGGCTTACCCATGGAACCATTGAAGCTTCGCCTATTAAAAGGGGTCAACGGCAGACTTGATACCCCCTATACTGATTGATCAGAAATAATAACAACTTAGTCGACAACAAAGATCTCGTTGAAGACCTCCTCAATATACGCAATTTCCTTCTCCGTAAGTTCAGAGAAGGCCCCCTTCCTTGCGCGATTTGAAAGCCGGCCCCTGTTATGGGTGAGAAAACGGAAAAGAAGATCTACGGTGCGGTCGGGCATATCCACAATATGATTCACACGGTCGCGAAACACATCGTATCGTCTGAGGAACTCGGCTTCTTTCGGCAGGTCTTCCTCGATGGTTTTTTGCACGCAGGCGTAAAGAAACTCAGCATGGGGAGTCGCATCAAAAAAGCGGTAAAAGTCAGATGTGTTGTTCAGCACGCGGACGTTTCCGTTTTCCGTGGGCCTCCACTGGATAACCGGCAACAGGCGTTTCGAATAGCCTTCCAGAATAATACGGTACGCATCGATTTTTTCCAGAATGGCCGCTGATACAGGAAACACCACGCCGGGCGGGTTCATGCCTCTCCGAGCAAGAACATGATGGATGAGATAGCGGTGAAGCCGGCCGTTGCCGTCCTCAAAAGGATGAATATAAATAAACCCGAAAGCCAGGACTGCGGCGGCAAGAACAGGATCCATCTTATGGGACGCCGCCCGGTCGAATGCAACTACGCCGTTGATGAGAGAAGGGAGATCGTCCGGACGAGCACTGATGTGATGGGGAAGCGGCATACGGGTCTGGCGGTCATGCTCACCCACAAATCCTCCTTCCTGCCGAAGCCCCAGGCGCACAAAGCGTGCATCGCCGATCACAATTCTTTGCAGGCGCAGCAGTTCATCCAGGTCGACCGGCCGTTGCCCTGCCTCTCCGATGGCGCGGCCCCATCGTTGAATCCGGTCCTGCGGTGCACGTTCTCCTTCGATTGCATAACTGGATTTTGAATCTTTCAACAGCAGGAAGGCCGCGGCGCGGGCCAAAACATCGCCGGGCACACTGGCCACGACCTCACGAGCCTTTTCAGGCAAATTCATGCGGACAAATTGATCGAGTCTTTTCGTACGAAAAATCAACGGGCAGAAAGCCGGTGTGCCTGGAAGGTTGTTCCTGACCCGGTGGCGGGGGGAGTTCTCCCCCTCGACGGCCCACTGCTTTTGGAGATCAACAACAGGCACATAGGCGCCCTGGTCGGCATTGGGTAAAGAAAGCGGGTTCCCCGTCAACCATTCATAGAGGAACCAAATGCGCCGGGAATAGCGACCTGTGGGTTTAGCCCGCACCAGGGCTGAGATTTTTTCCGGTCCCGCAGCAGCAAAAAGACGTTTCAAAACGGCAAGATCCAGCCCCTCATATTTCAGGGCAAAGGTGAGGTGGCCTTCCAGACTCGCTCTGGGCGCATGGCGCGGCGTCCAAATGCGCCATTGTCCGTCCTCGTAAACCCTGTGGTGTTCTCCTGTCGCGGATAGCATGCGTGGCAGGGGAACCGACATATCATAAGCGCTTATCAAGGCTGAATACCCGACCGGAATGGCCCTTTCCGGAAGACGCCTTTCACGAAAAACCGTTACCGGCCCTGAAAAAGAATGTGGAATCCTTGGATCCATGAGAAATAATGGCTTCTCCTGAAAAACGAATTCAAAAACGCATATGCCTGAAAAACCATAATAGCGCTTGAAAAACCGTTATTCAAGGGTTGGTTTCACGAAAAAAAGCCCCGATGGCCACTTCAAAATGCCCCACTTGTGGCCGGGTCAAAATGCCCCACCCCGGCGACGGATTTCAATGTACTAATGTTGAGGGGAAAGGTCCATACTATTTCCTTTTTCATCCTGTTTTTTTGGTGTTTGTTGGGATAGCCGGACAGCGGCCTCTTTGAGTCGGTAGCTCTTTCCCTGGAACTTGAAGAGTCGGCCCCGATGGAGGAGGCGGTCGAGGATAGCGGAAGAAGCGGCGTTGTCCTTGAGCAGCTTGCCCCAGTCTTCGACGGGTCGATTGGACGTTATAAGGGTGCTTTTTCTGGCGGCATAGCGATTGAGGATGATATCGAGGAGATCGTCGGCTGCCTGCTCGGGGACTTTCTTGCGCAGGAACAAATCATCGATGACCAACAGGTCGGTTTCAGACAAGATCTTGGTGAGTTTTTTCCTCCGCTTGAGTTGAGTGGCCTCGAAGAGGTCCTCGAAAAAGGTGTGAGCTTCGCGGTAGACGACCTTATAACCGTTAAGGATGGCGGCGTTCGCGACGGTTTTGGCGATGTGGCTTTTGCCTGTTCCCGGGGATCCGATCAATAGGGCGTCGTGTCCATCTCGAATAAATTTTCCGGTCACCAGTTCATAGATGTCGTTCTTGGGGAGGTTGGGGTTGAAGCCCCAATCGAACTCGGTGAGGGTCGGTTGTTCTGTGAGGCCGGATGCCTTGAAGCGGGTTTGGGTCAGGCGGGATTTTCGGTAATCCAGTTCATCCTGAACCAGGCAGGCAAAGACCTCGACGAAAGCAGCCCCCTGATTGGCCTGGATGATCCGGGTCTCCATGGTGGCGATCATGCCGTGGAGTCTTAAGGTTTTGAGATGTCTTTCCAATTCAGCAGGCGACATTATGTGCCTCCTTTTTCATCTTGAGTGGTGTTCAAATGATCCCCTGTCTTCGGAGGGTGCAAAGCTGATCTACCGACATATCTGCCGGGTCCTTTACGGATTCGGGAAAGGGGGACCAGTCAAAGACAGTGACTGACAGGCCGCGGGAGGCTAATTGCCTTTGAATCTGCAACACCCCTCTTTGTCCCGCCGGGTCCCGATCCAGAACAATTTGGATGTGAGGGAACCGGACCCGGGTCTTTATCCAGAGCAACCGCTCGATCTGTTTTTCAGATATGGCGCTTCCCATTAAGGCGACGGTATTGCGGCAACCGGCTTGTACCAGCTTTGCCACATCGAAAAATCCTTCCACCAGGATCAAGCCGAAGGTGTTGGCCTGGCGCCAGGCCTCTTCATCCATCAGGATGTGGTCCTGATTGTATAGCTCCCAGCTTTTTTTGAAGGGATAACACCAGTATTTTCCATCGCGATCTTCCTGATCCGGGGTCAATGCCCGTCCGGCATGACTGAGAATCACCGGTTCTAAGCCATGACCGTTTTCTTGGATGCCGCGAATCTGGAAGACCAGTCGTGAGTTGAGGGGCGAGGCTGTTTTGGCCCAACTTCTCTGAGGGAGGAAACCGCATCCCAGGTAACGACAGGTATCAGCGGATATTCCCCGACGTCCCATTTCTGGATGATCCGGGCGCAGATACCGACGCAGATCGATGGTGATGGGGGGATTGATGAGTTTGTCATGCTGGTTGTCTGTCGATGGGATGTCCCGATGATTATTCGTGGAGATCCCTTCAGTCACCATCCAGCGGGCCACCTCGAACATGGTCATTTCCCGGCCTTGCTGTCGCAGCATGTCCCGACAGAACCCGATGATGCCGCCGCCCTTGCCGCTGCTGAAGTCCTTGTAGATATTCTCCGACAGGCTGACGTGCATCGACGCCTTCTCTTCCTGGGTAAAGGGCGATTTGATCCAGATCTCATCGTCCCGTCGGCTTCGCTGGGGATCCACTTCGAGTCCGAAGATATCGATCACCCTAAGCCAGTTTGCCTGGTGCGCGATCGGGATCAGGGATTCAAGGGATCTGGTATTAGATTCGGAAGAAATGAGGGCTTTGGGTGAAGATTCCCCAGCGGCGTGTGCCTCCCAGAATAAAGCGTAGTCCTCTCCCGATCGAATCAAGGGATGGTCCTGCGTCAGCTCGGATGCATCCGCCGTATGGCCTTGGAACTCTTCAATCCGTTTGCCAATCCCAGTTCAGCCGCTTTCTCCACATTCCTCGCCGGATAGTGCCGAACCAGATTGACCAGACCATACATCCGTCGCTGGCCGCTGCGACCTTCTTCGTTAAACCACTTTTCACACAGGGAAAATGTATGAGGGCCAATCCTTTCGGCCTGGGAGAGCAACCGGTCTGTTTCCCGGGACGGGTTGAAGATCCGATCCCCTGGCGCCATCATTAAAGACCCCGGTCGCTTGCCTTTCGGATGACGGCGAATGACCTCCATCCGACGGGGGTCCAGAATCTCGACCTCTTCATCATAGATTCTGACCGCCACCTCGCTGTGCAGGGGCGCCGGGCCTGCCGCATAGTAACAGTTGCCCACCTGAATCGTACCGTCGTCATAAACCGTTCGGGTTTCCTGTCGAAAATACACAAACGGCATCAGGGGCAATGGCAACAGATACGGCTTTTCTTCCCGGAACATCTCCTCAACCTGACGTTTGGATCGACCATGAATCCGCTGCGCCGCCCAGCGTTCCTCCCAGTGCATCAGCCATTCATTCTGGGTCCCTATCGTTTCAAATTTGCGTCCCTTCAGGCCAGTGTCCTGGGTGTACTTGACCCCGTTTTCCACGCTCCCCTTTCGATTGGGGTCTCGAACTCTTGCCGGGTCTGCCGCAATCCCATAGTGAGACAACATCGTCGAATACAATACGTTCAAATCCGGATCATAAATATCCGGCTTGATCACACCCTCCTTGAGGTTATCCAGGGTTACATATTGCGGACATCCGCCAAAATATCGGAAGGCCTCCTCATGAAGCCGGCACCACGCTTCCTTGCTCGATTTCCACACCACCTTCCGGAAGGCCCGCCCGGAGTATTTCAACACCATCACAAACAGCCGGGGCTTGCGATATCTTCCATTCTCACAAAGTGTCGGCGCACCTGTGCCATAGTCCACCTGACTCTCTTCTCCAGGAAGATATTCCAGACGATCATACTGCTCAGGGTCCTTCTTTTTAAGCCCCCGCACAAACCGCTTGACGCTGTTGTACCGATGGGGGAATCCAAACCGCTCCACCAGGTCCTGGTAGATGGCCATGGCATTCCGCCCCAGCTTCAGTTGTGCCTCAATCCACTCCCGATGCGGCTCACAGGCTGAACGAGCGTGCTTCGGCGCCTCCTCCAGAGCCGGTGGCCGGGGTGGGGCATTTTGAAGTGGCCACAGGTGGTACACTTTGGGTGGCCATCAGGGAAAAAAGTAAATGGGAAATGTGGTAACGTTGTTGACTAACGTGACTAACTCAATTTTACAATCATTTGGTCCTTTCAAATATCCCTGAAATGGCGGAAGTTGTTACCCCGAATTGCCGTGCAATCCTACCCCTCGGTCTCATCAAATTTATTGACCCCATACACCCTACCACAACTTGTCACGTTAAAGCCGTCCCTTAACCCGTCCCAAACGGCGTGTCGCAGCCTGCAAGGTCGCCAAAATTTCATTTTGGCACTCAAAAGACTGGGGCGGTGACGAATCCGGAGTGTCAAACTGAAAGTTTGACAAATGTGGCGTGTCAAAATGGAAATTTGACGCCCGGGCACCTGACGCATCCGTGAAACAAAACGATGAACGTATTGACGCTTTCGGCTCTTTTGTAGTAAGAGCCATCCGGGAGGAGGATACAGTGATGCCAAACACAAACAGCGTAAACCTCAACTCACGGGTGGCCCGATCCGAGGAGATCCTGACATCTGATCTGGATGATGAACTGGCGATGATGAGCATAGAGCACGGGACCTATTCCGGGCTGGATGCCATTGGGACTGAAATATGGCATCTTCTGGAAAAACCGCTCACGGTTTCGGAGATCTGCGACGAAATGATGGCCCGTTATGATGTGGAAAGGGATGTGTGTGAAAAAGATGTTCTCGCGTTTCTCGACGACCTGGCCTCGGACCATACCATCCGGGTTGTGGAGGGCGCCGATTAAGTTCTTCCATCGTTCACCCGCGGAACGGCGTCTGTTCGTGGAGGCCCTGGTTTGGCTTGTGCTCGCCCGGATGGCCATTCTTGTGATTCCCTTTCGTCGGATGGCCCCGTTTTTAGGCCAAACCATGGTGGAAACGCCTTTTGATGCATCGCCGCAACCGACCTTGCCGGTTCAAATATCATGGGCCGTCAGGACCGCGGGCCGACACACACCCTGGGAGAGTACATGCCTGGCCCGGGCCATGGCCGCCAAGATGATGCTCAAGGGCCGGGGTCTTCCGAGCACACTCTACCTGGGTCTTGCAAAGAACGGTGTCCAAGATTTGAACGCCCACGCCTGGCTCCGCTGTGGCGACCGGATTCTCACCGGTTCCCGTACTTATAGGCAATTCACCGTTATTGCCACCTTCGGAGATCAATAACGAGAACACACCGATTGCGCCTTAAAGGGATCGCTGAAAGGTCTCACCGGCCCCTTTCCATTGACATGGATTGACTCTTGATGTCCCCATGGGCTATGAAAATGGACACCTGTAAGCACAAGATGCTTTGTGGAGGAAAACAGGTTTTGAAAGGCCGTCTTTACAATGCCCGTCCTCACAGCCCACCGGAATTCGGCCTGGTCCTGGCCTGCCTCCAAGCCTTCTCCGGCCGAGGCGGGAAGGGCCGGATTCAAGCCCTTTGGAGGAGTGGGATCGATGGCGAGGCCTTTTTGAACCTGGTAGATCAGCACCGCGTGTCTGCACCGATCTATGAGGCACTCAGCACATGCCGGGGACATGGTATCACGGGTTCCACCCTGCAGGCATTAAAAGAGCGGTATCGTAGCAATGTGCGGCAGGTCCTCATCAAGACCGGGGAACTGGTACGCTTGGTGAGACGATTTGAGGAAAAGGGTATCCGGGTCTTGCCGCTAAAGGGCCCGGTCCTGGCTTTGGCGTTATACGGCAAGGTGGGCCTCCGTTATGTGGGTGACCTGGATATTGCGGTCCCGCCTGGCAGTGTTTCCGAGGCGGAAGGCATTCTGAAAGACATGGGGTATGAACGCACCCACCCGGCCTTTGCCCTCACAAAGAAACAATATGCCGCCTACATCCGGACCAATCATCACTTCGGATACTTATCTGGAGGCGGCGGCGTTAATGTCGAACTCCACTGGCGATTCGGCTCCAATCGGTACCTCTTCCCCCTCAGGTTCGATGATCTGTGGAGGGGCCGAGAAATCGTCGAACTCGGCGGCACATCTCTAGCGTCGCTTTCCCCAGAGCAGAACCTCCTCTTCCTTTGCACTCACGGGGCCCAACATGCCTGGGTCAGGTTGTTCTGGCTCCAGGATATCGCCCATCTCATGAGAAACCATCACTCCTCCTTTGACTGGGAACGGTTAATGGGCCGTGCGGGTCGACTGGGGGTCGGGCGCATGGTGGCGGCCGGGGTGGTCCTGGCCAATCAGCTTCTTCATTCCCCCTTGCCCGGACCGGTGCAGGCCTTTGCCGAGAGGGACAGGAATGTCCATTTCCTGGTCAGAATGGCCCTCTATCTCATGACCGTCCCTGGTCCTGTGCACAGGCCTCTTACACGGGCCTATGGGTATGTGAAACTCAATGGCTACTTCCTTAGGAGGGATATGCGCTACAAGGTGGCTTACTGCCTGAGGGTCTTAGGTCCTTCCGTGTATGACGACTGGCGGAGATTTCCTTTGCCCGACAACCTCTTTGCCCTCTATTCTTTGATAAGGCCCTTTACGTGGATTTTTCGCTGGTTTGGGCCGGGGACAAGCGTTTACCGGGAAGGGCCCATGGGACGGGGATGAAATGGCCTTGCAGCATAAAAACAGGCTGACCCATTATATCAGGACCCTTTTTGCATATGCAGGCGCCAGGGTGTGGATTTCCCTCGGCCTGATGGTATTTCTGGGCCTGACCCAGGGTGTCGGCCTTGTCATGATCATCCCTTTTCTGGGTTTGATCGGACTGGGGACCGGGGGGAATGGCGGAGGTATTGCAGCGGCCGTGGGCCATGTCTTTGAGTGGACAGGCATACCCCTGACCCTGCCCTGTATCCTGGGGATCTATGTGGGGATAGTGGCCGCCTACAGTGTGGTCAACTGGTATCATGCGGTCTTGAATACCAGAATCATATATGGTTTCATTCAAAGCCTCCGCAATCGCCTTTACCAGGCCCTGTGCCGCACCGAGTGGCTCTGTTTCCAGCGAACCAGGGCTTCAGATGTGACCCATGTCATGACCGATGACCTTCAGAGGGTTGGGTTTGCAACACAGCAGTTGCTCCAGTTGATAGGGTCTCTCATTATCGCCGGGGTGCACATCGCTGTAGCCCTGATCATCTCGGTGCCTATGACCCTTCTTACCCTGGCCTGCGGCGGGGGATTCCTGCTGGTACTGGGGCCGCTCAATCGCCAGGTCCATAATGCGGGGAAGGACCTCCGAGGGTCCATGAATAACATGTACTCGGCGGTGAGCGAACAGCTTGGGGGCATGAAGGTGGCCAAGAGCTTCAGCCTGGAGTCCTTTCAGGAGCGCCAGTTTCACAACATCACCAGCGGTATTACGGATCAGATGCTCCGTTTTACCCGGGTCAATTCGGCAACCCGCATGTTCTATGAAATCGGGGCGGCCGTCATACTGGCGGCCTTTTTTTTGGTGGCCGTGCAGGTGGCCCGTATGCCCGCAGCAAACTTGATCCTTATCGTCTTCCTTTTTGTCCGGCTCTTGCCCAGGTTTTCCATGATCCAGCAATGCATGCAGAGGATCACCAACGCCCTTCCGTCCTTTGAGGCCGCCCTGGAGATGGAAAGACGCTTCGAAGCCATGAAGGAGCCCCCTCCCGGGGGTCCTTCAGCCCCTATAAGACCCCATGGCGGCATCCGTTTTTCCGGCGTGTCTTTCCGTTATGACAAACAGGGTTCCATGTGGGCCGTAAACGATGTGGACATGGCTATCCCGGCCCGGGGCGTGACCGCCCTTGCAGGCCCCTCGGGCGCCGGAAAAAGCACCATGGCCGACCTGATACTGGGGCTCCTCTCTCCTGAAAAAGGGGCCGTCACCATTGACGGCCAACCCCTCAAGGGTGAGTTGTTGCACCGCTGGCGCCGGTCTGTGGGTTATGTGCCCCAGGACACCTTTCTTTTCCATGATACCATACGGGCCAATCTCCGCTGGGCCCTTCCCGATGCCGGGGATCCGGATCTTTGGACGGCCCTTCGCTCGGCCGCAGCCGATGGGTTTGTATCCCGCATGCCAAAGGGCCTGGACACCGTGGTAGGGGATCGGGGGGCAAAGCTCTCCGGTGGCGAGCGTCAGAGGATCGCCTTGGCCAGGGCTTTGTTGCGGAAGCCTTCACTTCTGCTCCTTGACGAAGCCACCAGCTCAGTAGACACTGAAAGCGAAAGGCGGATCCATGAGGTCATTCATGACCTTCGCACAAGACTGGTCTTGGTCATCATTGCCCACCGTCCTTCCACCATACGGCGTGCGGACCGGATCGTCGTCCTGGACGGGGGCCGGGTTGTGGAAGAGGGCCAATGGGATGAACTCATCGATTTGTCCGGCGGCCGGTTACGGTCCATGGTGGGGCCGGAAGCGTTTCAAGGAAAAAGAAGTTATTGAAGAGGCATGGCTGAAAAGGTTATTAGAGAGATATAACAACATTTCGAGGCCTGTGGATCGCCTGTTCACAAGGAGGATACAAGATGAAAAGGGTGCTGGCATCGTGTTCAAGCGGTTGGAGGAATGACCTTCCCAGTCTGCTTTTTTATTTTTGACATGATTCCCTTGGGGCATTTTTCAAAAGCCGGATCTGGTCAGTCTGATGCCGAAATGCGACTTGACAAATCAAATGTAAACCCGTACAATTGTACGCATGAAAATTATCGCTGACACCAATACCTTTATAGCCGTTGCCTTGAACGAACCGGAAAAGACAAAAATCATTCAACTTACTGAAGGCCATGATTTAATTGCTCCGGATATTTTGCCGTTTGAAATCGGGAATGCCTTGACGGTCCTGATGCAGAAAGGGACCTTAAAAAAGGAAGAGGTCGAATCGGCTTGGGAGATTGTTCAAGAGATACCGGTGGATTTAAGGCATACTGACATTAGATCGGCATTGAGCATTGCAGTTAGATTCAACTTATATGCATACGATGCATATTTTTTGGAATGCGCTGAAGACCTGCGAAGTCCGCTGCTTACCCTTGATTTAGGAATGCAGGGTGTGGGACGGAAGATGGGAATCACAATTTGGGAGTAAGCTACCATGAAAGTATATACCTATTCCGAAGCCAGGCAGCGTCTTTCTGATGTTCTTAATATGGCGAAAAAGGAAGAGGTTATTATAAAGAGAAGGGGCGGCGAAACCTTTTCCATCATTTTTCGGAAAAGTGAAAAATCGCCCTTTGATGTTCCTGGAATAAAGACCAAGGCAACCACAAAAGATATTCTTGAAGCGGTCAGGGAATCCAGAGAAGGTGTAATGACTTCGGAAAACAGTTTTGATGAAAAGGGTTAAGCCGATTCGAGATATTTTAACATTATTTTTGGGGTATTTGAGTTATGCAGCGTTCCAGCCATATCGGTCTTTTCGTTGTGATCCTGGTAATATTATTCGTCTCCTCCATTTTGGGATTGCCAGTCTCCGGTGCGGGGGCTCAAAAGAAGGAGATTACCCTCAAGTACCCTGGTATGGCGCCGGTGGAGGAAATCCCGGATAATAAGAAGCTTACCTTTGACGACGTGCTCTATGCCGAGTACGTATCAGAGATGGCCTTCTCGCCGGACGGGTCCTATTTGGTTTGGTGCAAGGATTTTTGTGAACCTGGAATGAAAACCCGCGGCAACAACATTTTTTTGACAGACCTGAATGAAGGCAAAAGTATACAACTCACCTTTTTCAAAAGAGCCATGATCAGCGGGCTGAAATGCTCGCCTGACGGAAAAAAGATAACTTTCTTGTGCGATGCCCCTCCTCCCGGTGTGCAGGATAAAGCTGGGGAAACTATACAGGTATGGGCAGTAGGGCCTGACGGGCGGGACCTTTCTCCACTTACTTCACTCCGCCAGGATGTCATGGAATACGGCTGGCGGGATCCGAAGACCCTCCTTTATACGACAACCGAGGGAGGGCTGAAGGAAGGGGTTGAGCCGGGGGATAACACCATACACGTCAGCGATTACTGCGACGCCCCGGTGCGCCTCTTTCAGTTGGACCTACAAAGCGGCGAGACCATGCCGCTTACCCGGAACAACGACCGCATCATGGCTCTATCTGTATCTCCAGACGGAAAATGGGCGTTTTACGTAAGGACAATGAGTAAGGGGTTCATGCCGGGACATGACTATTATGCAAATATAGCCTTCAGCAACTATCTGCTCGACCTTGAAAGGGGGAATGAAAAGCAGGTCTTCAAAATGATGAGGAGCACCGGTGGCGCCGTCTGGTCTCCCGACTCCAAAACCCTTTATGCCGTGAACCTCCATTACGAAGATCCGAACCCGTATGCTTTCAGGGCGGAAGCCTTTGTGCTCGATGTGTCCATGGGAAAGGAGAGTTCGATTGACCTGCAATGGCCAAAGGGCATGGAGATGATGAGTCCTCTTGGCCTTCCCAACTCTCCGGTCAGACCAATTCCCGGCGGTTTCCTGGCCTTTCTCGCCGATGGCTGCAATCCCAAGCTCGCCAGATACACCAGATTCGACGAAAAATGGGAGAAGACCATATTAGAGGGCGAACACCAGGGAAACATATTCTATGTCGAAGTCTCACCACATGGCGAGACCGTTTGCTACGATCATTCCAATGCCAGCAAGCCTCCCCAGATCTATAAAGCGCGGCTTAAGGGCGGCAAGATCGTCAACCCGCTGGATATTACCTCGCTCAACCCGGGCTTCAAGAAAAAAATGTTCACTCCCAGCGAGACCATAACCTGGGAAGGGGCCTGCGGGGATTCAGTCGAGGGGGTACTTTTCTATCCGGAGGGATATGAGCCCGGCAAACGTTATCCGCTCATGCTGGTTATACACGGGGGGCCGTGGGAGTGTGACAAGGATCGCTGGCAGAGCTATCAATGGATAGCCCCCTATCATATCCTTTCCCAAAAGGGCGCTTTTGTCCTGGCCCCCAATTACCACGGCAGCACCGGATACGGTGTAAACGGCATCGATTTCGCAACTTCGATACAAAAAGGAATGTTTTACACCTTGATCACGGAAGATATCGAAAAGGGCATGAATTGGCTGATAGAGCTGGGCATGGTGGACGAGAACCGTCTGGGAACGATGGGTTGGTCCTGTGGCTCGATAATCTCCAATGCGCTCATCGTGCATGACCAAAGGTTTAAAGTCGCCTCCTGCGGTGCGGGAGGAGCGGAGTGGTTATCCCAATGGGGCGGATCAATGTTCGGAGATGTTTTTATGAAAAGCCTCTTCGGTTGCGATCCCATAGAGGACCCCAATCTGTTCAAGGATCCTGCCCAATCGCCGTTTTACAATGCCGCAAAGGTCAAGACCCCGGTGATCATGTTCCAGCCAGGCGAAGACGTCAATGTCGCTCCCAATATGACCTGGATAACCTACCGCGGGATCCAGAAGCACAGCAATGCTCCGGTGGAACTGTATATTTTTCCTGGAGAAGGCCATGTTCCCCTTCTTATAGCCCACCAGAGGCGCAAGCTGGTGGAGGAGCAGAAATGGTTTGACAAATACTTGTTCGGAAAACATTAAAACCTTCTCCATCCCCAGGAATAGTCGGCCCCGTGTACGCAATTTCCCGAAACGGAAAAGAGCATGGCAAAGGCAAGCAGCCGGCCATTGCTACCCTTGGCCCCATGGACAAGCTCAGGGGAAAATGCCGAATGGAAACCCTTATCCGCTCCCTGTCAAAGAAAATCCCAAGCCAGATATATAACCGTTTTCACATGATAAGTTCCTTGAGACTGCCAAGCTGCAGCTTGACAGACAACAAAAACCTCTCCCTTATCTTTTGCTTGAAATCAAGCCATTATCTTTGCTTTAGGGGTCTAAACTCTTTGGTGGATTGTGACTATATAACAGGATAGGCACATCAAGGAGACATGGAATGAACCGGAAATATTCAGCGCTAAGAGATCCTAAAAAAACAGTTTTTCTGGGGATAATTTCCCTTTTTGTTTTTGTCGGCTGCTCCCTGGGACCAAAATCACTGAAGGGAAACAGATTGGATTACAATATGAGCATTCAAAAAAGTAATAATGAGGAGCTGTTGGTCAATCTTGTTCGTGCCAAATATTTGGAGCCGCTGTTTTTCCTTCAGGTCGGCTCGATTTCGTCTTCATTCAGCTTCACAGCCGAGGCAGGACTGACGGGAATCTTCTATGATAAGCGAAGTGATATCTTTACCAATTCCTTAAATCCGATGGTCGGCACCGCTTATGGCGAGAAGCCGACCATTACCTACACCCCTGTTCAGGGAAAAGACGCGCTCAAGCAGCTTATGGAGGAAATTACTCTGGATCGGTTTCTCATCCTTACGCGGTTGGGTTTAGGGGTCGAATCTCTCATGTGGCTCATCGTAGAATCATTCGGTGAACTTCATAATTACGAGCCCGACCTAACGAAAGGCAAGGACGAACCATACGTCAAATTCCTCGACCTCGCTGGAATATTCGGCCGGATGCAGACACGCGGCGATATCGAGTTTGTCAGTATAGATGAGCAAGGCAATGGCATAATGCAGCTAAGATACAGCGGACCGGAAGAGGCCGAAGAGGTCGAGAAGCTTCTTGAAATCAATCCAGAAAGGATTCATACACCGGATGGCAAGATCATATCGATCATCAAACTGACACCGGTCAGGGATCTCACTTTCGGCATCGAGGAAAGGTGTAGACACGACACCGTAACCGTCAGGTTCAAAAGTTGCTTTGGAATTCTCTACGATCTCGCACGGAACATAGAGGTTCCTGAGGAAGAGATGGAACGGGGACTGGCGCGAAAAAATACTGTCACAACGGATAACATTATTAACCGGAAAGGCCTTCATAGGGGCCTTATAAGAGTAAGATCCAGCGAAACCCCTTCTAAGGACGCCTATGTTTCCGTGTTCTACCGAGGCCGGTGGTACTACATTCCAGATAGCGATGCAGAATCCAAGGCACATTTCGTACTGGTTGGAACACTTTTTTCATTACAGGCGGGAGAATTTCTTTCGATTCGTCCCCTTCTGACCCTGCCGGTGAATCAATAGGCGGCAGCCGGTTTCCGACATGTCGCGCTAGAGGAATCCTGGTTTCCGAGCCTGAGTCCTGAATGCAAATTGAAATATTTTCATAAGAGGAGGGTATGAGGCATGCAAATTTACGATAAAACCAAATGGTCCGAAATAATTGTATTCAGCCTCATCGCCTATGCCCTGGCGTGGATTTACTGGATACCGTTCCTGATGAAGGGCATAGAGGGCTTGCGTGCCTTCCCGGGTCCTTATGGTTTCGCAAACGGGATGTTCGCCCCCATGATAGCCGCCTTGATCATGCGTCTTTTTTTCAGCCGCGAGGGACTGAAAGGCTCACTCGGGATCCTGCGCAACTGGAAATATTACCTTATTGCCCTGTTCGCTCCAATCGCTTATGCCGCCCTGCTGGTATTGGTCATTGTCTCCACCGGGCAGAGCACCTTCAACTGGCCGGGGCAGACCTCTCTCTTGCTGGCCTTTCCCATGTTAATCCTTAAAAGCTTCAAGGAACTTCCTCTCGGGATCGGGGAGGAATACGGCTGGAGGGGCTACCTCCTCCCCCGGCTTCTTCCCATGGGTGAAATTAGGGCGACGGTCTTGGTGGGATTGATCTGGTGCTTCTGGCACCTTCCCATGATGTTCATGGGAATGAACTATCCGGGTCAGAACGTGATCGTTTCCAGTATTGTTTTCACGGTGTTTGTCGTGTTGATGAACTTTCCGTTCACGTGGCTTTTCCTGGCATCCAAGGGCAGCGTGATGGTCGTGGCTCTGTTTCACATTACCCTTGATGTTTTCACAGACATCTTCTGCTCGCCCGCGTGTCTTCCGGAGGGAAACCAGCTTTTTGTGAGCAGTGCGGGAATTACAAGCTGTTTGCTGCTTTTGGCAATCATCGTGGTGCGCTACACCCTGTTAAAACGGTACTCGACCTAAACGCCATCATGGGGATTCATGTGTGACGTAACGTGGTAAGAAGGCGCCTTTTTTGTATCGGAGAGTTCGTCGGCAAGGTATCACAAGAAAACCTGTGAATGGTATGATTGCTGCTTTAGCGCTTGACCTTGACATCCCCCTCCTTGACATCTAAAGGTTAATAAAATACAAGGAGGAATCAGTTTATCCGCAAAAACAAAAAGGGAGTATGAACAATGGTCGGTCTCAGAGAAAGGGCCGCTGATGGTCTTCAAGTAGGGGATACATTCAGAACGACACGTATCTTCACAGATGATGAGGTTACCGCTTTTGCACAAATATCTCGGGACTATAACCCAATTCATTTCGATGGCCGTTTTGCTAAAGCAAGAGAATTCTCAGCGCCGATTTGCCATGGACTGCTCGCAGCAAGCTTGGTTACTGAAATCGGGGGACAGATTGGATGGCTGGCTTCTGTTATGAACTTCCGATTCAGAGAGCCCGTCTATGTTGGTGAAAGGATTACATGCAATTGGACAATCACAGCCATCGATCAAAGGGGGCGTGGCCAGGCGGCTGTAGAGATAAGCAAGGAAGATGGTGTCACTGTAATGGAAGCAGAGATCAAGGGTATTGTACCTGGAGTTGAGGAGCGTAAAATCCTAAATCAAATGCTGTTGGAAGGCGATCCAACAAATGGGCTTATTGATATCCAGGAGAGGCAGGAAGTAAAGAGCCAAACATAAAAACCGCGTCTACGTGAACTTGTAATTCGGCTGCGGCCCATTGCCGTCTGTGGTCTGTCCTGGGCTTTGCGCAGAGTGTCAAGCGTATAACCCACTGAAGATGCCGTTGCATCCTCGGTTTTTATAAAGTGGGAAAGAGGATTATGAAAAAGAAGGAATTGAAGTTTATACTGGTGGGATTTCTGGTTATGCCGCTTTGTTTGCTGGCCGATTTCTATGTTTGTGCGGAAGAACTCGAAATAGGCTTTTCTTATGATATTCCGCCCTTTGTTATGAATAACGGGACCGACGGATTGGAATTGGAAATCCTCCGTGAAGCATTGAAGTACAGAGGGCATAGCTTCAGCGTTCAGCAGTATTCATACAAGGAATTGGAAGTGGCCGTCGCCCGGCTGGGACTGGATGCTGCGGCGGGAGTGAGAGAGACAGATGACG
>CAZNLL010000065.1:0-21265 GCA_964573885.1 uncultured Desulfobacteraceae bacterium | reverse complement strand
TTCCGCCGGGGAGGGTCGCCCGGCGGAAAAACGTCCCTGTAATCAAGGGTCCGCCCTGCGGACCCGGGCGGTTAAATTCAATCCCCAACGAAATGAACGAACGACTCGTTGACACGTTGACCCCTTAGACTCTTTCACCATCCTAACGATCATAACGAACCTAACGTTCTTAACCCACATCCCATATTCACATGAAGGCATTCATAGTTAAATGGGGTCATTCCTGTATTTCCGGGCCGGGAGACCGGTATCCCTTAGATACTGTTTAATTTAGCCCCTTATACAGGATGGGACCCATTTAAAGTCTTAAAAAATGCGATATCATTAAGGTAAATGCGTTTTTTTGTTTCCGGAAAGGAGGTTCCAGAATGTTACGAAGCGTCAATGAATTGAGATCATATGTCCTTTATGCAGAGGACGGCGAGATCGGGGAATGCAAGGATTTCCTCTTTGACGACCAAAAGTGGGCCATTCGGTATATGGTGGCGGATACAAGGAAATGGCTCCCCGGACGAAAAGTGCTGATTTCTCCGATTGCCTTGGGTGAGCCGGACTGGCTGACCCACCGCTTTCCCGTCAAGATGACCAAGGAACAGATTAAGGAGAGCCCGCCCCTGGATGAGGATGCGCCGGTTTCGCGGCAATATGAAAAGGTGTGGTTCGATTTCTATGGGTGGCCCTATTACTGGACCGGAGAAAGCCTGTGGGGCTTTGACAGTTACCCTACGGAGGTCTATACCAAGGCACGGGAAGAATTGGAAAAGGAAAAGCCCGTCCCTGAGGAGACCCATTTGCGTTCCGAGAAAGAGGTGAGGGGCTACCATATTAAGAGTCGTGACGGCGAAATAGGCCATCTTGAGGATTTGATCGTTGATGACGAATCATGGGCGCTGCGCTATATGGTGGTGGATACCAGGAACTGGTTGCCGGGCCGGAAGGTCCTGGTCTCAACAGGCTGGATAAAGGCCGTGAGCTGGCTGGATAGGGAAGTGGAGGTGGATGTCACCCAGGAAGAAGTCAAAAACAGTCCCAAGTATGATCCCTCCACGCCCATCAACCGCGAATATGAGGTGGTCCTTTACGACTATTACGGCCGCCCCCATTACTGGGAAAAAGATTAAGGTCCAGGGAGCAGGCAAGGGACAAGGCTTATATCAAGTAGCTGATAATCATCCCGATCAGCAGACCCAGGATCAAGATCCAGAAAAATAGGCCGAAGGCCGTTGCCGCTACGGCCTCTTCCGTGGTTTCCGCTTCAGGCTCCGACGGGGTGCGCCCCCTTCTGATCGGCGCTGCCACCGCCAATATCAACAGGGAAACAAATAAACCGATAAGCAGGATTTCCAGCCATGGTGTGTTGTAAATCATGGGGCCCCAGGGCCTAATCCAGACACTACCCGCCCACATGGTAAAGAGCAGAATCAGGAACAAAAAGAGGAAGGAAACGCCTGCAGGGTCACTCCTTGCCGGGTGCCGCCATCCAAGACCCCAGCTTAAAATCATGCTTAGAATCAGGGCAAAGACCAATATGAAAATAAGATAGAACATCTGTTACTCCTTTATATGCCATTGGTTTTTCATTGGCGCTGCCCACAGAAAATGGACAGCCCTGCGTCTCATTTCAGAATAATTTTTAAAATCATCAGTGAACAATGGGGTGAACCATGTATTTGAGGCAGGGCTGAATCAAGACCAGTGTGGACCTTGTTGAAAAAGCCTACAAATTCGGTTCAGTGAACCGAGCAGGAAAAACAGGGGTCATAGGCCCGGATCAGCTGCTCGCATTTCATTCGAAGATCAGGCCCGCTGTCCCCGGCAAAACGCTCTACCAGCAGCCTCAGGTCTTCTTCCATTTTGGCAAAATTGTGAGAGGTAGGAGTGACAAGGTTAGCCTTTTCCACAAATCCCTTCTTGTTGACCTGGTAGTAATGCACGAGCAGACCCCGGGGCGCTTCTGTGATGGCCGTTCCTTCGCCCTCCTGAATCTTAAAGGAAGGGGCTTCCCTTTCAGGTTTCAGGCTGGAGAGCAGGCGAAGGCATTCCAGGAGGCCGTCGTGGACCTCCAGGGCCTGGGCCAGGTTGTTGTGGAAAGGGTTGGTACTTGGCGGAGATATTCCCTTTTCAGCGGCCAGGCTTTTGGTGTCCTGGTGATACTGATGGAACTTGAGGTTCATGCGGGCCAGGGCGCCCACCATAAAAGGCGTGCCCTGCCTGGTAAAGGATTTCTTGGCCATGGCATAGGATTCCTGTTTTTCATGGAAATAAGACAAATATTCATGGATCTGCAGATCCAACCCCTTTGTGGAAACGAGGTTGCCCTCATTCACCGCAAATTCCCCGTCTTTTCGTACCGCCATGTACTCGGTATCGGTTTCCAGGTCGGGAAAAGAAAGGCCACTTATAAGATGAAAGGTGCGCCGGGCCAGGGGCAGGATACGCTTGATCCCTTCAGCCAGGGAGTCCAAATCATCTCTGGCCGGGATTTTAGTGAAACCGCCCACAACCATGGAAATCGGGTGCAGGGCCCTGCCTCCGATGACTTCTCCGATCCTGTTGACCGCTTCCTTCATTTTCAGGAAGCCCTTGGTTTCTTCTTCAAATTGGGACATCATGGGCAAAAACCCCGGATAACCGAAATAATCGGGCAGGGCAAACATGTAAAGATGGGCCACGTGACTGGCCACGATTTGGGACAGGCACATCAAGCGGCGAAGCTGCCGGGTTTGAACACTGGGGACAACGCCCATGGCGTCTTCCAATGCCTGCAAGGCGGTGGTCATGTGAGAAATAGGGCAAATACCGCAGATGCGGGAGACGATGTCCCCCACCTCGTCAAATCTTCGGCCGACCAGGAAACCTTCGAAAAAACGAGGGGGTTCGAATATCTTGAGCTTGATGTCCTTCACATCTTCACTTTCTACCTTCACGACGAGGGAGGCTTCGCCCTCCACCCGGGAAAGGTAGTCTACCTGGATGTTGTGAGGTTTAATCCACTTGCCCATAGCGTTCCGCACCCCTTCTGAACTCGGCCTTGGCCGAGGCATACTGTGTAAATCTGCAAAAAATCTCCTGGGGACTTAAACCCATTCTTTCGAACCGGCGGGCAAGGGCCTGGGCATTGGCATCTTCCATGGGGCCCCAGCAACCGAAACAGGCCCGGCCGTAGCTGGGGCACAAGGCCCCGCACCCGGCGTTGGTTACAGGCCCCATGCACGGCAGGTTCCGGGTCACAAGGATACAGGGGTTTCCTTTCAACTTGCATTCCACACAAACAGAATGATTTAAAAACCGGGGCTTCTTGCCCAGAAGCAGAGATATAACCGGTTCCACAAGGTCCTTCTGGCCAATGGGACAACCTTTGATATATCCGTCCACCGGGACAAAGGCATCCACTGACTGGGCCTTCATGGAATGGAGGGGAGAGACGTTTTCATAAACCCTTTGCTCCATTTCCAACTCTATAGTGTGATTCTTGATGGCCGGCACCCCGCCGTTCACGGCGCAAGAACCTATGGGAAAAAGCCATTTGCTGTTCGCCCGGATCCTTTTGAGCTGATCGGCCTGCTCAGCCTGGGTGATAGCGCCTTCGATGAGGGCCAGATCAAAGGGGCCGGTTTCCTCTCCGCCGCTTTGGGCCATCTTAAAAAAGACCACCTCCAGGTTTTCGAACATGTCGGTGATGTGTTTCTGAAAATAGAGAAGTTGAAACTCACACCCCGAGCAGCAACTGTACTTGAATACACCCAGACGAAATTTTGTCATCTGTTTGCTCCAAAAAGCTCAGGATTCAGGGCGCGAACGCCGTGATGTGCGATGTGCGAGGGCGGCGGAGCTCCCGGTTTGATCCCAAAAAGGCCGTGCCATAAAATTCCATAAGTGAAGCTATCTCCACGGCCTTGGCAACTCTCTCCATCCACACCCAGGATTTATTTCCGCCGGGGAAGGCGTGTGGGTCGTAGATCGAAGAGCGAAGACCCATCCCCCGGCGGAAAAACGTCCCTGTAATCAAGGGTCCGTTATACGGACCCGGGCGGTTAAATAGAATTTTTGAATTCTAGACGCGTTGAGCCGTCCTGATCACTGTTGACTGTTGACTGATCACTTTCCGTCCCCACATCCCCTACAGCACCGCATCGGCAAAACGGGCTATGTCCGGATACGAAAAAACAGGCCCGTCCCGGCAGACAAACCTGGCGCCGATCTGGCAATGGCCGCAATGGGCCGTGCCGCAACGCATGCGCCTTTCCATGCTCAGGTAGATACGGTTGGCCGGATACCCTTCCTGGAGCAGTTTCCTGGCCACAAACCGCATCATGACCTCAGGTCCGCACAAACAAGCCACGGTGTTGGTCTTTGTGAGTCCCAGTCCTTCCAGAAATTGGGTTACCAGGCCTTCATGGATGTCCAGGGGGCATTCCTCTTCACCGGCTTTGTCCACACAGTAAATGGTCTCCACCTCCTCCTGTCCCTCCCACAGGGCCAGGTCCTTTTGGTGGATGATATTGGGGGGCGATTTGGCGCCGTAGACCAGGATAAGTTTGTTCAGCTTTTCCCGTATGGCCAGGGAATAGAGGAGAAGAGACCTCAAGGGTGCGAGCCCGATACCACCGGCCACAAGGAGAAGATCCTTGCCCTCGATTTCTTCTATAGGCCAGCCCCGCCCCAAGGGTCCCCTGACCAATATTTTTTGTTCTCTATCCATGGCCGCCACCAGGGAAGTGACATTGCCTACGCAACGGATGGTATGGGAAAAAAGATTGTTGTGGGGTTGAGCCGGCGAACTCATGGAGATCGGGGCCTCTTCCACACCCGGAAACCCGATCATATTGAACTGGCCTGGGGAGAAATGGAATTCGGATTCTTGTTCCAGCCTGAATATGTATGTGTTTACATCCGGGGTTTCGGGGAGCACCTCAACCAGGCTGGCGATTCTATAATCCACGTTTTCCACATTTACCCCCTCATAATCTCTTTGGCGATTTCGGTCAGATCAATTTTTGTGGGACACCAGGTCATGCATCTCCCGCACCCCGTGCACCCGAAACACCCGAACTGCTCCCACCAGGTGGCCAGCTTGTGGGTGACGAACTGGCGGAGCCGGGCCCGCCGGGTTTGCCGAAAATTCCCGCCGTGGACTTCGGAAAAATGTAATTCCTGGCACGAATCCTTGTATCGGACCCGGTCACACTCTTTGAGGTCAAAACTCATGTGATCCTTGATGTCGTAACAAAAACAGGTCGGGCAAACCATGGTGCAATTGGTGCATCCCAGGCAGCGGTCCTCCGCGGTGCGTTCCCATGCGGGATGATCCTGGTTTTGGAGAATGGTCTCAGGGAGGCCTTGGGTATCTATCTGCTTCTGGAATTGGGTGAGCAAGTTAGAGGCCAGCTCCTCCTTTTTATGAAAATGGGTTCCCTCGGCTTTTTGAGGCCGGAGAGATGAGATGAGCCGTTGTGCACGCTCTCCGAGAGTCTCAGTGAGGTAGACACCCCCAAGGTCCGTCAATAGGAAATCATAGCCCTCCTTGGGCTCGAAAAGAGGCCCGGTTCCCATGGAAGCACAAAAGCATTGAGGACCCACCCGGGTGCAGTGGTAGCCGATGAGGACGGTGTTATTTCTCCACAGTCTGTAATTGCGGTCTTCAAACCCGGATTGTAAAAAGACCTTGTCCAGGATAAGGATGGCATGGAGGTCGCAGGCATGGACCCCCAGAAGGACCTGGGGAGGCGTGCTCTCCAAGCTTTCCACCCTGAAGCCTTTTGGATCCTTATAGATGGTGCATATCTTTTCAGTGAGATGATAAAGATGAGTCTGAGGGCCCATCATGGAGAGCCCGTAGTCCAAAGTGAGCTCATCGGGGGAAGCGACTTCCCTAAAAACGGGCCCTTCCTCCTCCGTAACAGGGCCTATCAGTGTGTATTCACGGCGAAGGTCCTCCAGCCAGGGGAAAAGACGATCTTTTTCAATGACGTACGTGCCATATTCTATGGGGAATTTACCGGCCATAAAGTTCTAGGGGCGCTCCTCGAAGGACAGGCGGCGGCGGAAGTCAAAAGGCCGTTCCTTGGTTTAGATTTTGGGGGGCCTTTCCCCCCAGTCGTACCAATCCCATACATCCTTGGTCAGATCTTCGTAGTCTCGTTTCACGTGATGATAAAGCCGGGCATTTTCAATGGCGATGGCACTGAAATCAGCGAGGATCTCAAGAAGCGTTTGGTCTTCTTCAGAAAAATCTCTGATGTGATCCAAATACAGCCGCAAAAGACCGATAGTTTTTTCCCCCACCTTCAGCGGAGTACAGATCACGCTGTGGACCCCCTCTGCAGACAGGTTTTCCAGAAAGCTGGAGACCTGATCTTTGGAGATATCTGAGACCACCACCATCTGCCCCAGGCATTCCTTGAGGGACTCTTTGATGGGCAGGATTTCCTCTTCGAAGAAGCCCGCTCCAAGACCATGAGAAACCTTAAGCTCCAGGGTGTTCTGCTGGAGGTTTCTCAAAAACACGGAAGCCCCTTTCGCATAAAAGAGCTCGCTGCCGTTTTCAACAATAAGGCGCAAAACATCCTTGAATTCCAGGTGGGATGTCACCGCCCGGCCCACCTGGGAAATGATATGGAGGTTCTGGTGAAGCCTGGCATTGGCCAAAGCAACCCCGGCCTGGGCCGCGATGGTCTTGAGATAGCTCGTCTCTTCATCCGAGAACCGGCGGGCCTTTCTTGAAAAGACCCACAAGGTGCCCACGGGATGGCCCCGTGACTTGAGAGGGGTAGCCAGACCTGACCTGAGTCCCTCGGATTCGGCGAGGCCTTTATAGGCCGGGTGACCCGGCATATCTTCTAAGATCACCACCTTATCACGGAGAACCTCGGCACTCACCGGGTCCTCATCCAAATGTACGGGACCACGCTCCATATAGTCCTCAGAAAGCTTTCGGGCGGCGCCGACAGACAGGGTCTGGTGAGAAGGGTCTAAGAGAAGCACGGAAGAGGCATCCACATCAATACAACTGTGCACGGATTGCAGGATGGATCGAAGGGCCTCATCCAGATTAAGGGTGCAGGCTATCTCGCTGCACAGCTGACATAGACCATCACGGTACTGGGTCTGGATCTCTTCCATGGGTATCCCTCCTCAAATCACGCTCCCCTGCCACGGCCACCCCGGCCTCGGCCCATGCCCCGGCCGCCGCCCATGCCACGACCACGACCCATACCCGGTCCTGTACCCGTACCTGGCGCGGTTTCCTGGAAAAGCTTCAGCCGGCCTTGTTTAAAGGCCTCCAGTGCCTGGCGGCCGGTGCCGGAGGCGTTCACATACACGGGAATTCCTGCGGCTGAAAGGGCCTGGGACGCCTTGGGTCCGAGCTGACCCGTAATAACCGCCTCCGCCCCCAGATCAACAACCGTTTTTGCGGCCTGTATTCCGGCTCCTCCCGGCTCCATCATAGCATCATTGGGAACCGGTCGGGCACCATTTTTCTCCGTATCCACCAGAAGAAATGTCCGGCATCGCCCAAAGCGGGGATCCAGGGCGTCTTCCATGGTGGAGCCCTCGGAGGTGATTACAACTTTCATTTTTACTCCTTTCCTTGTTTTGTGTCTTGCAACCGCTTCCACCGGCGGTCCGCATGTCCTTGGATTCCCTCAAACGTCCATCGGTTTTCAACCCAATAATCACCCACCACCTGATTTAGTGGGTTTCAGGATTCATGTATACCTTATTGGGTGATAAGCGCGGGGTTCACTCAGCCAAAATAGGCCAGGGCTTCTCTCAGGTCTTCATCTATGTCATTGACATAGTTATCCAGTTCAAATTTGAATTTATCCCAACTGCTTTCATCGGCTTCCTTGAGCTCCTCCAATTTGGCCATGGCGGCTTCATGTTTCTGGATAGTCGACTCAATCTTCAATCCCGGCAAGTTCTCTCTGTTCTCCTTGTGTCTGGTCTTTATCTGTTCCAAGGTTTCGCCGAATTTAGTGAGTTTGGACTCAATGTGCGCACGATATTTTTCTTTCTCTTCCATGTTTAACTCCTTTCTTCCAGTGTTCCCCTGAAAATAAGGACTCCCCATTCACTAAATCAATGAAAACAGGCTTTTTGCCCGGAAATTTATGAGAAGCCATAAGAGTGACATAATCACAAAGGGCGTAGAATATCCATGGGGTCATTCCTGTATCCGAACAGTAAAAACAGTACATACATACGCTTACCCCTTGATCAGCGCTTCAAATGCCTTTTCATCCAGGACCTGGACCTCTTGATCCCCGGCCTTTTGCAGTTTGCTGCCCGGATTTTGCCCCGCCACAACGTAATCCGTCTCACCGCTCACGCTGGAGGCGGCATGTCCCCCCAGGTCTTCCACAAGGCTTTGGGCCTCATCCCGGGTATAGTTATCCAGTTTGCCCGTAAAGACAAAAGTTTTACCTCGGAGGGGCAGGGGCTTGGTCACTTTGGATACCTCCTTGACCTCCACCCCGAACCGTTCAAGGCGCTTGAGGACACGTTTGTTGGTCTCTTCCGCGAAAAATTGGCTCACGCTTTTTCCGATCTCCGGGCCTATTTCCTCGGTCTTCTCCAGGTCCTCCTCCGTGGCTTTCCGCAGCGCATTGAGGCTTCCGTATCTCTCCGCCAGCACCCGGGCCACCCGGCGGCCCACATGGCGGATCCCGAGGGCATACAGGAACCTGGGTAAGGGCGGATTCTTGGTCTCCTGGATGGCCTGGTAAAGCTGGTCCGCTGATTTCTGAGCAAAACCGTCCAGCTTCAGGAGGTCCTCCACGGGCAGGGTGTAGAGATCCGAAATATCTTTGACCAGTCCCTTCTGGACCATGTCCTGGGCGGTTTTCTCACCCAGGCCTGTAATGTCCAGGGCGTCTCTTGAACCATAATGAATGATCCTGCCGATCACCTGGGGCGGGCAGGAGAGGCCGGCGGGGCAGAAATAATAGGCCCCCTCTCTGTATATCTCCGCACCGCACACAGGGCATTTTTGGGGCATGGAAAAGGCCTCTTTCCTCTTTTTCCCGGGCTCTTTAACCCGTTCTAAGACCTCGGGGATCACATCTCCAGCCCGTACCACGCGCACCTTATCCCCCGGGCGTACATCCTTTTTCTTGACCTCGTCCTGGTTGTGGAGGGTGGCACGGCTCACGGTAACGCCTCCCACATCCACAGGCTGCAACAAGGCCACCGGGGTGAGCATTCCCGTTCTTCCCACCTGGACCACAATCTCTTCCAATGTGGTGATCTCTTCTTTGGGGGCGAATTTCCAGGCATAGGCCCACCGGGGGCTTCGCTGTCGTATGCCGAGTTTCTGCCTTTGTTCATAGCTGTCCAGCTTGATCACTATCCCGTCTATTTCATAAGACAGGCTGTCTCTCTGCTCGGAGAGTTCTTGATGGTAGTCTTTAATATCCTTAAAGGAAGAGGCCTTGCGCTTGTGAGGATCGGTCTTCAAAGCCCATTGGCCGAATCGCTCCAATACGGTCCAGTGGGAGGAGAAGCCGTTTCCCTCGGTCTTGAGGATCTCATAGAAGAAGATGTCAAGGGGTCTGCCTGTCACGTTTTTGGGGTCCAACTGGCGCATGGTCCCTGCAGCCGCATTGCGGGGATTGGCAAAAGGTTCCAACCCATTTTGGATCCGCTCCTTGTTCAGCTGTTGAAATCCCCTCTTGTTCATAAAGATCTCCCCCCGCACAGAGAGGAAATCGGGTATCCCTTTTTCGCCCTGGAGATGCATGGGAAGGGTCCGGATGGTCTTGAGGTTTTCTGAAATATCTTCACCCACTTCCCCGTTTCCCCGTGTGGCACCGTATTGAAACCCTCCTTTCTCGTAAACCACTTCCACGGAGAGACCGTCGAACTTGGGCTCCAGCACATATTCCACGCTTTTTACATTTGTATGTCGGCTGACAAAGTCGTGGAAATTTTTTACCTCTTTCTCCTCCAGGGCTGAATTGAGGCTGAGCATCAACTCGGCATGCTTCACTTTTTTCAGTTCATCCACGGGTTCAGCGCCGATCCGCTGGGTGGGAGATGTATCGGACTGGAGTTCAGGGAATGCCTCTTCCAATTCCTGGAGGCGGTGAAAGAGCTTGTCGTAAAGGGCGTCGGAGATTTTGGGCTGATTTTTGATGTAGTAAAGATAGTCGTGGTATTCAATGCCTTCCCGGAGGGCCTCCACTTCTTGGCGGGCCTCTTTCCGGGTAAGTTTGTCCACGTCCTTGAAATTGGTACCGGGGTTTTTCTTGAAGTCCATATACATCGTGTCCTATTGGAGTAGTCATTTCAATCTCTTATAAAACGGCCTCAATAGCATCTCAATGGGGTGAATGCTGTATTTTATCCCGCGATGGGGTATGCAAAGCCCCCAGGACAGGACCTCCCGGCTTCAATATACATCCTAGACCCCATTTACTTTATACCGGGACCTGCTCTACTGAAAATGCAGAATATGTAAAAAGGAGGATTGGACCGTGGACGTGAGCGAAATCTGGGAGGGCCTTGTCCGGACTGAAGGCGGGACCATTATCTACGTGGTCCTGGATGGTGTGGGCGGTCTGGCCGGGTCCCGGCGGGGCACGGAACTTCAAGTGGCCCAGACACCTAAACTGGACCGACTTGCAGAAGAATCGGCCTGTGGTCTATTGGAGGTGGTGGGCCCGGGGATTACTCCGGGAAGTGGGGCCGGCCATTTGGCGCTTTTCGGTTACGATCCCTTGAAATACCAAGTCGGTCGAGGGGTATTGGCCGCTCTGGGTATCAATTTTGAATTGAGACTGGGAGATGTGGCGGCCAGAATAAATTTTGCCACGGTAGATGACGCAGGAAATGTCACCGACCGAAGGGCCGGGAGAATCGACGATCAAACCAACCAACGCCTTTGCCAAAAGGTCAAGGAAGAAGTCTCCCTGGATATGAACGGGACGTTTTTTCTGGAGACCGTGAGTGAGCATCGAGCGCTGTTTGTTCTCCGGGGTTTAAATCTGGGTGGCAACCTCCGGGATACCGATCCGCAACGCACAGGGATAAGACCTCTTGAACCGGAAGCGGTCAATGAGGATTCGGAAGAGACCGCCCGTTTGGTCCGCTCCTTCATCTCGCAGGCAAAGGAAAGCCTGGCCGGAGAAGATAAGGCCAATATGATCTTGATGCGAGGCTTTGACCGGTATGAACCCCTGCCCACCCTGAATGCGCGTTTTGACCTCAAGGGGGTCTGTGTTGCAGAATATCCCATGTACCGGGGCATCAGCCGTCTGCTCGGGTTGGACATTGCCCGGCCCCTTAAGGGGATGGAGGCGTCTTTGGACACACTGGAGGGCCTGTATGGGACAGACTACGATTTCTATTTTTTGCATGTGAAAAAGACCGACAGCACCGGGGAAGATGGGGATTTTGATAAGAAGGTGGAGGTCATAGAACACTTTGACGGCCTGGTACCCAGGGTGGCTAACCTTCAGCCGGATGTGCTTGTGGTTTGTGCGGATCACTCCACCCCCGCTGTCATGGGAACGCATAGTTGGCATCCCGTGCCCTTTTTGATTCGTTCCCGATTTGCAAGGGTGGATCCGGTGTACGCTTTTGACGAAGAGGCCTGTCGACACGGCTCCCTGGATATACGGCCGGGGGTTCATCTGATGGGTTTGGCCCTTGCCCATGCGGGCAGGTTGATGAAGTATGGGGCGTGAGGGAGAGTGATCAGTGATCAGTGATCAGGTCAACCCTTGGTTGACCGGTATTGGTTACTGGGTATTTGGTATTGAAAAGAAAGTGATCAGTCAACGGTGATCAGTGGAGAACTAGTGAAATCACTTGAACCCTTGAATCCTTATATCCTCGAATCCTTCAACCCTGAGATTTGGAAAAAGACATGAAAAAAAACACATCGAAAAACACAAATCCCACAGCGCAAATCGCCGCCAGCTATTACGATGCCGTGATTTTTGATCTAGACGGCGTGATTACAAAAACCGCCAAGATCCATGCAGCGGCATGGAAAACGCTCTTTGACGAGTATCTTGAAAAAAAGAAAAGAGGCGATCGCTTTGACATCAATTCCGATTACAAACGTTACGTGGACGGCAAGCCCAGGTATGAAGGGGTAAAGAGTTTTCTGGCCTCGCGGAACATAGACGTGCCTTACGGTTCCCCGGACGACAGCCCTGAGAAGGAGACCATATGCGGACTGGGAAACAAGAAAAATGTGTACTTCCATGAATTTCTGGAAAAGGAGGGTGTACAGTCCTATGAGGGGGCTGCGGACTTTATTCATCGACTGAGAGAGGCAAAAATCAAGACGGCTGTGGTCTCCTCCAGCAAGAATTGTGTGCCTGTACTAGAGGCGGCCCACATGATGCAGTTATTCCATGCCAAGGTGGACGGTTTGGATGCGGAGCGTCTCTCCCTGACGGGTAAACCCGCGCCGGATATTTTTCTCAAGGCCGCGGAAAAGCTCCATGTGCCTCCTTCACGGGCCGTGGTGGTGGAAGATGCCATTGCGGGAGTAAAGGCGGGGAAATGGGGACAGTTTGGTTGTGTCATCGGGGTGGATCGGACCGGCCAGAAGGAGGTCCTTAAGGAAAACGGGGCGGACATGGTGGTAACCGACCTCTCGGAAATCATTGTGATTCGGAATCTCCCTTCCGCCTTGGAGGCTGTGGAAGAGATAATGCAGCAGGCAAGCAACCGGCGCATGGTCCTTTTTCTGGATTATGACGGGACCCTGACTCCTATCGTGTCCCGGCCTGAAGAGGCCGTTCTATCCGATGCTATGCGGGATATCCTGAGAGAACTGGCAGGGCGGTACACCGTGGCCGTCATCAGCGGAAGGGATCTGGCTGACGTGAAAAACCATGTGGGTATTGAAAACATCTTCTATGCAGGGAGTCACGGTTTCGACATCGCCGGTCCGGAAGGCCGCCATATAGAGGTGCAGCAGGGAAAGGCGTTCCTTCCCACCCTGGACAAGGCTCAAGAGGCCCTGGAGGAGAGATTAGGCGCTATCCCCGGAGCTGCTGTAGAGCGCAAGAAATTTTCCATTGCCGCCCATTACCGCAACGTGGAGGCGGGCAGGGAAAAAGACGTAGCCAAGGCCGTGGATGAAGTGCACGCAGATTATCCAAGCCTTCGCAAGTCCTCCGGAAAAAAGATATACGAACTCCAGCCCAGGGTGGACTGGCACAAGGGAAAGGCCGTCCAATGGCTGCTGGAGACCCTGGGTCTGGACCAGCCCGATGTCCTGCCCATTTACATCGGTGATGATATAACCGACGAGGACGCCTTTGCAGCCCTTTCGGATCGGGGAATCGGCATCGTTGCACGGGACAAGCCCCGCCCCACGGCGGCACAATACGAGCTGAAAGATCCTGGTGAAGTAAAGGAGTTTTTGAGAAGAATAAAAGAGTAGGGCGGGTCACCGTACCCGCCAAAGAGAGTCATCAGTAATCAGTGATCAGTGATCAGTGGAGGGGCAGCGAAATCACTTGAATCCTTGTATACTTATAGGATGTGAGATGTGGGATGTGGGCAGGGGTCGCACATCAGGTCTAATACCCAATACCGCGGCGCTTGCGCCGCCGCTTGAACCCCGGAATCCTAGGATCCTGAGATCTGCGATTGCGTCCTTGAAAGGAGATTTTTCATGACTTCCTGGTCGTTTGTGTATGAAGGCTTTAACCCTGAAGAAGAGGACCTGCGCGAGGCCCTGTGCACCCTGGGGAACGGATACTTCGCCACCAGGGGGGCGGCCCCTGAATCTCATGCGGACGGGGTTCATTATCCGGGCACTTACCTTGCAGGGGGTTACAACCGGCTCACTACAGAGATAGCAGGCCGGATGGTGGAAAACGAAGACCTGGTGAATCTGCCGAACTGGCTTTACCTCTCTTTCCGCATCGGCGACGGCCCCTGGTTCAATCTCAAGGATGTGGAGATCCTTGCCTATCGGCAGGAATTGGACCTTAAGAAGGGGATCCTCACCCGGGCTGTCCGCTTCCGCGATGAAAAAGGGCGCCAGACCGAAATGAACAGACGGCGCATTGTCCACATGACCAATCGCCATCTTGCCGCCCTGGAGACGACGTTGAAAGCGGAAAACTGGAAGGGCCAGATGGAAGTCTGCTCGGTTCTGGACGGGCGGGTAATCAACGCGGGAGTGGAACGTTACAAGGAACTGAACGGCGACCATCTGGAGCCTATGGAAACCCGGGATGTAGATGCGGAGACCATCTTTTTAAAGGTTCGTACCAGGCAATCCTGGATGTGTGTGGCCCAGTCCGCAAGAACACGGGTTTTTGCGGGATCAAATCCTCTTAGCGTTGAGCAGAAGACCACGCAGGAGAAGGGATATATGGGGCAGCAATTTCAAGTGGACATGTCGGAAGGAAGTGAGGTGAGGATAGAAAAGGTGGTCTCTTTATTTACATCCAGGGACCGTGCCATATCCGAGTGCGGCCTGGAGTCCAGGAAGGCCGTGGCAAGGGCGGGCTCCTTTGAGTCCTTGCTGGAAACCCATGTTTTGACCTGGAAACAGTTGTGGCAGCGCTTTGATATAGACTTTGGATGCAGCAAAGCCGACAGCGAGAGAATGTCCCGTATCCTTCATCTTTATATATTTCACCTTTTGCAGAGTTCTTCTATACATACCATCGACCTGGATGTGGGTGTGCCCTCCCGGGGATGGCATGGAGAGGCCTATCGGGGGCACATCTTTTGGGACGAGCTTTTTATCTTTCCCCTCCTTAATCTGCGGGTCCCTGAAATCACCCGGTCCCTTCTCATGTACCGGTACCGCCGCCTGAACGAGGCCAGGGTGGCCGCAAAAAAGGCGGGTTACCGCGGAGCCATGTATCCCTGGCAAAGCGGGAGCAACGGCCGTGAAGAGAGCCAAACTCTCCACCTGAACCCAAAATCAGGTCGCTGGATCCCGGACAATTCCCGACTCCAGCGTCACGTAAACGCCGCCATCGCCTATAATATCTATAAGTACTATCAGATCACCCGCGATATGGAGTTTCTTTCCTTTTACGGGGCTGAGATGGTCCTGGAGATCGCAAGGTTTTGGGCCAGCGCGGTGACTTATAATCCGGATCTTGACCGGTACGAAATCTTCAGGGTCATGGGCCCTGACGAATACCATGACAGCTTCCCGGGTTCGGACAGTCCCGGCCTCAACAATAACTCCTACACCAATATCATGGCGGCCTGGGTCCTGGCCCGGGCCCTGGAGATCCTCCAAATCCTGCCGGAGGACCGCAGGAGAGAGCTCTGTGAGAGCCTTGGTGTCACCGAGGAGGAGAGAAACCTGTGGCAGGAGGTCAGCCATAAGATGCGCGTGGTCTTTCATGATGATAGCATTATCAGCCAGTTCGAAGGCTATGATCAGTTGGAAGAGTTTGACTGGGAGGGGTACAAAAAGAAATACGGGGATATCCAGCGGCTCGACCGGATCCTGGAGGCTGAAGGTGACAGTCCCAACCATTACAAGGCCTCCAAGCAGGCCGATGTGCTAATGCTCTTTTACCTCTTTTCCTCGGATGAGTTGAGGGAGATTTTCGATCAGCTTGGTTATCCCTTTGAATACGAGACCATCCCCAGAAATATCAACTATTACATCAGAAGAACCAGCCATGGCTCCACCCTGAGCCGGGTGGTCCATTCCTGGGTGTTGGCCCGTTCAGACCGTGCCGGCTCCTGGAGGCTTTTCACCGAAGCTCTGAAGACCGATGTGGCCGACATCCAAGGGGGCACCACACCGGAAGGGATACACCTGGGGGCCATGGCCGGTACGGTGGACCTTCTTCAACGGGGTTATACAGGCATTGAGGCAAGGGGTGATGTCTTGTGGTTTAACCCCTGCCTGCCGGATCAGGTGGATAATCTGCGCATGCAGATTCGTTACCGGGGCCAATACCTGGTGGTTGAAATTTGGTCAAACAAACTCAAAGTGACGGCCTGCAGGTGTGAGGAGGAGCCCATTCAGATCGGCGTCAGAGACCAGACCTATATCCTCCAGGAAAATGAAACAAAGGAGATTGACCTAAACCAGTGATCAGTTATCAGTCATCAGTGATCAGTAATCAGTGGAGGAGTAGCGAAATCACTGGAACCCTGGAATCCTTGAATCCTTATAGGATGTGAGATGTGGGATATGAGATCTGGGCAGGGGTCGGACATCCCAGATCACACATCACGACTAATACCGAATACCCGATACCGCAGCGCTTGCGCCGCAAGCGCCTATTCATCCAGTTCCACTTTAAGAGACAGGAATTTCAGCATATCTTTCAGGGTGATCACGCCCACCAGGCGTCCTTCCTCCACCACCATGAGACGGCTGGTGCCGTTTTGGTTCATGACGGAAAGCGCCTCGGTGGCATCCTTTTCAGGCCCAATGGTATTTTTCGGGGCACACTTTTCCGCTATTTCTCCCACGGTTTTTTGGTGCCATTCCTCCCGGGGAACGCCTTTTACATCCTTTGTGGTGACGCAACCTGCCAGCCGGTTCCCATTTTCCACTACCGGAAACATCTTATAGTGATACTTGTATATGTAATTTTCCACGAGCTCTTCTACCGGCGTATCAGCCTTGACCGTGACAGGATCACTTTTCATGAACCTCCGGACCGGCTCACCCTGCAACGATTTGCGGGTGACCAGCCTCTGGTAGGACATCTTTGCCGCACTGCGGAGGAATAGGCCCAGCACGAACCACCACATGCCGCCCATGAAATTGCCCCAAAGTACATTCATGATTCCCATAATAATGAGAAAGATGCCAAACCCGGATCCAATGTGTGAGGATATACGGGTTGCCCAATTCAGGTTACCCTTGATGCCCCAGAGGATTGATCGAAGCATGCGGCCCCCGTCCAGGGGAAAGGCGGGAACCAGGTTGAATATCCCCAGAATGGCATTGATCCAGGCCAGGTAGGCGACCACCCCGCTGATGGCCTGGGGTAAAGCGCCGCCACCGGCCTTGTAAATGCCGTAAAATATGGCGGCAATGGCCAAACTGGAAAGAGGGCCCACCACGGCCATGTCGAATTCGGCCCTGGGTCCGGGTGGCTCCTCACCCATTTCGGCGACGCCGCCGAAAATAAAGAGGGTGATCCCCTTCATGGGCATACCGTGTTTCCTTGCCACCAGGGAATGGGCGAATTCATGGGCGATAATGGAAAGAAAAAGGCCGATGGCACCCACAATCCCCATCACCCAGTATGTCCGGGTGGAAAGGTTTTCGAAGCGGACCGGAAAGAAGCCGGTGGAAAGGGACCAGGCAATGAGTATGGCGATAATGATCCAACTGAAGTCAATTTTTACTTCAAAGCCGAAAAGAGTAAAGAGTTTTATGCTTTTTCCAAACACAGAAAATTGCCTCCCTCTTTAGGTATTGAAAAAAAGTTATCAGTAATCAGTCATCAGTGATCAGGTCAACCGAAGATTGACTGTCATGAGGACGCAAATATGGCTTCCACTCTCTCCAGTATATCTGTGGCTGATGACGTCTTTTTGGATATAAAATGATCAGCGCCGGACTCGGTTGCCGCCTCCCGGTACTCGGGCGAATCATAACTCGTAATCATGATTATGACAATATCCGGAAAGGCCTTCTTTATTCTCTTTGTCAACTGGAAGCCGTTTTCCCCGGGTTATCGTACATCCATGAAGATCAGATCAGGTGCTTGCTTTTCGGTCTTTTTGATGGCCCGGTTTCCATCCTGTGCTTCCCTGATATACATGGATGGGAATTTTGAGAGCAATATCCGTTTCAACATTTTTCTAAAGGCAGGATTGTCATCCACGATTAGAACATCTGCCATGGGTATCTCCCGGATTCGTGATGGCTATGTTGGTGTTTTTTCTTTTACTTTACTTGTCTTTCTGAGAATGGTATATAGGTTGGATCATGTATAAGCTATTACATCTTACCTTATTTCAGGGTAGGATGTTCGAAATAGGCTTGCTTTTCAGGAGGTCTTATCATGGTGGAGAAAAAGCGGGTGGTGATTGCTGAAGATCACAAGATACTCAGGCAAGGGCTCTGCTCCCTGTTGGGCATGAATGATGATCTGGAGATAGTGGGAGAGGCTGGAGACGGGATGAGCGCCATCCGAACCATAAGGCAGACCGATCCGGACCTTGTCCTTTTGGACCTCAATATGCCCAAGATGGACGGCATAGCAGTGATCAAAGAAATCAAGCAACAATCTCCGGACACCAAAATACTGGCCCTCACCATGCACAAAAAAGAGGAGTATATCCTGGAAGTCTTTAAATCCGGGGGAGACGGATATTGCCTCAAAACCTCCGGCCAGGAGGATCTGATGACGGCTATAAAAGCCGTCTTGTCGGGCAAACAATATGTGAGCCCGGAAATATCAGAGATGGTTTTGGAGGGCTATCTGGACAGCAGAAAGACCATCAGGGGGAAATCCTCCTTCGAGACCCTCACCCAGCGGGAAAAAGAGGTTTTAAAGCTGGTCGGGGAAGGATATCAGAACAAGGACATTGCCGATTACCTCTGCATCAGCCCCAAGACTGTGGAGAAGCATAGAGCTAACATTATGCAAAAGCTGGACCTCCACACCGCCTCCGCCCTCACCTCATATGCCATTGATAAGGGACTTGTGGCTAAGGAGTAAGACACAGTTATCAGTGATCAGTCAACCTTCGGTTGATTGGAAATTAGGGGGAAGAAATGGGTGGATTAGGGCATGCAGGGAGCTTCAGGGAATTGCTGGTCTATAAAAAGGCCCGCGCCATAGCAAAAGAGATTTTTGATTTAAGCAAAGGTTTTCCTAAGGAAGAAATGTATTCATTAACAGATCAAGTCCGGCGATCTTCACGCTCAATTGGTGCTCAAATTGCTGAAGCTTGGGGAAAGAGACGATATGAGAGACACTTTATAAGCAAACTCACCGATGCTGACGGCGAGCAATTAGAAAGCCAACACTGGATTGAGGTTGCAGGGGATTGTGGATACTTGACTGCTTCCCAGGTAGGTCAATTAAATGATGATCTCTCGGAAATCGGACGAATGCTCAGTTCTATGATTAATAAGGCGGAGCAATTCTGTGGCATTGTCCGCTCATCTGTCGGTTTGGAAAATCGAAGCCCTACTGATCACTGATCACTTTCTTTTCAATACCCAATACCCAGCACCCAAATTGACTGATCACTGATCACTGATCACTGATCACTGATCACTTTCTTTTCACATCCCACATCCCCATTCAGCCTTTATAAGCGTCCCTTCCCCTTTTTTCGAAAGGATCTCAAAGGTTCCGTTGGAGAGTTCGGTCCGTTCCTTCATGCCGACGAGGCCCATTCCGCCTATCCGGTCTCCTGGAGCCAGCTTGCTTCCCGGATCAAACCCGTGGCCGTTGTCTCTTATGGACAATTCCAAGCGGCGATCTGTTTCTTTTAAACCCACATGTACGGTATCCGCTCCACTGTGTTTGAAAACGTTATTAAGGGCCTCTTGTAATACCCGGTAGATGACTATCTTTAGGGACTTCTGGATTTCTTCTTCCAGGATATCAATCCGGGTATCTATGTGAATGCCTCCATAAACTCCCTCAAGTTCCCGGCATAGGGATCGGATGGCTGTAATCAGGCCCATATCATCCAGAACCGAGGGTCGCAAATTGGTGGAAATCCTGTGGACTTCCTCGATGGTGTCGCGCACTATAGAGATGATTTGCTCCATGGAGATGCCTTCGGGAGGGGAGGCATCTTTGCCCATGCGGTGCAGTTTTTCCTCCAGCCCATATCTGATGGCGGTCAGACTCGCACCAATACTGTCGTGGAGCTCCCGGGCAATGATCTTTCTTTCATTTTCCTGGGCCTCCAGGAGTTTTCCGGACAGGACGCGCAGATCTTCTTGAGATTTCCGTAAGGCCGCCAAGGTGTTTGAATGATCAATGGCATGCCGGATAGAGCGTTCCAGAATGGCAGGCTCAAGATCATTCTTTTCCAGATAGTCTGTGACGCCCTCCCTCATGGCTTGTATGTCCACATCGTGGCTGCCCAGCCCGGTAAGAAGGATGATAGGGGCCGGAAAGCCCTGTTGCAAAAGGTTTCGGGTGAGCCGAATTCCATCCCATTCCCCGAGGCGATAATCCATCAAACAGACGTCATGCCGGTTAAAGGCCGCTTCTTCCATGGCCTCCTGATAGGTAGAGGCCCAGTCCAGTTGATAGTTCTGTCCTTCAATCTCGGATAAAACATCCCGGATGATCACATAATCATCTTCGTCGTCTTCCACGAGCAGGACCTTGATTAACCGGGGATGTGGGATGTGGGATGTGGGCTCTGCGATGTGACATGTGGGGTTTGGGAGCTGTGATGTGGGTTGTGAAATGTGAGACACAGGATGTGATTTTGTCATAGTTTTGAGTCCTTAGCGCCGCGGTATTGGGTATCGGGTATTGGGTATTAGTCGTGATATGCGATCTGGGATGTGCGATGTGCGACCCCTGCCCAAATCTCCTATCTCATTTCTCATATCCTATAAGGATTCAAGGATTCAAGGATTCCAGGGTTCAAGCGATTTGTGTTCGGCTGTCTCATACAACGGAGTGAGGCTATCTCCCAGGCCTTGGGCACCCCACTCGCTCACCCATTGGACGTATTTTCCCCGGGGAGCATCGCCCGGGGAAAAATATCTTCTGTCCCTGTAATCAAGGGTCCGTTACGCGGACCCGGGCGGTTAAATAGAATCTCCAACGAAATGAACGAACCAGACAAACGGGACCAACGGAATCCACGATCCCAACGATCCTAATGATTCGGAAGCCTTACGACTTTCAACCAATATTCTCCCACCTTACTCATCACCTCCACCAGGGCATCAAAGTTAGAGGGCTTGGTAATATATCCACTCGCACCCAGCTCATAACTGCGTGATATGTCTTCCTCCTCCATGGATGTGGTGAACACGACCACCGGAATCCGGCGAAAATTAGATTCGTTCTTGATTTCTGTGAGGGCCTCCCGTCCGTCTTTTCGGGGCATGTTGAGGTCAAGCAAGATGAGGCATGGAAAGGGTGTATCTTCAAGGCCCATAAATTTCCCGCGCCGGTAAAGGTAGTCCATCAGTTCTTGACCATCTGATACCAACTGAAAATCGTCAGACAGGCCGATTTCTTTAAAGGCTGCCCTGGCCAGGAAAAAATCGTCAGGGTCATCATCAACCATCAAAATTGTATTGTTTCTACAAAATTCTTTCATAGGGTATTCACCCCTTTCACCATGCCTGTTC
>CAZNLL010000064.1:4166-21368 GCA_964573885.1 uncultured Desulfobacteraceae bacterium | reverse complement strand
TTTTTATGCTTTGAGAAGGACAATGATCAAGAAGCCATGATGAACAAGAAAAAACAAGATTATTTCAAGAAGATACTCTCTGAACGGCTGGATGAACTTTTGCAGGAAGCCAACAAGACAGTGAGTGGAATGACGGACTTGCGGGAGCATTTTCCTGACCCGACCGACAGGGCCTCTATGGAGTCGGACAGAAATTTCACCTTACGCATCCGCGACAGGGAGCGGAAACTGATCGGTAAGATCAGGGAGGCCCTGGAAAGGCTGGAAAATGGAACCTTCGGGATCTGCGAGGAATGCGGCGAGGAGATCTCAGAGAAGAGATTGAAGGCCCGCCCTGTAACCACTTTGTGCATTGATTGCAAGAAAAAACAGGAAAACGAGGAAAAGGTCAGAGGGCTCTAGCTGATCCGCCCCTAAGAGTTTTCCCTGCAGAGAACGCCGCAGCCGGTGCAGTTTTATGCCCGGCTTTTTTCTTTTTTCCAGGCCCTCGCCCCCTCTTAAGGGGACCGGCCATGCAGGCGCAGCCCTTACCTGATAAAGGGCTTTCGTATTCATGGCCGCAGAACCTTTTTGGGGGATGCCATTATTCCAGGTGCCTTGCAATGTCAAAGCAGGAAGGCGACAAGCACAAAAAAAGGACTCACCCCGAAAGGGTCCACGAAGAGGTGATCACCACCCATATCAACGCCGATTTCGACGCCTTGGCCTCCATGATCGCGGCCAGGAAACTTTACCCCCGGGCAACCATGGTCTTTCCAGGGGCCCAAGAAAAAAACCTACGGAACTTCTTCCTCCATTCCACCTCATACCTCTTTAATTTTGCCAAGGTCAAACATATCGACTTCGACCGGGTAAAAAGGCTGATTCTTGTAGACACCCGCCAGAGAGGACGTATTGGGAAGTTTGCCCGACTGGCGGACAGGCCCGACGTGGAGGTGCACATCTATGACCACCACCCCGACTCTGAAGAAGACATTCGCGGACAGGTGGAACTGGTGGAAAAGATAGGCTCAACCACCGCCCTGTTGACCCGTCTTATCCGGGAAAAAGGCCTGTCCCTTACCCCGGACGAGGCCACCATTATGTGCCTGGGGATCCATGAGGACACCGGCTCCTTCACCTTTTCTTCCACCACCACCGAGGATTACGAGGCGGCCGCATGGTTGACCGAGATGGGCGCCGACCACAATATCATTGCGGACATGCTCACCAGGGAACTGACCGCTGAACAGATTTGGCTCCTCAACGACCTCACCCAGGCGGCCACCACCCGGGTTGTCAATGGTGTGGAGGTGGTCCTCACCAAGGTGATCAGCGATGAATACGTGGGCGATTTTGCGGTCCTTGTCCATAAGTTTATGGAAATGGAAAACCTGAACGTGGTTTTTGCACTGGCCCAGATGGAAGACCGCATTTACCTGGTGGCCCGCAGTCGGATAGACGAGGTCAATGCGGCGGAGATCGCCCTGGCCCTGGGAGGGGGAGGTCACCCTCAGGCGGCCTCAGCCACCATCAAAAACAAGACCCTCATTCAGGTGGAGCGATCCCTCCAGGCCCTTCTCAGGAGTCGGATTAACCCCACAAAAGAAGCCAAGGACATGATGGCCTCCCCTGCCATATCCGTCACCCCCGAGGCCAGGGTCAAAGAGGCGGCCGACCTCATGACCCGTTATAATATCAATGTGCTTTTGGTTATAGACCGGTCAGGAACCCTTAAAGGATATGTCACCAGACAGGTGGTGGAAAAGGCGGTGTTCTTCAACCTCGAGGACATCAAGGTCAGGGAATACATGAACATCGAGTTCTCCACGGCCACAAAGGACACCTCTCTCAAAAAGGTACAAGATCTCATCATCAGGAACAAATTGAGAATCCTCCCCGTGGTGGAAGACGGCCACGTGCTGGGGGTAATTACCAGGACGGATCTGCTCAACATCCTGCTCGGCGATCCCTTGATCCCGGAATTCCTCTATGACGCCAGACATGCCTCCCATTTTGTGAGAAAAAAGAACATGGCCGCCCTGCTCAAGGAGCGGCTCCCCCGGAAAATCATCGCCCGACTCAAGGACCTGGGCCATGTGGCCGACCTGCTCGGATACAATGCCTATCTGGTGGGCGGGCTGGTCCGGGATGTCTTCCTCAAGCGGGAAAACCTGGATGTGGACACCGTCATAGAGGGGGACGGGATTCACTTTGCCCACGAATTCGCCAGGCATTACGAGGCGAGGGTCAGAAGCCACCGCAAGTTCGGAACGGCCGTACTTATCTTTCCGGATGACTTCAAGGTAGACGTGGCCACGGCCAGAATGGAGTATTACGAAGCCCCGGGCGCCCCCCCTATTGTGGAGACGAGTTCCTTGAAAATGGATCTCTATCGGCGTGACTTTACCATCAATACCCTGGCCGTAAAACTGAACAAAAGACACTACGGAACCCTCATCGATTATTTCGGGGCTCAAAAGGATATCAAAGAAAAAGTGATTCGTGTCCTCCACAACCTGAGCTTTATAGAGGACCCCACCCGGGCGCTCCGGGCCGTAAGATTTGAGAAAAGGTTCGGATTCAAGATCGGTAAACTGACCGCCTCACTGATAAAAAACGCGGCCAAGGTGCACTCCTCAAAAGAGGTATCCGGAAGGCGGTTTTTTCTCGAATTAAAATTGATCCTGCAGGAAGAGGACCCCCTTAAGGCCATTGAAAGAATGGCTGAGTTTAATCTGCTCCAGTTTATTTCACCGGATATAAGGCTTACGGAAGAAATCCGGGAAATGCTGGAAGAAATCCAGAAGGTCATCGCCTGGTATAACCTCCTCTACCTGGAAGAAGAATTTGAGGCCTGGAAGGTCTACTGGCACGGACTGACATCCTCGCTCACGCCGAAGGCCTTAAGGGACCTTGCCGAGAGAATGGGTATGGTCGATACGGAGACCCGGAGGATGATATCCCAGAGAGAAGAAGTGGGCAGCCTCCTGGACACGCTCTATAGATCCGACGGGGATAATTATGCCCTCTATACATTGCTTCTCCCTTATGATACAGATTTCTTGCTCTACCTCATGGCCAAGGCCAATAGCGAAAAGATTAGACGATTCATTTCCAATTATTTCACCAAGCTAAAGGATACAAAAACGCAACTCCGCGGGAAAGATCTCCTGGCCCTGGGCCTGGAACCCGGGCCCATCTTTAAAGAGATCTTTGATCGTCTCTTGGAGGCCCGTCTCAATAACCTGGTCAAATCCAAGGACGATGAAATTCAATTTGTAAAAGAGCATTTTTTGCCCTCTTCCACCCCTCAAGGGGGCGCCGCACAGGGGCGGGATCACACTTGATTTACGAGGACCTGATAGATGAACAAAAAAAGGATTGTAAGCGGAATGAGACCCACGGGGAAAATCCACCTGGGTCATTTGCACGGGGCCTTGCTCAACTGGAAAAAACTGCAAGAAGAATATGACTGTTTCTACTTTATCGCCGACTGGCATGCCCTCACCAGCGAGTATGCGCAGCCCCGGATCATTCGAGAAACCACTTACGACATCCTTATAGACTGGATGGCCGTGGGCCTCGACCCGGAGGTTTCCACCTTTTTTATCCAGTCCGAGATCAAGGAACATGCGGAACTACACTTGATCTTCTCCATGATCACCCCCCTGCCCTGGCTGGAAAGAAACCCCACTTACAAAGAGCAACTCCGTGAACTTTCACAAAAAAATTTGTATACTTACGGATTTTTGGGCTATCCTGTCCTCCAGGCCGCAGATATTCTTATGTACAAGGCAAATGGAGTGCCCGTGGGTGAGGACCAGGCCCCTCACGTGGAACTGACCCGGGAAATCGCCAGGCGCTTCAACCACCTCTACGGCGATGTCTTTCCCGTTCCCGAGGTCCTTCTGACACCCATGTCCAAACTCCTGGGTATCGACAGGCGCAAGATGAGCAAGAGCTATGACAATGCCATCTATCTCACAGCTTCGGATCAGGAAATCGACCGTAAGGTGTCCCAGATGATCACCGATCCCCAGAGGGCCAGGAAAACCGATCCCGGCGACCCCGATATATGTAATGTCTTCTCCTTTCACGAGATATACACGGACACTGAAACGGTTCGAGGGATCGACCAGGATTGCAGGGCCGCCCGGATAGGCTGTGTGGAGTGCAAAAAGGAAATGGCTGAGAGCCTGAAAAAAGGCCTCCGGCCCATCAGGGCCAGGAGAGAAGAACTCGCCTCTGATCTCAATAAAGTCAAGGAAATGATGGTCGAAAGTAACAGTCGGGCAAGGGCCATTGCCAGACAAACCCTTGCGGAGGTGAGGCAAAGCGTAAAGATCTAGGGAGGCACCCTCCGGCCGCGACGGATATTCCATGACGGACTACGAAGTCAAACTTGAGCTTTTTGAGGGACCCCTGGATCTCTTGCTCCACCTTATCCATAAGAATGAAGTGGATATCTTCGATATTCCTATAGCCACCATCACGGATCAGTATCTGGAATACCTGGACATGATGAAGGCCCTTAATATCAATGTGGCAGGGGATTTTCTCGTCATGGCCTCCACCCTTGTACACATCAAATCAAAAATGTTACTCCCCGACCTCAAGGAAGAAGAAGGGGAAGAGGACCCGCGTGTTGAGATCACCCGGCCCCTTCTCGAGTACATGCGTTTTAAGGAGCTTTCCGAAGAGCTTTCCAAACGGGATCTCCTGGACCGAGACGTATTCTCCCGGCAAATAGGATCACAATTCCAGGCCCGGTTAAAAGAGGAGGAGTCCCAGCTGGATGTCAACCTCTTCCAGCTCATGGATGCCTTCAAGCGGATGGTGGAGCAGAAGCTGCCGGGGACGCAGCTCAAACTCCAGCTTGAGCAATGGTCTGTCAAGGATAAAACGGAATTGATCATTGCCCGTATAAAAGAAAAGGGGCCCATGTTCTTCCTGGAGCTCTTTGATGAAGATCGAACTGTTTCAGAACTGGTCGTGACCTTTCTTGCCCTTCTTGAACTGGTGCACCTGGGTCTTATCAAAGTGTTTCAGCCCTCTCTGGAAAGTGACATTCGACTGGCGCCTTCTTTTGATGAGAATGGGGGAAACGGGAATGGATAGACCGCTCAAGCTGGTTGTGGAGGCCCTCTTGTTTGCGTCGGAAAGGCCGGTCAGCATCCGCCAAATCAGCGGGGTACTCCCGGAGGCCACCACTCCGGATATCAAAAAGGCCCTGGAAGACCTAGAAAACGATTACGAGACCATGGAGAGAAGCTTTGTCCTCAAAGAGGTGGCCGAGGGGTACCAGTTCAGGACGAGATCGGGCTATGCCCCTTATGTCCTTCAAATGCTCAAGTCCGCGCCTTCGAGACTTTCCCGGGCGGCCATGGAAACCCTGGCGATTGTCGCCTATAAACAGCCTATCATGCGGCAAGAAATAGAAAGGCTGAGAGGGGTGGATGTGGGCGGTATCCTGAAGACTCTCCTCGAAAAGGACCTGATCAAGATCATGGGACGAAAAAACCTCCCCGGCAGACCGCTCATCTATGGGACCACCAAGAAATTTCTCGAAGTGTTTGAACTCAAGAACCTGGAATCTCTCCCAAAACTTAAAGAAATCAAAGACTTTTTCTCCGAGGAAGGGGCTAAGGAACAACCCCCCGAAGCCAGTCAGGAAGGCCAGTGAGAGAACGCCTTAGGCTTAATCAGATCCTATCGTCGGCCGGGCTGACCTCAAGGCGCAAGGCGGACGAATGGATCAAGCGAGGCCGGGTGGTGGTGAATGGTCAGGTCGTCACCGAGCCCGGCACCCGTGCGCTCTGGGGCCAGGACCAGATCCAGGTGGACGGTCGCCCTGTCCCCGGTCCCCCTGAAAAGGTCTATCTCCTTCTCAACAAGCCCTTCGGCTATATATGCGCCCTCAGCGACCCTCAGGGTCGGCCCGTGGTGATCGATCTCCTGAAGGGGGTCTCTCAGAGGGTCTACCCCGTGGGACGGCTTGATTTCGACACCCTTGGGCTCCTATTGCTCACCAACGATGGTGAATGGGCCCATCGATTCACCCACCCCCGATACAGGGTCCCCCGCACCTACAAGGCCACCGTGAGGGGAAACATGGATGATGACGCCATCCATTTCTTGAGAAAGGGGATCTCCTTGGGGCGGGTTAAAACCCTTACCGCCAAGGTGGTGGTGGTCAGCCGGAACCAAAAGGAGACCCTTTTAAGAATAACCATTACAGAGGGGAGATCCCGCCAGGTGAGACGCATGGTGGAGTCCGTGGGTTACCGGGTGGTTCATCTCATACGGACAAGCTTCGGCAGGGTCGCCTTGGGTGACCTCAAGGTCGGCGCCTGTCGGCACCTGACCAGGGAGGAGGTCCAATCCATGAAGAGACTGGTTGGCATGGACTGATTTTTTTGTTTACAAAGCCCTCCCTCCTGTAGTAACCATGCATGAAGAACGGGCGGTTAACTCAGCGGGAGAGTGCCATCCTCACACGGTGGAAGTCGCGAGTTCAAATCTCGCACCGCCCACCATCAAGCCTTTAACCGGTCCTATACCCGGGAAAGCCCTCTTTGGGGGCTTTTTTTCGGCCTTTCACGCCCCTCCAGGGAAAAAAGCCGTTCAGATTCTTTTGTTTTTTCGTTAGAACTATGTTAAAATTTCATTGATTTTGGGTTAAGAAAAAGTCCGGTTTATGCCCTTCCTTTTCGGGGATTCAGTTTGCTTTTCATAATTTTCCAGGAGGGGGGTGATAGAAAGGCATGGGTTGCAGATTTTATAATCCGATAATGGAAATATCGAATAGCAAAGGAGAATGACTATGAGAACACAGATAAAAGTCCTGCTTGCCTTGATCCTTGCCCTTTCTCTCATAGGCTGTGGAACCGCCCTCTTGACCGAAGATATGCGCCTGGCAAACCAGGGGTATGATGAGCTTCTCAAGGGCAATTATAGCGACGCCGAAGGATACCTGGAGCAGGCCCTGGCCAAGAATCCGGACAATCCCTACGCAATGTTGAATTTGGGGGTGGTTTACGAGAATACCGGCCGCACCGACCAGGCCCGGGAGATGTATAAAAAACTCATCGCCCTGAACCCCAAGGCCAGGGCTTCTGTAACCAGTGAGGGAACCGGTGGCAAACCCCTGGTTGAAATCGCCCAGGAAAACCTCCAGCGGCTTCAATGAAATTTTAGGGCCACGAGGAAAAATTTCAGGCGGGGCCCTTTTGCCCCGCCCTTTTTTTACTATTCCCAGCGGTTGTCGCCCCTGTTTTTCAATTCCATGTAATCCACCCGCTTTAACCTGCCCTCTTTAAACACAAAGGCACTCAAAATCCAGTTGACCAAGCTGATGACCAGAGAGCCTACGACGGCCGACCAGAAGCCATGGACCTCAAAGCCCGAAATCACGCCCGAGGCCATCTTGAGGAGCAGGGCGTTGATCACCAGGGTAAAGAGACCCAGGGTCATGATATTAAGGGGAAGGGTAAGAATGATCAGGATGGGGCGGAAAAAGGCATTGAGAAGGCCGAGGGCGGCCGTCGCAAAGAACGCAGAGAAGATGCTATCCACCCGGATGCCGTCTATCACGTAAGCGGCAAAGGCAACGGCCCCGGTCAGGATAAGCCAGCGTATTATGAGTCCCTTCATACCCATGATGTGTCCCCACCCTCCAATTTTTGTATCCCAGGGCTTTAACTATGGCATAATCTTGAACCATGGATCAATCTCTTTGTATCCCCTTCCCCGGGAGTTCTTTGAAGGTCTCTATTCCTCTGAAGTGATCCGTACCGGCATCCACGCGACAAGGTGTACAGGGATTGACCTGATACTTCCTTTGAGTTAGTTAAAAAAAAAGAGGGCCAGAAACCCATAAAGCACAACACATAGGGGGAGCCATGGATCCTTTAATCGCACAGGGTGGCGAAATGATCGGCACAGCCAGGAAGATTTTGGTCTTTTCAGGGGCCGGTCTGAGCACGGAATCCGGCATTCCGGACTTCAGGAGTCCGGGCGGCATCTGGGACAAGTATGATCCCTCGGATTTCTACTTCCAGACCTTTGTCGCCAATGAGAAGGCACGGGAAAAGTACTGGAAAATGAGCACCGAGTTTTACGATGGCATGAAGGACGCCCTTCCCAATCAGGCCCACCTCGCCATCAAGCGCCTGGAGGACAAGGGCAGGCTCCTGGCCATTGTGACGCAGAATGTGGACGCCCTGCACCACAAGGCGGGCAATACTCCTGATAAGATCATTGAAATACATGGCACTGTCTTCACCGTCTCCTGTCTGAGTTGCGGCAAAGAATACGACCGCAATGAGATCCAGGTCCGCCTGGCCTCCGGGGTGAAGGTGCCCTATTGCGACCAATGCTCCGGGATTTTGAAGCCCAAGACCATTTCCTTTGGCCAGGCCATGCCCGAGGATAAGATGGCCCAGGCCTTTAGATACGCCCAGGAATGCGATCTCTGCCTGGTTTTGGGGTCTTCCTTGGTGGTCTACCCTGCCGCCTCTATACCCGCCCACGCCCGTCAACGGGGGGCCAAGCTCATTATCATCAACCGCGACGAGACACCCCTTGATTCCGAGGCCGATTTGGTTATCCATGAATCCGTTTCAATGGCGCTGGGGCGGATGGTGGAGGCCTGACGTTTTTCCTTGAAGTTTCACCATTTTTTGCTTAGAGATTTGAATTTCCAATCTACTCCCAGGAGGGAATCATGTTGCGTATCGGTTTTGTAGGATGGCGGGGGATGGTGGGATCCGTCCTCATGGGCCGGATGAGGGAAGAAAAGGATTTCAAAGGCTTTGAACCCCTCTTCTTTACCACCTCAAATGTGGGAGGACAGGGGCCGGATGTGGGGCTGGATATCCCTCCTCTCAAGGACGCCTATGATACGGATCTCCTCTCTTCACTGGACATTGTCCTTTCCTGCCAGGGCGGGGATTACACCAAAAAGGTCTATCCTGAGTTAAGGGCCAGGGGATGGAAGGGCTACTGGATTGATTCCGCCTCCACCATCCGCCTTGATGAAGAGAGTATTATCGTACTTGACCCGGTGAACCGATCCGTCATCGATGAAGGGCTTTCAGGGGGCATTCGCACCTATGTGGGAGGAAACTGCACCGTCAGCCTCATGCTTATGGCCCTATCAGGGCTTTTCGCGGCCGGGGTGGTGGAGTGGATTTCTTCGATGACCTATCAGGCCGCTTCAGGGGCCGGGGCCAAGCACATGAAAGAGCTCATCGCCCAGATTCGGGTCGTAGGGGCCGCTACTCACGTCCTTATGGAAGACCCCGCATCCACGGCCATTGCCATTGACCGGGTGGTGACCGAAACACTGAGAAGCGATGCCCTTCCTGTTGAGAACTTCGGGGCCCCTCTGGCCGGGAGCCTGATACCCTGGATCGATGCCGCCATGGAATCGGGACAGACCAAGGAAGAGTGGAAGGGCTTTGTTGAGACCAACAAGATCCTAAAGACAAAAGAGCCTATTCCCATAGACGGCGTCTGTGTCCGGGTGGGTGCCATGCGGTGCCACAGCCAGGCCCTGACCATCAAGCTCACCCGCGACATTCCCCTTGAGGAGGTCTCTGACATTGTCAGCGAGGGTAATCCATGGGTGCGCCTGGTCCCCAATGACAAGGAATCCAGCCTCCGGTTATTGACCCCGGCGGCGGTGAACGGTACCCTCACTGTTCCGGTGGGCAGGATGCGCAAGATGATTCTGGGGCCTGAGTATTTTGCCGCCTTTACCGTGGGCGATCAACTTCTATGGGGGGCTGCGGAGCCCATTCGGAGGATTCTGGGCATCATCATCGAACACCTGGCCTAGGGGGCAGGCGTTAAAACCCGGCTTGATTTCCGGAATGGATAGGGGCCCGATGGTTGAACATATCCATGCGGATATTGACAAGGGCCCCGTCTATACCTAAGATGATACTTGAGATCTCACTTTTTTGCGGAAGTGGAAAGCTCACTGGTGGGGCTCCCGGACTTCAAATCCGGTGCGCCGGGCTAAAACCCTGGCGGGTGGGTTCGATTCCCATGCACTTCCGCCATTAATCATTTCAAGGGGGCTGGCCACCGAGGCTAAGACGAAAGAAAAGAAAGATCGCGTGGAAGATGCCCTGAACGCCACCCGCGCTGCAGCGGAAGAAGGCATTGTGGCCGGTGGTGGGGTGGCCTATATTCGCGCTCAAAAGTCCCTGGAGAAGGCCAAGTTCAAGGGATACGAGCAGCTGGGCGTTAAGCTGATTCAACGGGCCTTGGAAGAACCGGTTCGGCAAATTGCCAATAATGCGGGATTTGAAGGGTCCATTGTGGTGAAGCGCGTCATGCAAGGGGAAGGAAGCTTCGGGCTTAATGCAGAGACAGGGACCCATGGAGATCTCATGAAGGCCGGCATTGTGGAGCCGACCGAAGTGACCCGTTTTGCACTTCAAAATGCCGCCTCGGTGGCAGGTCTTCTCATGACCACTGAGGCCATGGTGGCCGACAAATCCAAAAAGAAGAAGCAAGCCATGCCGGGTATGCCACCGGATGTTGAGGCCAGCCAAAATCATTAAAGATAAACTATGAACCAACGGTAGATTTCGAGAATTGTTGCCCTGTCCGGCCCAAGAAGGAGAAGGAGATGAGCAGACACAACGGGGTGCACGTAGGCTTCATGGTGTTGGTTTTCATCCTCCTTCCAACAATGGCAGCCCTTGGGGCAGAAAGGAAATCCTTCGTCAGGCAGCAGTACCTATTCAAACAAGTATTGACCGCAATGGGGTTTACCATCCAAGAGGGAGTGGTGGATTTTCCCGATGTCCTGGACATGGGCTGCAAGTGCCAGTTGCCCAGTTGTTTCGGTAATAACCCTTCCAGTCCCTACGGGATTTTTGTCCTCCCTCCTGCACCCAACCAGGAAGCCACTGTGCCGAATCCTTACTCCGAATGGTTCACCGAGGACAAAACCTATCCAGAAGGGTGGAGTTGGTTCTGGAGGCTGAGAGCGGATGAGGCAGTAGTATTTCTCGGAACAACTCCCCCTGAGATGGATTACTTTGGTTTCACGGCCTATCTCTTCGACTGCCACCGAGCAGGAATCAACCCACCCAAATGCATTTCTCAAACCCGGCCGCCCCGGCCCCCCCCTGCATCCGCCATAGATCGGTTTCCTCTGTTCGCAAGCTTGGGAGATACGATCAACAACCAGGTGATCCATGTCTCGGGTAACGAAGGAAACTCCTTTCTCAAGGATGTGGTCTTTGTACTGGCTGCCCACCAAAATGTTGAGCGTCAGGTCAGGGTGGCGCTATACCTGGCCGGTTACCCCGACAAGATGATCAATACCTATGTAATATCACCGAACCTCGTCCGCCTTGGCGTGGAATCCGAAAAGGACACGCTCACCTTTGTCCTGCGAATGGCATCGGAGATGACACCGGCCCTCCAGAAGTACATTCTCTCCGCCAAGAGCCTGTTCCGTATTAGTCCAACGAATCCCATTCCCCCTTCAGATTTTCGTCCCCTGCGACTGCCAGACTTACGCGTGAGGGGAACGGGGCGTACCGAGGTGGCCTTTCTGCCTTTAGTGGATCTGCTAGGTCAGGCCATTATTGATGCTTACCCCGGGTACGACGCCCACCCCATTTTCACTGTCAACTGGTACGAGGGATACAACTGCATCGAGAACGGACAGAACTGCTTTGGAGACAATAGAGATACTCCATATATAATACCCAGTTTCGACCCGGTGACGTGCAAACCCAACCAGGATCTTACCCTCAGTGAAGGGGAGTTCTACGTAGCTTATGGGGTCAACCACACGGCATCCGGGAAGGCAACCTACTCTAATATTTCAGTTATCGGTTGGGACAAGAAGTCCAGTCCTCTGGTGATAGACAATAAGGGTATGGTCGGAAGCGCCAGCTACTATCTGGGGTTAAGTCCTTTTAACCCAATCGCCAACAAGCTGTACGCGGTTGTTTTTGCACGCCCTGGAAACTGTGTCGGGCCTCCGAATCATTGCTTGGAGGTTGGTTACGACTGCGTCAACGGAGTCGGAGCTGACGAGCCAATGGTCTTGGCTTTTCGCGCCTACTTGGAGCCAGAGACAAACGTCGGCCCCGCTTACTCCGAGATTGTCATAGACAGAATTATCAAGTTTAAGCCGAAACATTAGGGGTTCATTACTAAGAGAGCCCTGTTTAAAGCCTTCAACCAATTGTCTGTCCTTTTTATGACTACCTAATGGTGCCTGTCATATCCTATCTTGATAGAGGAAAACTGTGGAATCCCCATTATAGTCGCTGAATCCATACGATCCGCTTGGACATCCAGGGTCATGGGATCCCCGGACCTGGGATTCCGCCCTTCCCTCTTCTTCTTATCCTTCACACAGAATTTCCCGAACCGGCTGATCATCACATCCTCGCCCTCTTCCAGGGTCCTCTTCACGATCTCAAAAAGCGAATCCACGACACTGGCCGCCTTGTCCTTGGAAAGCCCATTTTTCATGTGGATGGAATTGATGATGTGCGCTTTGGTGATCGTCATATGTGGATGTCAAAGATTTGTAAGAAATCGGTTCTTCAGCGAACGCGCCTTTTTTCAGTCCGCTTTAAGATCATTTTTAGGGACACAGACCTCGCATTATGAAAAAAGTCCAAATTGCCGAGACGGGCCACCCCAAGAAAGAAATCAAACCCATTCCAAAGGTGCCGATTTTTAGATCCAAAAATCCAAAAACAAGTCCACCGATTAGACTTCCGGGCACAAATAGTACCAAGGTGAAATACCAGGGTACCCGAATAAAATAGTAAACTAAAAGGCCGAGGCAGACCGAGCTGCCAAGGACCACGGAAGCCTGAAGGGCAAGTAGATATCCCTGTGATCCTCTATGAAAAGCCATGACATGGCGTTGATGGGTGTTTAAAAAACCGAAAAACAACAGCCAGGATATTATGAGCGCTAATGGCATTGAGCTATTCATATAGACACCCTCATAAAATCACCTTGGCCGGCATGGCATTACGGTGTTCGTCCACAAAGTGTCGGTTGGATCATTTCAAACAGGGCTTTGACCCATAAATTTTGTGAACCCTCAGGGCACGGATGTCAATACTGGGAAATTGGCCCAAAATACTGGGTAAAACCCAGTATTCTGTTTTAAAAGGGTTTTAACTTCAATGAGTTATACGGCCAGTGTTTTTGAGAAAAAACGAAGTGAAAACATGCGGAAAAATTTGACATGGGCCTCAATTGACAATATGTTTAGCCCGCGATGGCGCCATTGTAGAAAGGGCCGTTCCAGGCCTCCCCAGAGAAAAGAGGCATGGACATGAAAAGGAGGTAAGGTGATGCGTACCATGAGGTTCCCCCTGGTGTTGATAATAGCGGTCATTTGCCTTTCAGGGCTCCCCTTTTCTGCATCCGGTGCTGACAATGAGGTCACCCGCCAATCCCTCCGCCGAGTGCCGGGGATCTATGTGTCCGTGGAAAGGCTGGATCCGGAAATCAGAAAGCACGTCCTCACCGAGGCCCTTCTCAAGAAAAAGGTGGAGACCCGGCTGCGGAGGGCAGGCATAAAGGTGATATCCAAGGAGGAATGGTACGGCCTAGAGGGAAACCCCTATCTCTATATCAATGTCCACGTCTTAAGGACCCCGGCCGCCCAAGAGTATATTTATTCAGTTTATATCGCCTTCCGGCAGGATGTCTACCCCGTGAGGGAACCTATAGAAATCCCCGGGGGAACCACGTGGACCACGGGCGGCATTGTAGGCCTGACTTACAAACCCGAGAGCATTTTCGCCTCCGTTAAGCAGCAAGTGGATACCTTTATCGCCGCATACCTGTCCGTGAATCCCAAATAGGTTATCCCCTTTCTATCACAGGATTTTCTGCTCATAAGGAACAGGGCCGTCACGCCTGACAGGGGAAATAAGTTTTTGACTATCCCCTGGATCTTCACTATATTATCGGGCCGAGAGGCTTCGGATACATGGAAAAACAGCACGGTTCCAAACTGTTTCTAATTTTCTTGATCGGGTCCGCCATTCTGCTCGTAAGTCTCTTCTGGACCTATGTTTCCGCCATCGTGCTGGGCCTTCTCATCGCCAGCGTGTCCTATCCCATGTATTTCTGGATCAAAAGGGTTTTTAGGGGACACGAAATCCCGGCCTCCTTGTTTATGAGCATTTCCATCCTCATCATCTTGATCATCCCCATCGGGTGGTTCGTGGGCACCCTGTCCAACGAAGCCTATGACTTTTATACGCGCACCCGGAGTGCTGTTTCCCTCAAAAAAATACAGGAGGCCCTGAAAGGCGACTCCATTTGGGCGATTCGGGTCAGGAAACTGGGAAAATTGACGGGGATGGACCTCTCACCTGAGGCCGTGGAAAAGGTGGCCGGAAACGTGGGGAAATGGGTGGGACTCTTCCTCTATAAACAGATCAGGTCGATTGCCTCCAATTTTTTCAACGTATTGCTCCATTTCTTTCTGATGATCCTCATCATCTATTACATGTTCAGGGACGGAGGGCGCCTCAAGGACTACCTGATTCAACTCATTCCGGTCCCCAGGGAACAGCTGGAGAAGGTGGCCAGCAAATTTCAGGAGATGGGCCGGGCCGTCATCTTCGGAAACGGCATGTCCGGGATCATCCAGGGCACCCTGGGGGGGTTTGGGTTTTATCTCTTTGACCTTCCCTCCCCCTTTCTCTGGGGCACGGTCCTGACGTTCATGGCCTTTCTGCCCATTGTGGGCGCTTCCATCGTGTTTGTGCCGGCCACGGTCATCCTCTTTATCCAGGGCAAGATTGCCACCGGCATCGCCTTCCTGGCCTACAACCTCCTCTACAGTTCCATTACCGAATATCTGGTCAAACCCCGTGTGATCGGTAAGGGGATGCAAATGAATTCCCTCCTGGTGTTCATAGGAATCCTGGGAGGATTAAAACTTTTCGGGATCTTGGGCATTATTTACGGCCCCCTGATTATCACTATATTTTTGACCCTTGCGGAGATATACAGGCTGGAATACAAAGAACAAGCCTTCTAGGCATTTTACCGCCACCCCATGTTAAAGGAGGTATTGACCATGGACCCTGATAAAATACTCAAAGGAAAAAGGGTCTTAATCGTCGACGATGAAGAAGACATCCTTGATTTCCTGGCCGAGGTTCTGGACAAGTGCAAGATAGACAGGGCCTCCACCTATGAACAGGCCAGGGAGCTGCTGGAGAACAATTACTACCACGTGGCCGTGCTGGATATTATGGGGGTGAGAGGATATGAACTCCTCGATATCGCCCGGAAAAAAAATATCCCGGCCCTGATGCTCACGGCCCATGCCATCTCAAAGGAGAGCCTCAAGAAATCCTTTGAAAAGGGGGCCTCCTATTATGTACCCAAGGACGAAATCGGAAAAATCGATATCTATGTGGCCGATATCCTGGAGGCCATGGAAAAGAAAAAAAACGTGATCCTCAAATGGTATGAAAGGCTCAGTGGTTTTTGCGATAGAAGGTTCGGTCCCAACTGGAAGGAGGAAGACCCGGAATTCTGGGATTCCCTCCTCAAATACTAAGGCCCTGGCCTCTCCTGCAGCCCCATTCGACCGGGAAGCAAACACGGGGGAGAATAAGGTCCCTCGGGCTTCCAGGCCAAGCCTTTGTAACCCAGTTTTTGAAGGGAGGTTCAAAAATGAAAAAACAAGGCGTTGGAACCACCATCACCCAGCACATCCTGAATCAGCAACGGGAAAATCCCGGTGCCACCGGTGCCTTTACCACCCTGCTTAATGAATTGATTGTTGCGGCCAAGGTGATTTCCAGGGAGGTGAACAAGGCCGGCCTTGTGGATATATTGGGGCCGACGGGCAGGATCAATGTGCAGGAAGAACAGGTCCAGAAACTGGACATCTTCGCCAACCAGATCATCATTGAGCGCATGCAGCATATCGGTCAATTGTGGTGCATGGGTTCAGAGGAAGACCCGGATCTGATCGATATCCCCTCTAAATACCCCAAGGGCGATTACATCCTCCTCTTCGATCCCTTGGATGGGTCTTCCAATATTGATGTGAACGTCAGTATAGGGACCATTTTCGGCATATTCAGGAGAAAGAGCAATGGATCGAGTTCCGAGCCGCTCCTCAACGATGTGCTCCAACCGGGGATGGCCCAGGTGGCGGCCGGGTATTTCATCTACGGCTCCAGCACGATTATGGTCTACACCACGGGAAACGGGACCGGGGTCCATGGGTTCACCCTGTTTCCCAGTGTGGGCGAATTCCTCCTTTCCCACGAATACATTCGCATCCCTGAAAAAGGAAAAATCTACAGTGTCAATGAGGGCAATTACCCCTACTGGGATGAAAACACCACCGCCCTCATTAACTACTTCAAGACCCCGGACCGCGAAACCGGGAGGCCTTATACATCCAGGTACGTAGGCAGCCTTGTGGCCGATTTTCACCGAAACCTCCTCAAAGGGGGCATTTTTATGTACCCTGCAGACAAAAAGGACCCCAAAAAGCCCACAGGCAAGCTACGCCTCATGGTGGAGGCCAATCCCCTGGCCCTGGTGGCCAAGGAAGCGGGCGGCTATGCCAGTGACGGTCACCGGCCCATCCTGGAGATAGAGCCCACCGAGCTCCACCAGCGGGTACCCCTATACATCGGGAGCAAACAGGACGTGGAGTTGGCGGAAGGATTCATCAGCGGTAAGCGATCGTAGGGTTTACCCCGTTGTTGCAAAAAAGGCGCTTTAAATTTCTGTTATTACTGATTTTATATGTCTAGGAGCCCGATGCGTTTGCAAAAACGGGGTTTAAGTCCGAAGCATTTCCACAAAGGTTTCAATGCGAAGGGCCGTCCGGGTATCGATGGCCCCGGGCCTGTCGCCCTCCAGGGTGAGGACCGGGACGGGCAGGCTCTCCCTGAGCACAATATCGTAGATCTGCCTGTAACAAAAGGTCTGGGTGTAATGGATAAGACCTTTTAGCCCCCGCTCGCGCACAGCCCCTTCAATATCCCTGAGCCTTCCGTCGATGTCATAAGGGTAGGTATAGGCCAGATACTGATCCACAATATCCTCGCATTCAAAAGGCATGCTGAACTGTCTCTGGACCTCGTTAAAGACCACCCTGGCGCCCAGGGACTCAATGTGCTCATAGAATTGGCTGAATATGGGAGGCACCCCCAGATAGCCCAGGCG
>CAZNLL010000064.1:0-4066 GCA_964573885.1 uncultured Desulfobacteraceae bacterium | reverse complement strand
CGCAGTTGGTCCATCTGGGAGTGGAGGGCCTCCCGGTTCCGGTTCAGGGGGTATTCAAAGGAGAGGACCTCCACCCCCTTTCTGCTCAGGATTTCCCCCAGGGCGATGGTGTTGCTGCAGTCTCCACCGGTGACGGCCACCACCTTTTTGATGTTATGGTTAATGACCGAGGCGTAAATCCCCTTGATCCAGGCGCAGATGGTATGTGAAAAGCCCGCCGCCTCGGCCTGACCCACCAGGCTTCTGGGTTGCGGGGAGGTGATAAAGAGGTTGTTTAAATCCACAGGTCTGAGGCCTGCGGCAAAGATGATCTCGACTGGAACAGTGGCTGTGATCCCTATCAAATAATCAGGCCTCTACCGAATGGAACTTCAGGGATGGCAGCTCCAGGCAGGTCAATTTGTTTCCGTAAACCGCCCCCGTGTCCACGCCGATCTTATTCTTCATGACCAGGGGCTCTTCAAAGGGGGTGTGGCCGAAAATAACCCTCTTTCCAAAGTCATAATCCGAATAGATAAAAGGCTCTCTGATCCAGACCATGTCCTCCAGCACCTGGGCCTCCATGGGCACACCCGGCCTGAATCCGGCATGGACCACATAATAGTCCTCCAATTCCACATAGGTCTTGAGGGACTTGTAGAAGTCCATGTGCTCCGGCGGAATCAGGGAATTAAGATCTGCCCCGCCCCGGCTCCCGTAACTCTCCACTGTGCTCCACCCCCCGTTAATCAAGAAAAGGCCGTGGTCCTTGTTTTCAAGGTAATCCATTAAGATGGCCTCGTGGTTTCCCAGGAGGCAGTCCACTTTGGCGGAGCACCGGGAAATGGCCACAATATAGTCGACCACACCCCTGGCGTTCTCACCCCGGTCAATGTAGTCGCCCAGAAAAATAAGGCGGTCCTGACTTGGACGCCAAGGGATCCGGTCCATGAGCCTTTTGAAAGGGTCAAGGCACCCGTGAATATCTCCGACTATAAATATCCGTTGGTCGTTCATAAGAGCCTGAAGAAGAGGCGGCGCTTTTCTCTGGGATCGAGGCGACTCAGCCCTGCCCTGCGGGCGGAATCCACGGCGTTTCTATATTCCTCGGCACTAAGCCGCCGATTAATAAACTCATCCTTATCAGCGGTACCGCAAGGATGGTATTGATCCATCACATTCACATAGGTATTGGAAGATACTTCACGGGCAATGAATTCCATAATCTCTTCGGTTCCGGCCACCCCGTTGGGCATGACCAGATGCCTCACCAGCAAACCCTTCAAGGCGATGCCGTCCTGATCCATGGTGAGGTCTCCTGTCTGCCGGTACATTTCCTTGATCGCCTCCACAGCAACCTCCCGGTAATCCGGGGCGTTACAATACCTCTCGGACCATTTGCTGTCCCAGAACTTAAAATCCGGCATATAGATGTCAAAGACGCCGTCCAGAAGCTCCAGGGTTTCTTTTCGATCATAACCACTTGAATTATATACCAATGGAACGTTTAATCCCTCCTCTACGGCCGGGATCAGGGCCTCCAGAATCTGAGGGATCAGGTGGGTGGGTGTCACAAAATTGATATTATGGCAGCCCCTCTCAGCCAGATGGGCCATCATGGCGGCCATCTGCTCAGGCTCTACCTCCACCCCTTCGGCCTGGTGACTGATATCATAATTCTGGCAAAAGCAACAGAGCAGATTGCAGGAGCTCAAAAAAATGGTCCCGGAACCGTTTCGACCCACCAAGGGCTCCTCCTCCCCAAAGTGGGCGTTATAGCTGGCAACCTTGGCCTTTCTCCCGATCCCGCAATAACCGGTCTCCCCTTCCAGCCTTGCCACGCCGCATTGACGGGGACACAGGGTGCAGGCGTCCATGAGGCCCTGTAACTTCTGCACCCGCTCCTGCAGGCGGCCTTCACGGTAAAGCTTGAGGTAGGAGGGTTCCATTCTTGCGTCCCCTTCTTGGCGCACGATCCCCCTGGAAGGACAAGAACCCAGGCAGCGGAATAAGGATGAGCCTTTGAGTGTTTTTGCAGGCTTTGTCTGTTATTCCCTGCTCTGTCCGAATATCCTAAGAAGCATCAAAAAGAGGTTGATGAAGTCAAGATACAGCGAAAGGGCCCCGAGAATCGCTCCTTTTCGCACCACGGCTCCATCAAGGCCGGCGGGCTGGGAAAGGGCCATGTTCTTTAATTTCTGGGTATCATAGGCCGTAAGGCCGACAAAGACAAATACCCCGATATAGCTTATCACCATGCTCATGGCACTGCTTCGAATGAACATATTGACCAGGGAGGCGATGATGATACCAATAAGCCCCATGGTCAAAAACCCGCCCCAGGAGGTCAAATCCTTCTTGGTCACCCAGCCGTAGATGCTGCATGCCACAAAGGTGCCTGCACAAATAAAGAAGGTGCTCACAATGGAGGTGCGGGTGTATAGGAGGAAGATAAAAGACAGGGTCACCCCATTGAGTCCGGCGTAAAGGATAAAAAGGGAAGTCGCGGTCCCGGCGCTCATCCTGGCGACCATACCGCTGATGGCAAAGACCAGACCCAATTCAATAAGAATCAGGAAGAAAAACACAAAGGGGTTTCCGAAGATAAGGTCCAAAATGGTCTTACTGGTGGATACATATAGGGCCACAAACCCGGTGAGGGCCAGCCCCCCCGCCATCCAGTTATAAACACTCCTTACAAATCCGTTGACCAGGACCTGGGTTCTTTCGCTTGTTGAAAGGGAAGCCTGCTGCATTTTTCTTCCTCCAGTAAAGTCCAGTGCTCTAATTTGCGCCAATTATAGTGCCTTTTGGAAAAAATGCAAGCCTATCCGGCGGGCCTTTTTGTATTGCATTTTTGGCTCCCCCCGATAAGATTCAGCCCATGAAACCGAACAAGCTCTACATTGCCATGGTAGGCCTTCCCGCCAGGGGGAAATCGACCCTCGCCACCAAGCTCAAAGACAGTTTCCTCATGGACCAGCGGAAGGCAAGGATTTTTAACAACGGTGACCTCAGGAGGAGGCTCTCCCGGAGAGACACCCACTCAGCCGAGTTTTATGACCCCAAGAACAAAGAAGGGGCGGCCTTGAGGGAGAAGATCGCCGTCACCAATATTAAACGGGCCAAGGCCTACCTCAGGCGCGGGGGACATGTAGCCATTCTGGATGCCACGAATGTGAGCCAAAACCGCAGGCAGACGATCATTCGCTCCCTGGATGATCATCCCATCCTTTTCATAGAATGCATCAACTACGACAGAGCCATCCTGGAGGCGAGTATCCTGAGAAAAACGGACCAGGACGAATTCAAACACCTGGACAAAGAGGCGGCCGTTAAAAGCTTTGAACGCCGGATCCGCTACTACGAGAGCATCTACACCCCTCTCAAGAGGGAAAAGAACTTCATCAAATTGGACTCCCTCAACAACCGAATCTTCCAGGAAGATATTGGAGGAGATATCCCCTTTTACGACCGGATCCGTGACTTCCTGGTGACCGATACGGTCAAGAATCTCTTTTTGATCCGTCACGGGGAGACCTACTTCAACCTGGAAAACAGGATCGGGGGGGACTCTCCTCTTACAGAACAAGGCAAGGCCCAGGCTTGGGCCTTGGCCGAATACTTCAAGAAAAGAACGGTTCCCGTCATCTTCACCAGCAATAAACGACGCACCATCGAGACGGCGAGGCCCATTTCCGCAATGCAAAAGCATTGCACCATCATTCCCCTGGACGAATTCAATGAGATCGACAGCGGCGTTTGTGAATGCATGAGTTATGAAGAGATCAGGGAGACCATGCCCCAGGTCTACAGGGCAAGAAAGGAAGACAAATACAACTATATCTACCCGGAGGGAGAGGGATATGTGTCCATGAAGGACAGGGTGGACCGGGGGATTAAGAAATCACTGTACCTGAGTGATTCGTCCCAGAACATCATGATCATCGGGCACAGAGCCACCAACAGGATGATCCTCTCTCATTTTCTCTACCGCCGTCAGGAGGACGTCCCTTACATCTACGTACCCCAGGACAGGTTCTACCATATAGTGGCCACCCAGGATAAGAAACTCTTTCAATTAAAG
>CAZNLL010000063.1:2553-21405 GCA_964573885.1 uncultured Desulfobacteraceae bacterium | reverse complement strand
TAAAAATGAATGAAATTTTGGGGGAACATCATGGCAAGACCCGAGGACATGTATCAATGTCAAACCGTTAACTGCGGGTATATCTACGATCCGGACCGGGGGGACCGGAAAGGTAAGATCCCGAAAGGAACCCCTTTTCAGGATCTTCCCGATGATTGGAAGTGCCCGGTGTGCGGCGCCAGCAAAAAGAATTTCCGGCCCCTCGCAGGTCCGGGATCCGTGGCTGAAGAGGGGGCTTGACAACAGCGAGGCGGAGGTTTACTATTAATAATAGTTATTAATAGTAAAAATTCTCAGTGGGGTCCCCTATTGGCTTCAGCACAGAAATACAGAATGACCACCCAGAGGGAGGTAATCCTGGAGGTGGTAAAAAAATCGCATTCTCATCCCACGGCCGACGAGATCTATGAAGAGGTAAGAAAAGTCATGCCCCGGGTGAGTTTGGGAACCGTCTATCGCAATCTGGATATCCTGGCCACCTGCGGCATGATCACGCGGCTTGATCCGGGCCGAACCCAGATGCGTTTTGACGGCAATGTGCAGGAGCACTACCACCTGACCTGTGTCCGGTGCGGTAGGATTGAGGATCTCCCCATGGGTCCCTCTGAAGACCCCACGGAGATTATTGAAGGGGCCCTGGGAAAGCTCACCAAGTACGGCGTGTTCGGCCACCGGCTGGAGTTTATCGGGCTCTGCTCTCAGTGCCAAAAGGCAGGGTACCGCTTTCCAGAAGATTTTTCAGTCCAGTCCAGGGAACAAGGAGGCACCAAATGAGTGGTTTAAAGGGAAGTCGTACCGAAAAGAACTTGTTAACCGCCTTTGCCGGGGAATCGCAGGCACGCAACCGCTACACCTACTTTTCCAGTCAGGCCAAAAAGGAAGGTTACGTGCAGATCTCATTTATTTTTGAAGAAACCGCCAACCAGGAAAAAGAGCATGCCAAACGGCTGTTCAAGTTCCTGGAAGGGGGCGACGTAGAAGTCCAGGCCGGCTTCCCTGCAGGGGTTATAGGAAGTACCCTTGAAAATCTCAGGGCGGCTGCAGCCGGTGAACATCACGAACACACAGAGATGTATCCCGATTTTGCGAAAACAGCCCGGGAGGAAGGTTTTAATGCCATCGGGGATGTATTCGAGGCCATAGCCGTGGCGGAAAAGCAGCACGAGAAACGTTACATTGACCTGGCCGCCAACATTGAGGCGGGACGGGTCTTCGAGCGGGAAACTGAAACGCTGTGGCGATGTCGCAACTGTGGATACATTCATGTGGGGAAAGGAGCTCCGGAGCAGTGCCCCGCGTGTGCCCATCCCCAGGCCCATTTTGAGCTTTTGGGAGAAAATTATTAGGAAATAAGGAGTGGACCGTGGAAGAAAGAAGCGGTTTAATTATTTTTCTGTATAACACAAAGTATGAAGGAGGAGAACATGGCCGAGAAACTGGAAGTCTACAAGTGTGAAACGTGCGGTAATATTGTTGAGGTACTCCATGGCGGAAAAGGAGAACTGGTTTGCTGCGGTAAACCCATGAAGCTCTTTAAGGAAAACACCGTGGACGCGGCCAAGGAGAAACACGTGCCCGTGGTGGAAAAGCGTGAGGATGGATTCCTTGTCAAGATCGGATCCGTGGCCCACCCCATGGAAGAAAAGCACTACATCGAATGGATCGAGGTAATCGCGGACGGCAAAGCGTATCGTCAGTTCCTTAATCCAGGTGATACGCCTGAGGCCCTGTTCAAGATCGACGCGGATCAGGTCACAGCCCGCGAATACTGTAACGTCCACGGCCTGTGGAAGGCATAGACGAAATTATCCCCGAGAGGCCTCCGGGGATCAGCTCAGAAAAAAGGAGAAAAAAGCATGGCTGACTGGAAATGTAAAGAATGCGGTTACACCCTTCAGGCCCCAGCACCGCCTGACGCGTGCCCGTCTTGCAAACAGAAGTGTGAGTTTATGGATATTTCTTGCTACATTCCGGACTGTGGGCAGACCGGGCGGGATACCAGGCTTTCCTGAGCCGCCCCTCCGCCCTGCCCGTACTTGGTAACCGGTGAAAGTCCAAAGTTGACCGCGGGTCACAATGGAGGTGAAACATGGGTAAGGCACTTCTGGTCTATGCCACGAGAACCGGCGAAACAAAGACCCAGGCGGAACTGATTGCAGAAGGAATACGTATGGAAGGCCATGAGGCCGAGATGGTTAATGTGACCACCATCAAAAAAGAGGCGGCCCTGGAAGGCTTTGACGCCCTGGTATTAGGATCTGCAACCTACCATGGTGAGATGATGCAGGGGATGAAAACCATGCTCTTCCTGGCCGAGAAGGCGGATCTCAAGGGCAAGGCAGGGGGTTCATTCGGCGCTTTTGGATGGAGCGGGGAGGCCCCCGGCCGAATCTTTGACACCATGAAAAATATCTTTAAAATGGATATGGTTAAAGGGCCGTTGCGATTGAAATCCGCTTCCCTGGGGGGCGGGACCAAGATGGCCCAGGACTATGGACGGGAAATCGCAAAAAAGATAGGGAGTTAGAAACAAACGACCAGCCAAAAAGGAGGAGGATCATGACTACACCCCAACATTGCCCCGGTTTTGAACAGTTCAAGCACCTGAAATCCTTCACCTGCAAATGTCCCAATTGTGGAAAAGAGATCGAGATCTTTTCAGATGAGTTTGACAAGAAGCACAATTGCAAGGGATGTGGAAAGGAGATCGACTTCACCAAGTGCAGCCTTGATGCAGGGGCCTAAGGCCTGTATTTTCCAGTGTGTACCCCGGGGGGGCGGCCTCGGGGGCTGTGGTATTCGCTAAATGGGGCTGGAGGTCCCTCCTCGCCCCATTCACGGAGGGGATATGAAGAAGTTTGAATATGAAATCACCAAACACCCCAACGAGGCCTTTACCCAGGTGGTTTATTTCTGCTCCGGGGAAGGGGAATGCAGCGTTGATCACGTACCCGGAGATCAGATAAGCATCCTGGAGAACCTCCTCAATGACAGAGGTGCCGAAGGCTGGGACCTGGTCCAGTTGGTTTTTGGAACGGACGGGATCCTTTGCTTCTGGAAAAAGGCCATATAGTAGCCTTTTTAAGTGTACTTTTAACGGTAATAGTTACTAATAACTATAGCAATTTCAAGGAGAAAAAAATGGCTAAAGAAACCAAAAAGGGTCAGGAACCCAAGACATTAAACCCCAGAGATGTTACCGTGTGTGATGCCACGGCCCAGATGCTGGAAAAGGCGAACCAGGACGGGGTAGAAACCGCCTTTCACCGGGCAGCGTCCATGAAGGCCTGTCCTATCGGTGCTGATTCAGCCTGCTGCAAGCACTGTTCCATGGGCCCGTGTCGGCTCAACGCCAAAGATCCTTATGCCAAGGTAGGCGTATGCGGAGCCACCATTGATACGATCATGGCCCGCAACTTCGCCCGGATGGTCGCCTCAGGCACGGCGGCCCATACAGACCACGGCATGAGCATGTTGGACGTCTTCCGGGAGGTGATCAACGGCAGTATTAAGGATTACACCATCAAAGACCCGTTAAAGCTGGAAGAAGTCGCCCTGGAACTGGGTATCGAGGTTGAGGGCCGGGAAATCAAAGACATCGCCAAGGACGTGTATAAAGCCCTGGAGAAGACCTATACCCAAATAGAGGGAGAAATCCCCTTTTTAAAGCGGGCCCCGGAAAAAACCCGGGAAATGTGGAGAAACAACGGGGTTACCCCCCGGGGGGCCATGAGAGAAATCATGGAAATGATGCACCGCACCCATATGGGGGTGGATCAGGATTATGAGAACATCACCAAACAATTTACGCGAACCGCCCTTTCTGATGGATGGGGGGGCTCCATGGTGGCGACAGAGGTCTCTGATATTCTCTACGGCACCCCCACCCCGGTGCGGGCGGATGTCAATATGGGCTGTCTCAAAGAGGACCAGGTCAACATTATCATCCACGGTCATGAACCCAACCTCTTTGAATCCATGTTGGAATCGGTCAACGATCCCACCCTGATCCAGGCGGCCAAGGATGCAGGGGCGAATGGAATCAACCTGGTGGGCATGTGCTGTTCCGGCGCCGAGATGCTCTCCCGTCACGGCATTCCCCATGCAGGGAATTTCATGTCCACGGAGGCGGTCCTCATCACAGGGGCCGTTGACGCCATGGGCGTGGACGTCCAGTGCATCAAGCAGGGCCTGGCGAGCGTGGCCGAGTGCTACGGCACCAAGCTCTTTACCACCAACCCCAGGGCCCATATTGAGGGGGTCGAACATATCCAGTTTGAGGAACATGAACCCCGGGAGTGTACAGACGCTATAGTGGAAAGGGCCATTGTGCGATTCAAAAACCGCAATGTTCGAGTTGAAATCCCGAACATCAGAAACGCCGGGGTCCACGGGTTTTCCCACGAATATATCAATTACATGCTGGGCGGGACCTTCAGGGCCTCTTACACCCCTTTGAATGATAATATCATTAACGGAAGGATCAGGGGTGTCGCCGGCGTGGTGGGGTGCACCAACCCGCGGGTGAAGCACGACTGGGTTCATGTGGAACTGGTCAAGGAACTGATCAAGAAGGATGTGCTGGTGGTTCAGACGGGATGCTCACAAATCTCCCTGGCCAAGGCCGGGCTTTACACCCCCGAAGCCGCCCACCTCGCCGGACCGGGGCTCAGGGAAGTGTGCGAAACGGTGGGGATGCCCCCCGTGCTCGGCGTGGGATCCTGTGTGGACAACAGCCGGATCCTCATCGCCTGTGCGGAGATGGTGCGTGTCGGCGGCCTGGGCCAGAGCATTTCAGACCTGCCGGTCGCGGGTGCAGCCCCGGAATGGATGAGCGAAAAGGCCATTTCCATCGGCCAGTATTTCGTCGGGTCAGGGGTCTACACCGTTTTCGGTGTTACCTTCCCTATTATTGAAGGGACCAAATTCCACAAGCTCCTTTTCGAGGGGCTGGAAGAGGCCGGATATGGCAAATGGGGATTTGCGAAAGACCCCCATGAAATGGCCCGGATGATGGTCGATCATATCGACAAGAAAAGGAAGGCCCTCGGCATTGACAAGGCCAGGGAAAGGGTCCTCATGGACATGTCTGACAGACGTGACATTGAGGCCGCTTAACCAAGCCTATTCATACAGGGGACCGGGGAACAGATTCCGGTCCCCTGTATGCCCTTTAAACTTGCCCTTTAACCCGGCTGGAGCACCATGAAAAACAGAAGACTCAAAGGCCGAGTGCTCAAACAAAGGGTCTACGAACTGCTCCAAGAAAAAGACCTTGAAACCGCCTTGATTGAACTGCGTCAATTCCCGGCCCGCCGGGTGGTGAATCCCCTTATTTCTTTTTTTTACCATGGTGAGGCAGCCATAAAGTGGAAGGCGATCACGCTTATGGGTGCGGTTACGGCGGACCTGGCCCAAGAAGACATGGAGGGGGCCAGGGTAGTAATGCGCCGCCTTATGTGGAACCTTAATGATGAGTCCGGCGGGATAGGCTGGGGCTCGCCTGAGGCCATGGGGGAAATCTTGGCCTCCCATGAAGGGCTTGCAAAGGAATATGCTTCTATACTAATATCCTATGCGAGGGAGGACGGGAATTACCTGGAGCATCCAGTCCTCCAGCGCGGCCTTGTCTGGGGGATAGGAAGGCTCGCCCAGTTCAGACCTAGTCTCTTAAAGCATACCGCCCCCTTTCTATTGCCCTTCCTTCAATCGCCGGATCACGTGGTGAGGGGTACGGCCGCGTGGACCGTGGGATTACTCGGCATCCAAGAAGCCCGCCCCGCCCTTGAGGCACTTACAGGAGACGAAAAGGAACTCCTCCTTTACCTGGACCGACGCCTCGCCAAACGCCGGGTCAAGGACCTGGCCCAGGAAGCCCTGGAAAGACTGCCCCTGTGAGCCTTGAGGAGGGGTGCGCGGCTGTGGACGGAGGTAGACGGCCGTAACCGAAAAGGGAGAAGAAAGCAAAGAAGGTCATGCCGCGGCTGTGGTCAAGCTTGTGCATGACCAAATCGAACAGAGGAGGAAGGTGATGGCAGAAAATCAGGTCAAAATGTACACCCTCAGCACGTGCAGTCACTGTAAGGCCACCAAAAAACTGCTTGATGATTGCAAGGTAAAATATGAATTCACAGACGTGGATCTCTTGCATGGGGAAGAAAGGGCCGCCATTTTGGAAGATGTCAAGAAATGGAACCCCAGCTGCTCCTTCCCCACGATTATCATCGGGGACAAGGTGATCGTGGGATACAAAGAAAAAGAGATCAGGGAGGCGCTGAAGCTATGAAGGAAGAGGTAGAAAAGCTCTACGAGATGTTGAAAAAGACCCAGGAACCCAAAGGGTATTATTTCAACAAGGACAAGGATAGGGTCCTTGAACTCCTCGAGGCCCTGCTGGTGAATAAGGACCGGTACGGATACATGTCCTGCCCCTGCAGATTGGCTTCAGGCGACCGGGAAAAGGACAAGGACATTATATGTCCCTGTGTGTACAGGGCCGCGGACGTGGAGGAGTTCGGGAGCTGTTATTGCAACCTCTATGTTTCCGAGGCATGGAATCAAGAAAAGATTCCACACGACTACGTCCCAGAAAGACGCGCCCCGGCTCTCTAACGGTTCGGGGCCGTCCCTCCAGTAAAGGCCTCTGCACCCCAAACCTGAAGGCAACTCCCCCGGAGGAAGGCCTATGCAAACAGCCATGGTCGGTCTGGGTCGAATGGGCATGAATATGGCCAAACGGCTGCTCAGGGACGGTCACCAGATCATAGCCTATAATCGGACCCCCTCCAAAACCGATGAGATCGCCCAAGAGGGCGCTGTGGGCGCCTACAGTCTTGACGAAGTGATTCAAGGGCTTACACCCCCCAGAGTCGCCTGGCTCATGCTCCCTGCGGGTCCCCCCGTAGATGACCTCATCCAGCGGATAAGCCGTCGTCTTGACCCGGGGGATGTCATCATAGACGGAGGCAATTCCTTTTATAAAGACGCTGTCCAACGGGCACAAGATCTGAGCGCCAGGGGAATCCACTTCGTGGATGTGGGGGTAAGCGGGGGTATATGGGGCCTTGAGCAGGGTTATTGCCTCATGGTTGGTGGTCCCAAGGAAACCTATCCCTTACTGGAACCCCTTTTCCAGACCCTGGCCCCCCCAAAGGGCTATCTCTACTGCGGGCCCGCCGGGGCCGGCCATTTTGTAAAGATGGTCCATAACGGCATTGAATACGCCATGATGCAGGCCTACGGCGAAGGGTTCGACCTCCTCCAGTCCTCCCCCTATTCCGAGTGGCTCAACCCCGGAGACATCGCCCATCTATGGAACCAGGGAAGCGTGGTCCGGTCCTGGCTCCTGGAACTCACAGAGGCCGCCTTTGCCCGGGATGAAAGACTCTCCAAGATCTCAGGCTATGTAGAGGATTCCGGAGAAGGGCGATGGACCGTGCAACAGGCCATAGAGTCGGGTGTGGCCACCCCGGTGATCGCCCTTTCCCTCATGCGGAGGTTCAGTTCCCGTAAAAAGGATGCCTTTGCCGACAGACTCATCGCCGCGCTGCGAAGGGAGTTCGGGGGCCACACCGTGTTGCCCGAGGGGAATGAAGATTGAGGAGCCTAAAAAAAGGAGGTCATGATCCCCATGCAAGGCCCGGAACCCCATGAGAAAGAATCCGTGACCTTGGCCCGCACCACCGCACCCGATCTGGGGCTCCCCTTTGAGTCCTGTGTGGTGGAGGAGAGGCCAGATCCCTGCATGATTGTCATTATCGGGGCCTCAGGGGATCTCACAGCAAGGAAACTCCTGCCCTCCCTCTACAACCTGTATTTGAAAAACGCCCTGCCCCCTTCCTTCCTTATAGCGGGATGCAGCCGCACCGAAATGGATGATGAAACCTTCCGGGAAGGGATGAAGCAGGCCCTTTCAGCACGGGGGGGCCTGGATTTGTCAAAATGGGACACCTTTGCTTCCTCGCTCCGCTACCTGCCGATTGAATATAACGACCCCGGCTCCTTCTCCCATCTCTCGGCTCGTTTAAAGGAATGGGACCGGTCGGCCATGACCCTGGGAAACTGTATGTTTTACCTCGCTGTCCCTCCGGCACTTTACGGCCCCACTGCGGTCAACCTCGGCCGGGCCGGGCTCACCCTGGAACAGGAAGCGGGCAAGGGCTGGACACGGATCGTGGTGGAAAAACCCTTTGGCCGTGATCTGCAGACCGCCGTCGACCTGGACCGGACCCTTCACGAACACTTTCAGGAGCATCAGATATTCAGGATCGATCATTACCTGGCCAAAGAGACCGTCCAGAACATTCTCATGTTCCGCTTTGCCAATGCCATCTTTGAACCCCTTTGGAACAGGAGCTATATCCAGGCGGTGAAGATCAACGCGGCGGAAACCCTGGGTGTGGAACACCGGGCCGGGTATTATGAACAGGCCGGGGTCTTAAGGGACATGTTCCAAAACCACATGATGCAGCTCCTTTCCCTCACGGCCATGGAGCCCCCTTCCCTTTTTCAACCGGACCGGGTCCGTGATGAAAAGGCGAAGGTGTACCGCTCACTAAGGCCCTTCCCCACCGAGGCCCTACGCGACTACCTGGTCCTGGGGCAATACGGCCCAGGCACCACCCAGGACAGGCGAGTCCCGGGCTATCGCCAGGAACCAGGGGTAAACCCGGACTCCCTGACGCCCACCTTTGCCGCCATGAAAGTCTTTTTGGACAACTGGCGATGGCAGGGGGTCCCCTTTTATCTCACTTCAGGAAAGCGGCTTGCCAGGAAATCCACGGAAATCAACGTCCAGTTTAAGGAAGTCCCCCACTCCATGTTCCGGGAAATCCTGGGAGGAGCGATCTCAGCCAACAGCCTTTCCCTGGGTATTTACCCCGAAGAAAAGATCTCTCTCACCTTTCAGACCAAGAACCCGGGCGCCCGGGTCTGTCTGAGGTCCGTGACCATGGACTTTTACTATCACCAAAACTACAGGGGTCCTGTCCTGGATGCCTATGAAAAGGTGCTCTTGGACTGTATGCTCGGCGATCAGATGCTTTTCTGGCGACAAGACGGCGTGGAACTCTGCTGGTCCTTTCTCACTCCCATCCTGAGAGAGTGTGAGACCTGCGGCGACCGGGCTGCCAACCTCCTGCCCTATGAAGCCGGAACCTGGGGACCGGAGCTCGCTGCAGACCTTTAGCCCGCGCTCTTTTACCGGGAAGAGCCTCCTTCCTTGCCAAAGGCCCTGCACCCTGTGTTATGATGAATTAAGAGACTTTAAAAGGAGTTCCCCATGACTGCGGAATACACCCGCTCGTCCTTTCTTGGCCCGTGGGAACCGGAGGTGGCCCGTGCCTTGAAAGACATAAGCGAACACCGGATTATAGAGCGCATATGGGCCCACGATCATACGGTGTGGAAAGAGGATCCCTCTGATATCCAAAACCGCCTGGGGTGGCTTCACGCACCCGAAGGCATGGCGGATGCCGTGCCCGAAATCAAGACCTTTGCAGATCAAATCCGACAGGAGGGATTTGCACGGGTCCTCCTTCTGGGCATGGGCGGTTCCAGCCTGGCCCCCAGGATGTTCCGCTCCATCTTCGGGGTGACTCCGGGGTCCCTGGACCTTGCCGTACTGGACAGTACGGATCCCGGTGCGGTACTGGAGCAGGAGAGGAAACATCCGCCGGAAAAAACCCTTTTCATTGTCTCCACCAAGTCCGGGGGGACCGTGGAGACCCTCTCTTTCATGGCCTATTTCTACAACCACGCCGCCCGCACCCTGGGTCCGGGTCTTGCGGGGAGCCGTTTTGCGGCTATTACAGACCCGGGAAGCGCCCTGGAGTCCAGGGCAAAAGAATTGGGCTTTCGCAGGACCTTCCTGAATGACCCCGAGGTGGGAGGCCGCTATTCGGCACTGACTTACTTCGGACTGGTGCCCGCCGCGCTCCTGGGCATTGACCTTGAGAGACTCCTGAATGGTGCCACAGCCATGAGTCTCCACGCCCGACCCCAAAACCCGGTTTCCCCCGGGGCCAATTCCGGCGCATGGCTGGGGGCGGTTCTGGGTGCGCTGGCGCAAAAGGGCCGGGACAAGCTGACCCTTTTAATCTCGCCTCCCCTTGGCCCCTTTGGGGCATGGGTGGAACAGCTCATTGCAGAGAGCACGGGAAAGGAGGGAAAGGGCATCCTCCCTGTCGTGGACGAGGCCTTGGCTCCACCCAAAACCTACGCCCGGGACAGGGTCTTCGTCCACCTCCGCCTGGCCCATGATACCACCCTGGATCAACAGGCCCGGAGCCTGGCAAGGGCGGGACACCCGGTGGTGGTGTTAAACATCGAGGATACTTACGACCTGGGGGCCGAATGCTTTCGATGGGAGATGGCCACGGCCGTTGCCGGAAGTTTTCTGGAAATCAACCCCTTCAACCAACCCAACGTGGAGGCGGCCAAACAATCGGCCCGGGACATGGTGGCCGCGTACAAGCGGGAAGGGAAACTGCCCGGTCTTGAACCCACCCTCAAAGAGGGGGCCATCACCCTGTACACGGATTTTGCCTGCACCACCCTGGCGGAAGGATTGGACCGGTTCCTGTCCCAGGCAGACCCTGGAAAAGAGGGGTCAAGAGGGAGGAGCTACGTCGCCATCCAGGCCTACGTCAATCCCTCTCCCGAGACATGGAAGGCCTTGCAGGCCCTGCGCACCCGGATCCTGGAGACCCGCCGGATGGCCACCACCCTGGGTTACGGCCCCTCTTTTCTCCATTCCACGGGCCAGCTCCATAAGGGAGACGGGGGACACGGTCTCTTCATACAAATCCTGGCCCCTATGCCCGAAGACATCCCCATACCCGACCGGCCCGGGGAGGAGACCTCCTCCATCAGCTTTGGGACCCTCAAAACCGCGCAGGCCCTCGGGGACCGCCAGGCCTTGATTGAGGCGGGACGAAGGGTAATGGTCCTTGATGTAGGGGGGCATCTCTCAGAAGGATTGAAACGCGTGACCCGGGCCGTGCAGGCATAGGGGGCATATAGGATGTCTTGGCGGGCAGATACAGAAAAGGTTCTGGCAGGTGATATTGGAGGAACCAAGACCCACATAGCCCTCTTTTCAGGGGGCAAGAGCCGTCCCTCCCTCAAAGTCATCCAGACCTATTCCAGCGGGAAATTCAAAGGTCTGGACCAGATCATCGAGCGATTTATTAAGGTCCATCCCTCGCCCGTTAAGAGCGCCTGTTTTGCTATCGCCGGTCCCGTCGTGCGGGGCCGGTGCCGGGCCACAAACCTGCCCTGGGTGGTCTCGGAGCGTCGTATGAAATCCCGCTTCGGCTGGCCCCACGTACAATTGATCAACGACCTGGCCTCCACGGCCCTGGCCATACCCCGCCTGGCGAGTCGGGAGATCTCCCCCCTAAACCGCGCTCGGACCCAAAAGGGCGGCCCTATAGGCCTGGTTGCGCCCGGCACGGGTCTGGGAGAGGCCCTCCTCATCTCTCACAGGGGCCGGCACATCCCCCTGGCCACGGAAGGAGGACATGTGGATTTCCCGGCCAACACGCAGGAAGAAGCGGCATTATGGCAATACCTCCATGCCCGCCTGGGCCATGTGAGTATTGAAAGGGTGGTATCCGGGCCGGGCCTCTTTAATATCTATTCGTGGCTCAAGGATTCAGGACAATACTCCGAACCCCGATTCATGCGCCGCCGGATCGCCTCCGGTGACCCCCCGGAGGTGATTGCCCGGGCGGCCATCCAGGGTGCCCCCCCCATTTGCGTGGCGGCCCTGAACCGGTTCATGGCCGTGCTGGGGGCCGTGGCCGGAAACCTGGCCCTCATCGGCTTGACCTATGGAGGGCTCTACCTTGGGGGGGGAATCCCCCCCAAGATCCTGCCCGCCCTCAGGCAAGGGCCCTTTATGAGGGCCTTCACCGATAAGGGCCGCTTCCAGGACCTTCTAAAGAGGATCCCGGTCCGGGTTATCCTCAACGACAAGGCCTGTCTCCTCGGGGCCGCCTGGGCCGCCTTTGAGAGGGAGCGGGAGGGGCAGGAGGCTCTATTTCAAAATACAGGAGGTACCCAATCAGGATGAGTCGAATCAAAAACCTTGTAAAAAACAGCCCCATACACGAGAGAAAACTGGAAATCAGGACCTTTCCCCTTGACGGTGACCGGGTCGTGGTAGAGGGCTGGCTCAGAGATGAAAGACTGATAACGGGCTATTACTGGGACGGAAGGCCCCGCCCTCCCGGGGTGGTGCATCACATGTGCGTTCGCCTCCTCATCGGAGGAGAACCCATTTCCATCCTGGATGCCGAGGCGGAAATGCCGCAGGTGCCCAACGATATCTGCCCCACCACGGGAGATTCCATTACCAAGATTATCGGGATCCCCATTGTCTCGGGCTTCAGCAATGAGGTGCGCCGGAGACTGGGCGGGGTGGAGGGGTGTGTCCACATGATGCACCTGGTCCTGGCCATGGGTCCTCCGGCCCTCCATGGCTATTGGACCCATCATTCGAGGGAACCCCGACCCCTGCCCCGTTCCATGGACGAGGTCCCGGGCTTGGCCTACCTCATCAACAGTTGCCAGCTCTGGCGGGAAGACGGCCCCATGCTCCGGGGAATCCAGGAAATCATAGAGGGGGGAGGCCAAGACACATGATTGATTCGGCCGCTTCGTACCACGCCCATACCGCATACCGGCGGGATAACATGTCCCCCCACTTCCTGGACTGGGAAAACCGCCCAAGCGTTTACAAGACCTATCCCCAGGGAGACATCATCGAACTGCCCCGAGAGGTGGATTTCCCCCGCCTGAACCTTTCCACCCTGATCAGGGGAAAAGGCGCGCACCGGCTGGAGCCCCTCGACGTGGAGGGTCTTTCAAGGCTCCTTCTTTTTACCAACTGTCTTTCCGCAAAGGCCAGGCAGGGACAGGAAACCGTTTATTTCCGCAGCGTCCCCTCCGCCGGTGCCCTTTACCCTACCGAGCTCTATATGGCCGCCCTGGGCGTAAAAGATCTCGAAAACGGCTTGTACCACCTCTCCCTTGCCCAACACCGTCTTGTATTGCTGAGGCCGGGCCATGTTTCTCTCTCCGGGGCCATCCATGCCGATGTCGGGCCTTGCCCGATCCTGACCCTTTTGCTGACCACCATATTTTTTCGGAGCACCTGGAAATACGGGAGCCGGGCTTACCGGTATCACCTCCTGGATACGGGCCATGTACTGGAAAACCTGATCCTGGCCGTAAAGTCCTTGGACCTGCCCTTTACCCTGGCTTACGACTTTGATGACCACCACCTCAACCAGGCCCTCGGGGTGGACCCCTCCAGGGAGGTAACCCTGGCCGTGGGTGCCGTGCCGGGAAAAGGCCAGCACCCTTTAAAAGACCAAGGGGAACTCTCTTCCTTACCCCCCTCCTTCAAAGAGGCCAGCCGGGTTTCCCCGAGAGAAACAGACTATCCCCAGATCGCAGAGATTCACCGGGCCGGAAACCGTATCCTGTCCGGGTCCGGCCCGCGCGTGATGGATAACCTGGGCATCACCCCGCCGGAACGATGGGTGTCTATTGAGGAAGGCCCCTGGCCCGAGGTCAGAGGCTATGGAGACACCGTGTTCCTTCGCCGGTCGAGGCGCAATTTCGTTTCCCAACCCCTGACCCGCAATAAGGCCATGGCCCTTTTGGAAGGCCTCTGCCACGGGGGGTCCGGAGAGCCCCCAGGCTCCCGGCCCCGGACCCTGGCGACCGGGATCCTGCTGAACCGTGTCCAGGGGTTTGAGCCCGGGTTTTATCTCCTGGACGGCGATCAAAAGGCCCTGGGTCTGATCCTGCGGGGGGATCTGGTAAGCAATATAGCCCCGGTATGTCTTCATCAGGATTGGCTTAAAAACGCGGCCGTGCATGCCCTGTTCCTGACCAACCTTGAGATCCTGGACAGCCGGTGGGGACCCAGGGGATACCGCTATGCCATGCTGGAGGGGGGCCGGATGGGAGAGCGTCTCTACCTTATGGCCACGGCCCTGGGATTGGGCTGCTGCGGCATCGGCGCCTTTTACGATAATGAGGCATCTCAACTCCTTGGCCTGAACCGGGAATCCGGGCTTCTCTACCTGGTGGCGGTGGGCACTGTAAAATCGTCGTAACCATCGCCCTTCACCACAAAAGATACTGCCCTGCCGCTTTTGATGTCCACCAAACCCTCTTCGCAGATGCGCAGGAAGGGGATGGCCGCGCCCGTGAGGGTCACCAGGGTCCTGTGGGGATCATCAAAGGGGAAACCAAGTGCCTTGACCGCCTTCAAAAGCTCTTCCACCCGGGAGGCAAGCTCTGGCAGGGGAAGGGACGACATGAGCCCCACAAAGACCTTGTCCGAACCATGGACCCTGTCCAGGGCCGCCACCTTAAGGATGTCCCTTTCCGGGTCGGCCTTGATCTCTCCATCCGTGACCGGGACCTCCGCGATCCGTTCTCGTGTCACCAGGCTTGAGACCTGATCAATCATCCTGACCCGAACCCGGGACATCCCATCCTCCACCTCCAGACCGAAGTAGGACGAATCGAGCCCGGGGGGAAGATGAACGCTCCAGAGACTTTCCTGGGAAAAATGGTGTTCCCGGGGACCTGCCAGCAGTTCCCCCTCGGCGACGATCACGGTGCCCTTGCTGATCACCATTTCGGCCCGGATGTTCCGGGCCTCCGGTATTACAACCAAATCAGCATACCGGCCGGGACCTATGCCGCCGATAACGCCGTCAAGGCCGAAATATTCCGCAGGGTTGATGGAGGCCATCTGCACCGCCTCCACCGGCTCAAAGCCACAGTCAATGGCCTTTTGCACCACGAACTCCATATAGCCCTTGGACAAGAGGTCTTCAGGACCCACGCCGTCGGTCACCAGGATGAGCCTCCTGGGATCAACGCCCATCTCTCTGATCTGAGATATGGCCTCAAGATCCCGCCTGATACTCCCTTCCCTGATCATCACATAAAGGCCCAGCCTGAGCCGCTCCAGGCTCTCCCGGGCGGTAATGGGCTCATGGCAGGAGGATACACCCGTGGCCACACAGGCCTGCAGGGTGCGTCCCCTGGCCCCGGCCGTATGCCCTTCCAGCCGCTTTCCCGCCTTAAGGGTCTCCTCAAAATTGGGCAAAAAGGAGTCCGGATCCTGTAAGACCGCCTGCCAGAAAGATTCTCCCAGACCGATCACATCCGGCCTTGCCAGGAGCCGTTGAAGGATTTGCCGGGGCATGCCGTGGGAAAGCCTGCTGGTGGACGCCATGGCCGGGACAGTGGCAAAGATCTTGATGGGCTGATCTTCAAGGGCCCCCAGAAAATCTGTGATACCCTGGTAACCGCCGACGGGAAAGGGCTCGATGGCCTCCGTAATAATGGTGGTGGTTCCGCCCTTCATGGCATAGCGAAGGAACTCCGCCGGGCTGCACAGACAGTCCGCAATATGGGTGTGGCTGTCTATAAGCCCCGGGATCACCACCTTGCCTTCGGCATCAATCACCCGGGTATCGGAGCCGATGGCATCCCCGGGATCCTCTCCCACATAGGCGATCCACTCCCCCTTTATCACCAAGGACAGGCCTTCCAGCATCTCCCCTGAATACACATTGACCAGGGTCCCGTTCATGACGGCCAGATCCCCGGGTCTCTTCCCGAGACTGACCTCCATCACCGCTTCGGCCGCTTCTCTCCCGGCCACAGAAAGCAAGCTCAACCGTTTCACCGAAGTTGCTCCTTATTGAAGGGTTTTTGAAAAATCTTTTGGCTTCAGGCCCGACCCAAGGCCTTTAGACCCTTGCTTTAGCAGAAGCATGCCACCCTGTCGAGCCTTTGTGTCTCCCAAGCGATTTCAACTCCCCTTCCCCCCTATGCAAAATCCTTGATCAAAATTCTCGATAGACAATGATAATAAATGATTTTTGGAAATCCCCACTATTTTCCACGATTGCCTTTTTCCGTGTTTGGGGCCATACTCACACGCTGAATCCTTCTTCCTTATGGACCGAATTAAGACCCCCTCATGACCTCGGCTTACCCGGCCGTTGCAGAGGGCGTGATCCGTCTCGTCTGAGCCCGGCCCAAGCCGCGGACCTTGTGCTCGAACCCTAACATGGCTCTTAGAGGGGCCCTTCATGAAGCTCTTCATTTACATTTTGGCTGATTCATGAAATATTGTGATATCTCTGATTTTTAAAACGGAACCGAAGAAAAGTTATCGTTACCCGAATTAACCATGCTGGTTTTTCAGAGGATCCTATAATTACATTCCCACAAAAACCAAAGGAGGTCGTCATGAAGATTCCCCAGTACGTCACGGTCGATGAGGTCAAGAGGGTCTGCAAGGAACTCAAGATCAGCAACTGGAGCCGAAAGAAGGTCCCCGACGTATCACTCAAGGAGGCCAAAATCATTCTGGCCCAGGTCAACACCAAGGGCATGGACATCGATCCAAAGGCCTTCCGGACCGGCCTGGAAGTGGAACTCGAGCATGGCATGCAATTCAAGGATGCCAATGTGACCAACAATCATCCCCTCCTCACCGGCCTGATCGTCCTGGCCCATCTCAAGGAATCCCTTGATTACTACAGCCTCCTGGAGGTGGCGGAGCTGGAAGGGGATCTTCTCAAGGCCGTGGTCCGGGGTCAGACAAAAAAGATCAAGTCCTACTATACGAGGCTGGCCCAGGCGCGAATCGCTTTGAGAAAGGCGGAACTGGCCCGCCTGGAGGCCAAGTAAGAGCCAGGAGGAGGATCAAAGCGCATGTTCAAGTTCATCCATGCCGCCGACCTCCATCTGGACAGTCCTTTGCACAAACTGACCACCTACGAGGGATCTCCCGTAGAGGAGCTTCGCCATGCCACCCGGCGGGCCCTGGAAAACCTGGTAGACCTGGCTCTCCATGAAGAAGTGGATTTTGTGCTCATCGCCGGGGACCTCTATGACGGCGACTGGAAGGATTATAATACTGGTCTTTACCTGGTCTCCCGCCTCCGCAAGCTCCGGGAGGCGGCCATTCCGGTCTTTCTGGTGGCAGGCAACCATGACGCGGCCAGCAGGATCACCACTACCCTTCGCCTGCCCGAGCATGTAACGCTATTCCCCGCCACCGAGGCTGAAAGCGTTGAGCTCAAAGCACTTGGTGCGGCCGTACACGGCCGAAGCTTCCCCTCACCGGCAACCACAAAAAACCTGGCAAAGGGCTATCCTCCGCCTCTCCCCGGCTGTTTTAACATCGGGCTGCTCCATACCTCTTTAAACGGGCGGGAGGGTCACGAGCCTTATGCGCCCTGCAGCCTTGACGACCTCCGGCGCAAAGAATACGACTACTGGGCCCTGGGCCACGTGCACCAGCAGGAAGTGGTGGCCGAGGCCCCCCTGGTGGTTTTCCCCGGCAACACCCAGGGGAGACACATCAGGGAGTGCGGCCCCAAAGGGTGCATGGTCATCACCGTGGACGACCGGGCCCGGGTGACCACGGATTTCAAACCCCTGGATGTGGTGCGATGGGCCAGGATCCCCATAGACGCATCCACCGCGGACCGGGGCTACGTACTGGTCGATCAGATGGGCCAAGAACTCGTCCGCCTCCTGGACGCCAACCCCAATATACCCCTGGTCGTGCGCGTCGAAATCGAGGGCCCTTCCCCGGCCCACGCTGAACTCGCAGGCGATGTGGAACGCTGGATGAATGAGTTCAGGTCCGCGGCTATTGACGTGGCCGGCGGGAATGTGTGCGTCGAGAAGGTCAGAATCCACACCACCTACCCTGCCCGAGGCCAAAGGGCCATGTCCGACGAGGGCCCCCTGGGAGAACTCCATCGCTGTCTGAACAGCCTGGAATCCGATCCCGCGGATTTGGCCTCCCTGGGACGGAGCCTGAAAGATCTTATAAAAAAGATGCCTCGCGAGCTCAGGAAAGGTGAAGACAGGATCGACCCGGAAGACCCTGCCTGGATCGCCGAGAGGATGAGGCAGGTGAGGCCCCTCTTGTTGCAGAGGCTCCTGAAAAAGGAGGCCTCCTCATGAGAATACTCGAGCTCAGGCTCCTGGCCTTTGGTCCCTTTACGGACGGGGTCATTGACCTGGATGGAGGCACACAAGGGCTTCACCTCATTTACGGCCCCAACGAGGCGGGTAAGAGCTCGGCCCTCAGGGCACTTAGGCGTTTGCTTTTCGGGATCCCTATGCAAGACCCGGACAACTTCCTTCACCCTTACCAGAAGATGCGCATCGGCGGCGTCATTCAACACAGCGACGGGACGGTTCTCGAGCTCATTCGCAGAAAAGGCCGGGTGAACACCCTTCGATCCGGAGACGACAAGGAAATCCTGGACGAGGCCCTGCTCAAAAAATTCCTCGGCCCCATGGAGGCCGGGGTCTTTGAGACCATGTTCGGAATCGATCACACGGACCTGATCCGCGGTGGGGAGGAGATCATTAAAGGGGGTGGTCACGTAGGCCAGGCCCTGTTTGCAGCGGGCTCCGGCATTGCCCATCTCCGCCAGGTTCAGGCAGATCTCAACAAGGAAGCCGATGAACTCTTTGCCCCGACAGCCACCAAAAGGACCATCAATGAGGGCTTTTCAGAGCTCAAGAAAAACCAGAAGGCCCTTAAGGAGGCCGAGCTCCCGGGCCGGGAGTGGGAAGTCCACCACCGGGCCCTGGCTCGGGCCACCAGGAGAAGGGCCGAGCTCGACGAGGCCCTGGCAAGGCATGAACAGGAGAAAAACCGGATCGAGCGCATTCACGAGGCCCTGCCCCTGATTGCCCGGAGGAAGGAACTGGTTCAGGCGTTTACGCCGTATGCCGACGCCGTGTTGCTCCCGGAGGATTTTGGGGAAAGGCGGCGCA
>CAZNLL010000063.1:0-2453 GCA_964573885.1 uncultured Desulfobacteraceae bacterium | reverse complement strand
CAGGTATGAGCGACTTATGGCCCGGCGGGAAGGTGCCCTGGAGGAGATTTCAAGACTCACGGCCCTCAAGGGCCATTTTGAAAAAGGCCTTGAATCCCTCGATTCCCCCAGACCGGTGGATGATCTCGTGGCCGCGGTGGAACGCGCCCAGGACTATGGACCCGTGGAAGTCCAGTGTCAAAGTGAGTTCTCTGAAATCCAGGCGACCCGAGAGCGGCTCAAAAGGAATCTCTCACGCCAAACCCTGTGGACGGGCACTCTGGAAGGGCTTGAGGGCCTGAATATGCCGTCCCTCGAGACCATAGACCGTTTTGAAAAGGACCTGACCGAGGCAGAGGCCGAAGTGACCCGTCTCAAGTCCGCAAAGAGCGACACCGAGGAGGACCTGCTCACCCTTCGGGGAGACATGGAGAGTCTCAGCCTGGAGCAAGAAGTCCCCACCGAGAAGGATCTCCAGGAGGCCAGAGGGGTGAGGGAAAAAGGCTGGGCCCTCGTCAAAAAGGCCTGGAAAGAGGGCCGGCAAGACTCCGAGGCGGAGGCCCGTTTTTCAGTCGCCCTCCAGTGGACCGGGCCCTTGGCCGAGGCCTATGAGCTGAGTGTCCGGCGGGCGGACGAGATTGCGGACCGGCTCAGGCGCGAGGCGGACCGGGTGGCTGCAAAGGCCAGGCTTCTGGCGGAGGAACAAACCAGGACCACCCAGCTGAAACACCTGGAACAAGACCTCCAGAAAGCCCTCCAAAAGCGGGCGCGGGTGACCGCGGAATGGACCGAACTCTGGAAAAATCTGGGGGTGTCTCCTCTCTCCCCCAGGGAGATGCGGGCCTGGTGCCAGGATCAAAGCGCCATATCAGAGGAAGCGGCCAGATTGAGAGAACGCAGGGCCAAGGCCGAGACCCTGGAAGCCGAGATCCAGAAACACCTCAGTCACCTGGACCGTTGTCTCCAGACCCTCTCCCAACCCCCTGCCTCCCAAGGGGAGACCCTGACGGGGCTGATCAAGAAGGCCCGGCGGCTTATCCAGGAACAGGAGGAACTCCGAAACAAAAAGGAGCAGCTCCTCTCTGATATCAAGGCCCGGGAAGGGGAACTCCAGGAGGCCCGGGCCAAGGTGGAAAGGATTGATGCAGAGCTCGCTCAATGGAAAAGGGATTGGGAAGAGGCCCTCGGGCCTCTGGGTCTGGATGGGGATGCACTCCCGGCCCAGGCAAACGCGGTTCTTGAAGAGCTCAAGGCCCTCTTTGACAAAGTGAAAGAGGCGGAGAGCCTGCAAACGCGCATCAGTGCGATAGACAGGGATGCAGAGACCTTTCGCCATGATCTCAACCAACTGGCAAAGCGGGTCGCCCCGGACCTGGTAGGACCCCAGCCCGAACAAATCATCTCAGAGCTCAACGCCCGGCTGGTCCGTGCCCGGGAAGGCCAAACCAAACGGGAAGGGTTCGAAAAACAGCAGGCCAAACTCACCCAAAGGGTTCAGGAGGCGGAGAAAAAAATTTCGGAAGTCACCGCCCAACTGACCGGTATGTGCAAGGAGGCGGGCTGCATGGACCACGATGCCTTGCCTGAGGCGGAGCGCCGGTCTTCCCTCCGGCGGAAGATGGAAGAGGAACTCGAAGACTTGCAAGGGCGCCTTAGAAGGCTGAGCGCCGGGGCAACCGTGGAGGAATTCGTGGCCCAGGCCGAAGAGGTGGACCCGGACTCCTTGAAGACCAGGATCAACCGTTTGGAGGAGGAGATTAAAGACCTGAATCGAGAGCGCTCGGAGCTCGACCAGCAGATCGGCAGTGAGAGGACCGTGCTCCAGGGGATGGACGGGGGCGGTTCAGCGGCCGAGCTCGCCGAGGAACGCCAGCAGATCCTGGCGAGGCTGCAAGAGGATATTGAAAAATATGTCCGCCTCAGGCTGGCCTCCGCGGTCCTGGCCCAGACCATTGAACAGTACCGCGAACGGCACCAGGGCCCGGTCCTTAAACGCACCAATGCCTTGTTCTCACAGCTCACCTTAGGCTCTTTCGAAGGGGTTCGGGCGGAATACGACGACCAGGGCGAGGCCGTGCTCGTGGGGGTTCGACCGGGGGGCCAGGAACTGGTAAGGGTTGAAGGCATGAGCGACGGCACCTCGGACCAGCTCTACCTGGCCCTTCGGCTGGCAAGCCTGGAGTCCTATCTGGAACAAAACGAGGCCATGCCCTTTATTGTGGATGACATTCTCATCAAATTCGATAACCACCGGGCCGTGGCGGCCCTCCAGGTCCTTGGGGACCTCTCCAAAAAGACCCAGGTGATCTTTTTTACCCACCATCAACACCTGGTGGACCTGGCCGAATCCACCATCCCCCCCCACCTCCTTTTCAAACACACCCTGCCCCCTTAACCCCCGCTCCTTCTCCTGCCTCACAACACCGGATGCCGCGATCACAAACGATTTTGCCTTGACTTTAATGCACATCTTT
>CAZNLL010000062.1:0-21677 GCA_964573885.1 uncultured Desulfobacteraceae bacterium | reverse complement strand
AAGACCGGGGCCGGATGGTACGATTACAGTGAGTAGGGTCTCTCTGGAGCCTTTTTTGGGAACGAAAAATGGAAGGCGGCAAGAAACCCGCCTTCCATTTTTTTTCGGACAAAACCCAAAAGGGCTTTACTTGTTTTTATGGCGCATCTTTTTCTTTAGTTTTCTGTACTTGTGTTTCCGGATCTTTTTCCGTCTTTTCTTGACAACGCTGCCCATTCACGTGACCTCCGTTAGAATCTATAAATATTTCTACTACATGGAGAAGGAGGTGTCAACAGATTTTTGAGGCCTGGATTAGTTTACATAATATATATTATCAGACTTAATAACTCAGGCCGTATTTCCCATCCTCTTTTCTGACTTGAGCCGGTAGAGCTCCTTGTCCGCTCTGTCGACAAAGGCCTCCGGGGTCATACCCTTTGAAAACTGGGCATAGCCCATGGTGGCTCCTAAACCGCACTCCTCTTCGATCGCCTTTCCCACCCGTTCTCCAATCTGCCTGGTCACCTCCTCGGCTGCATCGACCAGGATGATGGCAAATTCGTCTCCCCCATACCTATAACCCGAATCCATGCCTTGCCTGATGTTTGTAGTGATTATCTCCCCCACATTGTGGAGCAGTTCGTCACCGGCCAGATGGCCCCGGGTGTCGTTGTACCTCTTGAAGTTATCCAGGTCCAGGAGTATAAGGGAGAGCTCGTCCTTACGCCTCTCCGCGCGCCTTATTTCATCTTGAAGCCGGGCATAGAAGTGTCTCTGGTTGTACAGTCCTGTAAGGGCGTCAGTAATAGAGAGCCGGCTGAGTTCCTGCCTGATGTTGCGTTCCAGGATGGCCCTCCTTACCTTGGCCTCAAGTTCCTCTAGACCAAAGGGCTTGTTGATGAAATCCGTGGCCCCCGCGTTGATGACATCAATGTACTTGTAATCTTTGGAATAGCCCGTCATGGCGATGGAGTAAATATGGGGAAATTCCCCCCTGACCCTTTGGATCAGCTGAAGGCCGTCCATGCCGGGCATCCTGATGTCGGTGAGCATGAAGGTGTAGGGTTTATTGCTCAGCTCCTCAAGGGCCTCTTGGCCGTGTGCCGCAGGGTTGGCCTGGAATCCGAGGTGCTTAAGCATCTGGACGATGGGAGCCCTCACGGATTCCTCATCATCCACCACCAGAATCAGTTCCTCGCCGTAGTTAACATCGGGTTTCGGGGTTTGGGAGGGATTTTCAGACACAGCCATCCTCTGCTTAGCATGAAATGGACGCTTAAGGCCCGCAAGGCTCACCTGTGAGGGAGTGGGCCCCTGCATGTTTAATATTTACTTTAATAATATCTCCTAAGGTCCTTGAATCTGATTGAAAATTGACTATTTTATTGGTACCGGTCCGGCCCGCCAATTGATGACCTCTCTTGCTCTTGCCCTCCACCAGGACCTGTACATGCCTGCCCTCCAAGGCCTGATTCTTTGTGAGCATAATCTCCTTCTCAAGGGTTTGAAGCCGGGTCAACCGGGAGGCCTTTTCCGTCTCTTCCACTTTGTCTCTTCTTTTTTCCGCGACTGTACCCTTTCTATCGGAATATTTAAAGGAAAAAAGTGAGTCAAATTGAACCTGTTTTATGAGATCTAGGGTCATTTCAAAGTCTTTGTCCCTTTCTCCGGGAAAGCCCACCATCACATCACTGGTGATCGCGATGTCCGGCCTGACCCTGCGCAATGCCTGGACCAACTCCAGGTACTCCTGCCGGGTATATCCCCTGCCCATCCCCCGGAGCACCGTATTGGAGCCTGCCTGAAAGGGCAAATGGATGTGGGGACAGAGCTTGTCAAGCTCACCGAAGCACTCAATAAGCTCCCGGGACAGGTCTTTTGGGTGGGAAGTGGTAAAGCGCAACCGCATAAGCCCCCTCAATGCATTCAATTCTCGGAGGAGGGCGCAAAAATTCCAGGCCTTTGTGCCCTTCCACACATAGGAATTGACGTTTTGGCCCAGGAGGGTGATCTCCCGAACCCCCTCCGAGACCAAGTGCTCCGCCTCTTGAATGATTTCCCTGGGGGGCCGGGAGACCTCCCGTCCCCGCACATAGGGGACAATGCAATAGGTGCAGAAATTATTGCACCCCTCCATGATAGACACATAGCCCGTAACCCGTCCCCTGTAATATCCCTGGGGAGGCAAAGGATAATCAAGGGACCCCTCGAGCTTGGTGGCCTCCACCCGCTGCCTTGTGTTCTGAATCCTTTTTAGAATATCTTTGAATCCGCCGATTTCCCGGGGTCCCATGACCAGGTCCACCTGAGGGAACCGCTTCATCAACTGGTTGCCCTTCTGCTGGGCCAGACACCCCACCACGGCCAATAGCACATGGGGCCTCCTTTCTTTTAACGCGGACATGCGCCCAATGAGGGTATAGGCCTTCTGTTCGGGCTTGGCCCGTACGGTGCAGGTGTTGATCAAAATCACATCCGCGTCCTCGGGTGCATCAGCCTTACAGTAGCCGGCATGGATCAAGGAGTGGGCCAAGATGTCTGAATCATAATCATTCATCTGGCACCCCATGGTCGTAATGAAAAAAGCCTTAGACAACGCCATGGCCTCCAGTTCAGAAGGAGGGGCCTGCTGCCCCTTCCACGGGTATTTCTTTCAGATATATCCCCTCCCCTTGTACCAGGCTGCGCAGGAGCTGGGAAACGAGCTCGGAACATCCCGGGACGATACGGATTTCCACGAAGCCCTCATGGGGATCAAGGGTCTTGACCACCCCCATGCCGTCGTAGGACTCCACGGTTGACCGGATATAATTGATCTCCCTGCGGTCCACACAAAAAACACGCCTGATGCTTTCCATCCCTAGTTACTTCCTCTCCATGTGGGCACTCACTTCATTCAGGGATTCTCCTTGTGAGGGGATCTGTTGTTGTGGTAAGTGGCCCCGCCCCACATGAGCTTGGTCCTGAGGATCTTGAAATAGCTGTGATCGGGAGGTTTCAAAAGGTTGATTTTTTCTTCGGACTTGTAAATGACCACCCTGTCTCCGTAGTGGAGATCAAAGCCCACCTGCCCGTCAAAGGTAATAATCACGGCCTCTTCACTTTCCCTGTCCATGGTGATTTGTATCCGGGAGGTGTCCGGGATAATAATAGGGCGATTGGTCAGGGTGAAAGGACAGATAGGCGTCAAGATGATGGTCTCCATGGTGGGATAAAGGATAGGCCCGCCAGCGGACAAATTGTAGGCCGTGGAGCCGGTGGGTGTGGCGATGATGAGCCCGTCCGCCCTGAAGGTGGTCAAAAACTCGTCGTTAATGCTCACCTCAAGCTCAATGATCCGGGCCAGGGTGGCCTTGTTGATCACCACGTCGTTTAACACTTGAAAACGGCAGGCATCTTCCTGGTCCCTCACGACCTTTGTTTCAAGCATGACCCGCCTTTCCACCTGAAGGTGGCCACGGATCATCATCTCAATGACAGGATAAAGCCGCTCCAGGGGAATGCCCGTAAGAAAACCCAGTCCGCCGAGGTTGACGCCCAGGATGGGAACCCCGTATTTACCGATCCGGCGGGCCGCCCCCAAAAGGGTCCCGTCCCCTCCCAGCACCACAACCCAATTGACGGATCTTGGGATGACCGAAGCCTCCTCAGGCCCATGGATAGAAGGTTCGATAGGCCCCATCTCTTCAGAAAAGACATCGATCCCCTTTGCGGTGAACCAGTCATGGAGCCTCTCCGCCTCCCGCTTGGCTGGCTTGTGGCGGTGTTTGTAAATGATGCCCACGGATGTCGAGGCCATAATAAGCCTTTCTTTATCCCCTTTGCTCCAGGAAAAGGGGAACAAAGGCGAATTGATTCACATCAACCAATCCCCTGTCGGTGAGCTTCAACTCCGGGATCACGGGCAGGGCCAAAAAGGACAACATCATAAAGGGGTCTGCCAAGGGGCAGCCGAGGCGAGACACGGCCCTTTTGACGCCACCCAACCGGGAAATCAAGGCGCTCAAAGATCGGGTGGACATAAGACCGGCCACATCGAGGGGGACCTGCGCAAGGATACCTTCGCCGCCGGCAACCACAAGACCCCCTCCCATGGTTTTCACCCCTTCAATGGCCCTGAGGATTTCTGCGTCATTAACCCCGGCGGCGATAACATTATGGGAGTCATGGGCCACCGAGGAGGCGACGGCCCCCTCCTGGAGGCCGAAGCCCCGAACCAGGCCCAGCCCCACCTGGCCGCTTGCATGGTGCCTTTCCACCACACAGAGCTTCAGGATATCCCGTTCCACGTCCGGGACAACCACCCCGTCCCTGGCGGGGACCTCCTCATGCCTGGCGTGGGTAATGATCTGCCCTGGAACCATTTCAATCACCCTGGCCTTTGAACCGGGATGGGGAATGCGGATGGAATCCGGACTCACAGAGGCCATATTCATGGTATTGCGCGCAAAGGGGGGTATTCTATGGGCTCCCTGGCCCCATTCAATCAGTCCCCCCCCGTCCACCACTTGTTTGCCGTCCTTAAACACCCTATTCACTTCAAAGTCCTTCAGGTCGTCCAGGACCACGATATCGGCCCGGAGGCCCGGCGCCAGCCCGCCCCTGTCTCTGAGTCCGAAATAATGGGCCGGGTTCAGGGTGGCCAGGCGGACCGCCGTGACCGGGTCCATACCCATGTCCATGGCCTTTCTCAGCAGAAAGTCCAGGTGTCCCCGCTTATCAATATCTTCAGCGTGGAGGTCATCAGTGACCAGGCAGAAACGATGGGCATTCTTGGGGTTGACCAGGGGTAGAAGGGCTTCCATGTTCTTGGCGGAGCTCCCCTCCCGGATCATAACCATCATCCCGCTGGCCACCTTTTCCAGGCCTTCGGAGAACTGGGTGGTTTCATGATCAGACCCTATGCCCGCGGTCAGATAGGCCTGAAGGTCGTATCCCCCCAGCAGGGGACTGTGGCCGTCCAGGACCTTGTGTCTGAAGCAAAGGATCTTTTTAAGGACCTCTTCATCCCCCATGAGGAGCCCAGGAAAATTCATCATCTCCGCCAGCCCCAAGATCCGGGGCTGGTCTCTCAGGGCCAGGAGGTCCTGGGCGGAGAGAGAGGCACCGGCCGTTTCCAGGTGGGTGGCCGGCACACAAGAAGGGGCCATGAAAAAGATGTCAAAGGGAATGGATTTGCTCTGCTCAAGCATGAATCTGACGCCCTGAAGACCCATAACATTGGCAATTTCATGGGGATCCGAGACAATGGTCGTGGTGCCGTGGGGCAGTAGCGCAGCGGCAAGCTGAGATGGGAGGAGCATGGTGCTCTCGATGTGCAGATGGCCGTCCATTAAGCCGGGTACGAGCCATTTCCCTTGCACTTCAATTTCTTCCTCTCCGTAATACTCGGGCCCCAAACCCACGATAACGCCTTCACAGACGGCCACGTCACATTCCTGGATCTCTCCGGAAAACACATTAATCACCCGTCCCCCTTTGAGGACGAGTTGGGCCGGGATTTCCCTTCTTGCGGCACGGATCCTTTTTCTGAGGATGCCTGTTTCTTGAGACGTCATTGTCCTTGGAGCGCAAGGGTTAGAATGCAGGCGCCCGCCGGGACTAACGGGTGTCCTTGCTCACCACGAACCATTCCTCTGTCAGGTCGGATGAGGTATCCACACACAAGTGAACAATATCAAGATGAGGATGAAGCCCCTTTAGGTCATCCAGATCTACGGGTTCAAACCTTTTTACATTATTCGTGTAAGCCTGCTCCGTAAGGGCGTTGGACTCATAATTCTCGCGGGTGCGTTCGGAGATCCGCCTCAGAGAAACCTCGCGAGGACACTGGGTTTGCTGTATGACCAGGGGCTTTCCCGTGTCGGCGGCCACTTGAGCCGCACGTCGTCTCAGGGCCTGCGTTACAAAGGTCGCGTCAAGCACAACCCCCTCCCCTTTCCCGGCCAGTTCACGGGCCATCCGAAACATCTCATCGTAGACCAGGGTCCGCTTGTTCATGTTGGCGGCCACTTTTTCATCGAAGATGTCTTCGTTTTTGAGTACTTCCAGTCGGATAATATCTGTCCGCAGTATCCTGTACCCCTTAAGGGCCGCCACAACCTCCGTGGTCTCTGTCTTGTATGAGGCCGGCAGGCCGCAGGCGATGAGAACGGTCTCAGATCCAAGTTCTCGTTTCATAAAATCCACAAAAGGTTTTCTCATAGATCCACTCCTGGCATGCTAAGTATATCAGAGCGAAGCCTCAACGGATATAATCGTAGGCAAGCCCGAAGTACCGGCCAGCCTTTTCCAGGGCTTCTTGTTTGTCTTCTTGGCTGATCCCCGGGTCGTCAATCTGAAAGCTGATGACCTTACCCCTTACAAAGGCACGGTATACCTTGTAAAAATTAAGCAGGGTTTCCACGTCCCCCTCCCCTACCCGCTCCTTGTATTCCCGCCATAATAGGCGGGAATATTCTTCACCGCCATGAAATTCCAGATCCATGAGGAGGAAGGCAATATCGGCGATTCTGTCGCTGTACCGAAAACGATCATTGAATTCAATGCAGTCGATGATGGCCAGGGGGTCGATAAAACAGACATGCTCCATGTGCAGGTCACCGTGGCAATCCCTGACGGCCCCGGCTTGGATCCTCTCTGAAAAGAGAATGCCCTGGTTTTTATAAAACTGGTCCGTCCAATTTTTGAGGGCATGGAACACATTTTCCTGGACGCTGGCCCCGATATACTTCTCCACCTGCTCAAAGTTTTCATCTGTATTGATTTTAAAACGCTCCATTTCCCCAAAGGTATCAATTTCGGGGCTCCTTTGGGCATGGATATGAAACCGTGCCAGGACTTCAGCCACCTGCTTCAAATGCCCCTCACTGAGCTCCCCCCTGTCAAAGATGGACCTCATCAGGCTCTCAGGGGGGATCCTTTTCATTTTTAAGGCGTAATCCACCACCTCGCCCTTATCCCCTCTCAGGCTGTGTCTTTCCCCATCAAAGGTGACGGGCAAGACGTCCAAATAGATCCCCTGGGAAAGCCTTCTGTTGAGTTCCATCTCCTTGCGGCAATAAAGGCCCCTTTTTTCAAGGCTTGAGAAGTCCAGGAATCCAAAATCGACGGGCTTCTTAATCTTGTAGACGAATGCATCGGCGACAAAAACGAGGGAAATATGCGTTTGGACCAGGGAGACCTTATCTGTTTTGTCCGGGAGGGCGGAAGGATGCCGAAGGTCGCTTATCATGGAGGCCATGTTTCCTGTTCTTTCTCTTAGCTGATGGTTATGCCGAAGGGCTTCACCACATAGGCGGGGATATCCAAGGACCCCAAGATCACCGGCTGCTGATGACAGTCGGAGCCGCCCGTGGGCATCAGGTTTTGCTCGCCGGCAAAGGCGAGATAGGCGGCCACCGTGCCAGGGTCGTGTCTTGAATGCCAGCATTCCACGCCATCCAGGCAGGGCAACATGAAATCCTTTATGATCTTTAACTGCTCTTGGACCGAGGAGGTGAATGCAACCAGGGACGTCCCGTTCGGGTCATTGGGGTGGGCCAGTACCAGTTTTCCCCCCGCCCCCCTGATGAGCTCGGCGGCCTCTTGTAAAGAAAGGGGCATCTTGGGGACATTACACCTTACGAGATATCTGTCAAAGGCCTCCTGACGGTGGGCAACAATTCCTTTGTTGACCATATAGTTGGCGATGTGCGGCCGGCCGAAAGCACCGTCCACGGTTTCCTCGATGGCCCCTAGATCTTTATGTGTGAAGGGTTTCCGCCCTTCTTTTTGAAATTCGTGGTTGATCTTTTCAAGGATCTTTTCCGCCCGGACCTTGCGGTATTCCTTTAACTGCTGGATCTTTTTCTCCAGGGCCCGGTTATAGATATCAAACTGATAGCCCAGAACATCGAGAGATACAGGTTTCCCCTCCTGGTATCCGGGGTGGGAAAAGGAGATATTGAGTTCCACCCCTGTAATGTAATTCATGTCGCACTGGGAGGCCAGGACCTGTATGGATTCCTGACATTCTATGGAATCGTGATCCGTGATGGAGATGACTCCCACGCCCCGGTGATGGGCCTCATCAAATATCCGGGGCAAGGTCATCTTACCGTCGGAGCAGTCCTTGGAATGAATGTGCAGGTCAATTTTCACTTTGGCTGACCAACTTTCCCCCGATCTCCAGGGCCCTGAAATTGGCGTCCAACTTCGACTCAGGAAAGACCTCTTTAAGGGTCCCTTCGACATCCTCTACCTCAATGGGACAACCAGGGAGGCTGCAAAGGGCGCCCAGCATAATCATGTTGAGCATAATTGGCCCTCCCAGTTCGACGGCCCACTGGGTGGCCTCGAGCCAGTAAAGCCTTTTTCCCGAGCCGGCCAAGGCCGATCTAATGAACTCGGAATCAGGGTATTCCACATCGCCGGCAATGACATTGAGGGGGTAGATAGGCCTGGAATTGACAATAAAAAGGCATTCGGCGTTGCCGTACTCCGGGAGTATGCGTAGGGTTTCCAAGGGCTCAAGGCCGACAATGATATGGGCCTTGTTGGGGGGGATTATGGGGCCATAGTTCTTTTCCTTGGAAAGGCGGACGTGGCTCATAACAGGGCCGCCGCGCTGGGATAGGCCGAAGGTCTCCCCTATGGTCACCCTGAACCCCCTATGGACGGCGGCACGGCCCAGGATTTGAGAGGCCAGGACGTTTCCCTGGCCGCCCACGCCGGTGATGATAAGATTCAAGGGTATGGTCATGTCACCTCCCATATCAGGCCTCGGAGCCTGCAAGCCGGGGTTTTTCATGGGCCTCACGCCCGGCCCGCTTCCTTCCTGAGGATGGCACCCTGAGGGCAAATGTCCGAACAGATGCCGCAGCCCACGCATATCACCTGGTCAATACGGGCCTTTTTGGCCTCCCTGTCCCAGATCAGGCCGGGGCAGCGGAATATGCGCGTACAGTAACGGCCGCAACCGCATTCCTCTCCCAGGCAAAGACCTTGATCCACCTCCATGGTATAAGGAAATCCCCCCTCCCTGGCCTGTACGAGGGCACACTTCCGCCGCAACACAAGGACTTGAGGTCCCTTTTTCTTCAGGAGACCATAAATGGTCCGGGCCGTATCGGTCATGTCATAGGGATCGGCCGCGGCCACCTCTACACCCAAGGCCCGGCAAAGCTTCTCCACATCGACCGGTTCCGTCCCCTTTCCCATGGCGGTCCGCCCGGTTCCCGGGTGGGGTTGAAATCCGGTCATGGCCGTGGCACTGTTGTCCAAGATGAGGAGCAGGATATCGGAGCCGTTGAATTTGGCGTTCACCAGGGCCGGTATGCCCGCGTGGAAGAAGGTGGAATCCCCACAAACCGTGACCACGGGCTGTTCAAACCCAAACTGCTCAAGCTTCCCATAGCCGCATGCCAGGCCCACCCCAGAGCCCATGGCATGAACCGATTTGACCTGGTTGAAGCCCGTGGGCCAAATCCCCATGGTATAACAGCCGATGTCGCCGGAGACGAATCCCTCTCTGTCATCCCAGGCCAGGGCAGTCTTGATGGCATAGTAAGAACCCCGATGGGGGCAACCCGGACAAAACCCGAATTCCCTGGGAGGGACCTGATCCTGAACCAGGGCGGAGACTTTCTCCCGATAAGGATCATCCATCCAGGAGATGGAGAAGAGCTCGGCCACGACCCCCAGGAGGAGACCCGGAGTCAGCTCACCGCATCGCGGAAGATGCCCCGAGGCCTTGCCCAAAAAGGTTTTCACGCCCATCCGGCTTCCCAAATCGGCCGTGAGGGCCTTTACATGATCTTCCAGAAAGGGATCCACATCCTCCGCAAACAGGACCCGGTCACTGGTCTTGAGGTGCTTTTCCACCAATCCCCCGGGTAAGGGCCAGGTGGTTCCCAGTTTGAGAAGGCCCACGCGCCCTTCCAATCCCAAGATCTCAACCGCCTCCATGGCATAGGTCCAGGCGCAGCCCGAAGAAATGATCAGAAGCTCCGGGTGGGAGGGACCGTCATAGCGGTTAAAGGGGGTGGTCTCGAACCATTCCCCGGCCTGCCCCAGTTTTTGACGACGGGCCTCATGTTTCCCCACCACCGGGAAGGTGTGGAAAGGGGTATCCCGGTCAAACCGTGGACTGGGCTCAAGGTGGGGCAGGTCCGTGATCCTTACGTTGGTCCTGGTGTGAGAAAGCCGGGATACGCTTCTCACCATGACCACATTCTGGATGTGCTCCGAGAGCTCAAAGGCCCAACGGGTCATTTCAAGGGCCTCTTGCGGGGTGGAGGGCTCCAGGAGAGGGATGTCCACCAACTGTGCAAAGAGTCTGGCATCCTCTTCATTGGTGCTTGAAATTCCGGAGGGGTCATCGCAGGTGATAAGAATCAGGCCCCCTTTGGTTCCTGAGAGGGTGAGGTTGGTGAGAAAATCGGAGGTCACGTTCACGCCGTTTTGCTTCATGCTGACCAGGGCGCGGCATCCGGCGAATGAAGCCGCCGTAGCCGCCTCCAGGGCCACCTTTTCATTCACCGACCACTCCACATAAATGGGGAGGTCCTCCGCAGCCTGAGCCAGGGTTTCAATGATTTCCGAGGAGGGATTTCCAGGATAGCCTGCACAAAAGGACACGCCCCCCTCCAGGGCCCCCCGGGCCAGGGCCTCATTGCCCTGAAGGAGCAGGTCCACGGCTCCCCGTCTTGCGCTGATCAGGTTCATGGTCATTCACCTCGACCTATCTGCATTCTCGCTGTTTTACCCCGTTCCCCTTTGTTACGGGCCGCCTCTTGAAGGTGTTCAAGGGCCTCCTTGGGCAGATCACCCGTTTCAATCCATCCATCCTTGACGGCCCCGTCCACCAGCCGGGCGCCATCGGCGCTTCTCACAACCACCGTGTTCCACCCCTCGAGACCTTCCACTGTCCCCACCGAGATATCGGCCCACTCCGCCGTCATATCCCGGCACAGGGCACATCCCGGCTGAACAAAGGGCCTCACTTGAGACAGGGGGAAAATCTTCCTTTCTCCGCTTGTGGTGAAGACCTGGAATTCCTCAGAAGGCGGAGGCGGAATATCGTACTTTCTGACGCGCTCCCTTAGGCCTTCTTTTTCCAGGAAACCCTCAAGAAGACGGTAATCCACGGCCCAGGTGCAAAAGAGGCCGATTTTAAGGGTGATGTGACGGCTCCTTTCTTCTCCATCCGGGGTCAGGCGCTTCATCCGCGCCAGGGCCTCCATCTGGCAGGGAAGTCCCACGACCCCCAAGCGCTCTTCTCCGGCCTTGATGGCCCTGTTGACGACTGAAAGGCTGGCGGAAGCGGAATACCTTGACCCTGCGCACTTAAGAACCGTTGACCTGTCTCTGGCCGGTATTCCAGCGGGGGCGAAGTCTCCGCCTCGGCCGGTCAAGACGGCGGCCTCCAGCTCTCCTTTTTCCAGCGCGTATATGAGCAAGGTGCTCACGACACCGCCGTACTGGGCCGATTGCCTGACTTCCTCATCCATGGAGCGGGCGGTGATAACCTTGAGAAAGGGCCCCATGGCCGTCTTGGCCCCAGAGCTCTCTTCATAAACAGGCACAGTCCCGCTATAATCCGCCACGGGGCAAAGCTGCAGACACCTCCAGGTCTCTGCCTGGCACTGATCCATGACCACCACTTTTCCATCAAAATAATCCATATAAGGACACAGGCTTACGCAGGCCCCACATCGGACGCAGAGTCCCTTTTTAATCACGCCCTCTACCAGACGGTGCTGCCCCTGTTTTATTCCATTGGCCATGGCTTTTTAAACCTCTTTCAGGCTTGGTTTTGGTTTTCTTTTATCTTAGCCTCAAAGGGCAGGTCAAGATCAAAAAGGGCGTGGTCTTGGTCCTGGAGGAGGCGGCTTGAGCCGGTGAAAAGGCGGGCCCTCAAACGTTATTCAGCGTCCTTCCCATTTCCTGCCTGTAGAAGTGGTAGTACTCAAAGACTTTTTTTACATACCTGCGCGTGGCTCGGAAAGGGGGGATATCCTGGTATTTTTTGACCCACCTGGTCCCGGCATTATAGGCCGCCAAGGCCAGCCTCAGATCGCCCTGGAACTCTTCCATGAGCTTTTTCAGATGCCTCACGCCGCCGTTAATGTTATCCTCGGGATTAAAGGTGTTTTTGACCCCCAAGTCCCGGGCCGTCTCCGGCATGAGCTGCATGAGCCCCATGGCCCCTTTGTGGGAAACCGCGTTGGGGTTATAACTGGATTCAACCCTGATCACGGCCTTAATCAGGGCGGCGTCCACCTGGTATCGGCTTGCCGCCTCAAGAATGATGTCGTGAAAGGCCTCTTTTTCCCACTTCTCCGGAACGGTCCCTTTCCCCGATTCCGGAAAAGGCGGAATGGATGGGACCTGCGGGGGGCTTTCAGCCTGCTGGTTTGATCCTGTCTGAGGAGAACTGAAAAAGGTCGCCCCCAGAACCACGGCCAGGGCCAGGAGACCGGTAATAGGATTGAAGAGCCAAGCCTTCATAAGTGCGTTTTGGTTCAATTTGGAACTCCTTGATGACCAAAAAATTATAGAATTTATTTATCCCCGCGCCATATGTCAACCCCTTTCTCTTGGCCAAGGGGGAAACCCCTGCCCGCGGACCTCGGCCGTACCGGTACCTTTGAGATGGCGGGGTTGACTTTTTCTGCCCGGTAACTTATGGAAAAAGGGCTAAAAATCAGGAGAGATGTTCCATGGAAGAAGAAATCAGGGAAGCCGTCGCCTATTTGAGGGAACGGATGAAGGAAACGCCCGAAATCGGGATGATCACCGGGACGGGTCTGACCCCCCTTACGGAGGATATAGAGGTCCATTTCCGGCTGGACCACCAAGTGATTCCCCGCTTTCCCGTATCCACCGTGGAAGGCCACAGGGGAACCTTGGTGGTGGGAAGGCTTTCCGGGAAATTGATCATCGCCCTGGAAGGCCGTTTCCACCTGTATGAAGGATACACAGCCGGAGAAATTACCTTTCCAGTCCGGGTTATGGCCATGCTCGGGGTGAAATACCTCCTTATTTCAAGTGCCGTAGGGGGTCTCAACCCCCAGTTTGAGACCGGGGATCTCATGGTGGTCACGGATCACATCAATTTCACCGGGACCAATCCCCTCGTCGGTCCGAATCTGGATGCCTTGGGTCCCCGTTTTCCGGACATGACCCGGGTCTATGACGCCGGGTTGGTGGCCCTGGTCAAGGACCAGGCACTGAAAATGGGCCTTCCCCTTCGAGAGGGGGTCTACATCGGTGTCCTGGGTCCCTCTCTGGAAACCCCGGCGGAAACCCGTTTCCTCAGGTCCATGGGCGGGGACGCAGTAGGGATGTCCACCGTTTCAGAGGCTATCGTTGGGGTCCACAGTGGACTCAGGGTGCTGGCTATTGTGGTTATTACCAATGTAAACCTCCCTGATTGCATGGAAGAGACCACCGGCGAGGATGTCGTGGCCGAGGCCTACAAAGCGGCCCCCCGCTTATCCGCTTTGTGGGAAAAGGTCATTGAAGCCCTCCCAGGTTAAGGAGGCCAAGGGGGTTCAGGCCCCACACCCCATGTGAAGGAGTACTTTCAGGGAGGAGGTCTTTTGAGCCGCCTCAAAGGCCTCGCCGGGGCATTCAGAGGCCCGGCAGGTCCATAAAAGGAGACTGCTTTGGAACGCTTTGACCTGGTCATAGAAAACGGCGCCATCCTGCCCATGGATTCCGAGGACTCTATCCTGAAACAGGGCCTTCTGGGCGTTCAAGGGGACACCATCGCTCACATCGGTCCCCTTGCGCAGGGGTATGGGGCCGAAAAGACCATTGACGCCCGGGGCGGTTTGATCCTGCCCGGTCTTATCAACGGTCACACCCATGCGGCCATGAGCCTTTTCCGAGGGCTTGCCGACGATCTCCCCCTCATGGAGTGGCTCAACAACTACATCTTTCCAGTGGAAAGACGTATGGATGCCCATTTCGTGCACACCGGTTCCCTCCTGGCCTGTGCCGAGATGATCATGTGCGGCACCACCACCTTTTGTGACATGTATCTCTTTGAGGAAGAAGTGGCCCGGGCCGCCCAAAAGGCGGGTATGCGGGCAGTGGTGGGGGAAGTGCTCTATGATTTCCCCTCACCCAATTACGGCCCCGTGGAGGAAGGGCTGACCTATACAGAATCCCTGATCAGGAAATGGAAGGACCATCCCCTCATTTCCGTAGCGGTGGAACCCCATTCCCTTTACACCTGCAGCCCTGATCTTCTCACCGCTGCATCAGAACTGGCCCAAGCCCACGGGGTACCCCTCATTATCCATGTGGCCGAAACCCTTAGCGAGGTGGCGGAGGTGAAAAAGAGATACGGAAAGAGCCCCATAGAGCACCTGAACGCCCTGGGAGTCCTGGGTCCTAGACTTATTGCAGATCACTGTGTCCATCTCCAGGAAGAGGAGATCGAGACCATGGCCGCGAGAGGGGTGAAAGCGGTGGAAAATCCCGAGAGTAACATGAAACTGGCCTCGGGCATCGCCCCTTTACACCTCCTTTTGAGCCACGGTGTGACCGTAGGACTGGGAACAGACGGATGCGCTTCCAATAATAACCTGGATCTCTTTACAGAGATGGATATGGCCGCAAAAATCCATAAGGTCCAAACCATGGACCCTACTGTGGCCGACGCCACCACCGTCCTGAAAATGGCCACCCTGGAGGGGGCCAAGGCCTTGGGTCTGGATCGTATTACAGGCTCCCTCGAGGTGGGGAAAAAGGCGGATGTGATTGTGGTGGACACCAACAGGCCCCATCTGACCCCCCTTTACAACCCCTTCTCCCACCTGGTCTATTCGGCCAGAGGTCAAGATGTGAGCCACACCATCGTTAACGGTCGTGTGATTATGGAGAACCGACAGCTGCTGACCCTGGACCTGGACGAGGTTATGGCCCGGGCCCGGGAGAAGGCGGAGCAGGTCAAGGCGTGGCTTTCATGAAGGACGGCGTCAAGGGAAACAGGATATTCATCGCCCTGGGAAGCCGGTTGAGGGGGGTCCCCGAGGTTCTCACCCTGGGAGTAAAGCCCAATTTCCCGGATTACACCCCTGAGGAGCGGGAACTGCTTCTGGCCTCTAAACTCATTCTTTTTCCCACCTCGAATTACGCCCAGTTTTTTACCACCATGGGCAAGAGGATATTTCCGAGCCTGGAGACCCATCTTTATGCTGATGAAAAAATCAAGCAAACCACCCTCTTTTATATGCTCGGGATCCCTCACCCTCGTACCAGGATCTATTATCCCCTGCATCACAAGGACATCTTGAAGGATTTCTCCTTTCCCTTTATTGCGAAACTGGCCAGGGGGTCGGCCCGAGGCAGAGGGGTGTTCAAAATTGAAGGCATGGAAGATCTGAATAGATATCTTGATCTGACCCGTGTTGCTTACATCCAAGAATACCTGCCCCATGAGCGCGATCTCCGGGTTGTATTGATCAACTATGAGCCCCTTTCGGCCTACTGGCGAATAAGCCGGCCCGAGGATTTCAGGAGCAACCTGGCGCAAGGGGGGACCATCAGCTTTGAAGACATCCCCGCCCGGGGGCTGGACCTCGCCGGGCGATCGGCCAGAAAATGCAGGTTGGATGATGTGGGTATGGACCTTATCTATGCCCGGGGCGAATGGTATGTCATAGAGGCCAACATGAAATACGGGCGCAAGGGCTTGAAGATGAAAGGACTTGACCTCAAACAAGTTATGCGCCAAAAGCTCCTTGCCGGTGAGATCTAGGAGATGGGAAAGAAAAAGGGCTATATCCTCATCCTATTGCTTTGTCTTGTGTTCCTAGTGCCCAGTGGCTTCCTGGGCTACTTGTACTACAAGGTGAGTCGAGAGGCCGCCACGCGCATCCAAAGGGGGGCCATTGACCGGATCATTGCCTCGGAAAGCCCTGTTTACTATGATGATAACCGAACACCCATAGGGGTCTTTTTTGAAAAGGTCCATCGAAAGTACATTGAATACAAAGATATTCCCCGGGCCTTTATTAAGGCCCTTATTGCTTCGGAAGACAGGAATTTTTTCTCTCACTGGGGTTTTGATCCGAAGGCCATCCTGCGGGCCCTCATCACCAACATCAAAGAGGGCGAAGTGGTTCAGGGGGGGAGCACCCTGACCCAACAAACCGCCAAAAACATCTTCAAAAGAGAAAAACGATCCTATAGGGCCAAACTCAAGGAACTCATCCAGGCCCTTTTGCTGGAAAAAGAGTACACCAAGGAAGAAATCTTGGAGATGTACTCCAATCAGTTCTTCGTCACCGGTTATGGAAAGGGCCTGGGCATTGCGGCCCAGTACTACTTCGGCAAGGAGCCCGGGGATCTGAATCTGGTGGAGGCCGCCTTTATTGCCGGGTCCGTCAAGGCCCCAAACCGGTATAATCCCTTTATCAAAAAGACCAAAGCGGGAAAGGAAAAGGCCCTGCGCCTGGCCAACATGCGCAAGGACTATGTCCTCTCCAGCATGTATAAGCTCAAGTTCATTACCCGGGAGCAGCACCTCCGGGCAAAAGACAAGCCGGTCCCCTTCAGGGAAGGAAGGATTGCCTACCGTCTGAACGTCATCCTTGACTACCTTCGCGAGCAGCTTGAATCGGACTATTTCAGATCCATACTCCGGGAGCAGGGTGTAGATAACATTGCCACCTCCGGGATTCGAGTCTACACTTCCATAAACCAAAGGATTCAGGAATCCGCCTTGGAAAGCCTTCGCCGCCACCTTCAAGTCATGGATGTCAAATTGGACGGCTACCGTGGCATCCATGAAGAAGACAACCAAGCGGGACTTCTCCAAAGAAGCCCCGAGGAGTCGGCCCCCGGCCTCCCCTTCCTGGCCCGCGTCACCGATGTGGATCCCGACAAAAAAGAGGCCTGTCTGAGTGTCCAATGGGAAAATGGCCGAGGGGACATCTCCTACCAGGGGCTCAAGGACGTGGGAGAGGCCTGGATAAAGTGGAAGCAGGGCAACTGGGCCCAATTCCACCGGGACCATATTCCCGCCTTTTTGGAAACCCTTTATGTGGGTGATCTGGTTCCCGTGCGCCTCCTTTCTCCTTCAGAAGATCAGGGGGGAAAGAGACTCGTCCTTGCGGAAATCCCCGAACTCCAGGGGAGTGTGGTGGTGCTCCATAAGGGCATGGTAAAGGCCATGGTTGGTGGCTTTTTCAATCACTTCTTCAACCGTGCCGTTGACGCCAAACGGCAGTTGGGCTCCATCTTTAAGCCTATTGTCTACACCGCAGCCCTCCAGCTCAACTGGAACACCCTGGACCCCCTCCCTGATATCCGCGATGTATTCCCCTTTGAGAACACCTTTTATGTCCCCCGCCCGGATCACCCCCCTGAGAGCAAAAAGGTTTCCATGGCCTGGGCCGGGGTTAAATCGGAAAACCTGGCCACCGTATGGTTGCTGTACCACCTCGTGGACCGCCTCAATATGAGTGAATTCAGGCGACTGATGGACCTGGTAGGCCTGTCAAGAAAGGAGGGGGAGTCCTATGTGGCCTATAAGACCCGCATCCGGGATGGATGCGGGGTGGTGGTGGATCAGGCCGCGCTTAGGGAGGCCGCCTTTGAGCAAGCCAAAAAGGAGGCGGAATCTGATCTCATCTTCGGCGGACATGAAGATTCCCTGGGCAATTTATTCAGATTGCACTACCATGTGGATATAGACCCGTTGGATCTTGAGGATCCGGAAGAGCGCCAGATCCTGAGATTCAGCTTTAAGCGGCTCTGGGAACTCGGTCTGCGGATGAAAGAACAGCTCCAGAGGGTTTCCCGGAGGCTCCACGAATACCTGGAAAAGCGAACCCCGGAGGCGGAAGAAAGACTCACTTACTCCCTCCGCCATTTTTACTGGAGCTACGACAAAGAAGGACAACAAAAGGTCATCTACACGGAAGGCCCGGAGAATCTGTCTTCCACCCCCCTCCATGCCCTCACGTCCGGTTGGCTCTCAGACCAGACAGGGGTTTTGGAACCAGGGGAGGTATGGATCGATGGGCTCTTCACCGCCGAGGTCTTGGACCTCCTGCATGAAGGCACCAAAGAACATTACAGGCACCTGGTCACCCTCAAACGATACGGCTTTGAGAGCCTATACAGGAACAAGGATTTCAGGGTCCTTGTCAGCCTCTATTATATGGTATATCTTTCCAAAAACATGGGAGTCTCCACCCCGCTGGAGCCGGTCCTCTCCTTTCCCCTGGGACCAAACGTGATCAGTATCACCGAGGCCGCCCTGGCCTATCAGACCATCATGACAAACCAGGTCTTTCCCATGCCTTCGGAACTCGGGCTCTCAGAGGTCCCTGTTATCACCAGGATTGAAGACAGGGAGGGTGAAGTCCTCTGGGAGTACCAGGCAAGGCCCCGGTCGGTCCTCTCCCGGAGGGTAAGCCTTCTGGTCGCTGAGATCCTGAGGGGAGTTATGGAATACGGAACGGGCAGGAAGGCCCAGGACGCGGTCAAGATGTTGGGTATTTCCATCCCCACCTTTGGAAAGACAGGCACGGCAAACCGGTTTACCAATTCGAGTTTCGTCGGTTTTATACCTGGACCTGATGAGCAATCCGGCCAACTTGACTTGGCCCACGGATATGTCATTGCGAGCTACGTGGGCTATGACGACAACAGGCCCATGAAAGGAAAGCATGTCACCATTTATGGCTCTTCGGGGGCCCTCCCCGTATGGGTGGACACGGCCAGTAGCATCGTCGACGGCGAGGCCTATCAAAAGGATCTCCACCTTGCAGACCTGGCCTTTGATCCCTCGGCCCAGGTGCTCCCCTTGGGTCACGAAGGCTTGAGGCCAGTGCCGGTCTCCCCCTTAACAGGGCTTCCCCTTGAACCCCCTTCTCACGAAGGGTCCCGTGTGAAAATACTGGCCGACGCGGTGAAGAAAGGCCCACGCTGGGAGCTTGGGAGGTCTTTTGAGCCTCTAAGAGGAGCGGAGGAATGAAACATATCCTGGCAACAGTCCTATTACTCGTGCTGACTCTGTGGGCCTGTGTCCCTGTCCCTGAACGAAAGGCGGTGGTGGTCCCCGAGCCGGGGCCTGCCCCTCCGCCCTTGATCCAGGCCCATGAATTGGATAAAATGATAGAAAGCCTTCAGGCCATCCTTGATAAAGAGCTTTCCCCTCAGGACAGGGAACTCGCAAGAAATCTCATCCGCACCTATGACTCCTTGAAAGAGGTGTCCTCGGGCCCGGCCGAAGGCCGGAAGTACCGGGGCCTTATCCGCAGCCTCTGTGATGATCTCTGGCAACTGCAGAGACGTTACTTCTCAGAGAAACCTTCCGCACTCCAGGACTATCCCGAGGCCGTCGCGGTTCTGGTACAAAAAAGAAGGGAGATCCTGGAGGCCTATTTGGCCGGCTCCCCAAAGACCGTCATAGACCGCTGTCTTGAGCTGGAGCGGGTTCTGGGCCCTGAGGCGTTGACCCCGGATATGGCCCTCTTTTTTGCCTTATCCTTGGGTGAAGAAGGGATGCTTGAGGAGGCCGTAAACATCGGGCAAGGGATTGTCCGTGAATTGGCCCCAAATCCGGATCTCCTTTTGCTGAGGATCAAGCTTGCTGAATGGCAGCTGGCCCTGGGGAAAAAAGACGAGGCCCGTCGGGCCTACGAGCGGTTAACCGACATCCTGGACGAAAAGCGAGCCCAGGTAAAATCCCTGGCCGCTGGAATCGGTGCCCTCCCTGAAAGGGAGGAACCCAAGGGGGAGGATCAGGAGCCGGAACCTGATGAAAGGCCCCAGGGGTGGCGTCAAAGGATGAAAATTCTAATAGGGACGGACCGGTTTCAAGAGGCGAGGGATTTCTTGAGGGTCAAAAGGGATGCGGCCCAAACCCCGGAGGAAAAGGAGGCCCTTAACCAGGCCTTGGCGGAGATTGAATCCGCTGAAGAGGATTACCTGAAACGGAGATTAGCCACCCTCGCCAGACCGGAGGATCCCCTGGAATCGATTCGAAAGCTCATTGAAAAAGAGGAGTATGAGGAGGCCCTATCGCGGCTTGAGACCCTGGAATCGGGCCCCAACGAGCCGGGTCCGGAGGTTGAGGCCCTTAGGATCCGTGCCACAGAGGCATTGATCAACCGGGAAAGAAACAGGGCCGCCCGGCTCTTTCTCATGGCAAAGGAGACCCAGGACCCTACCGAAAAGGAAGCATATCTTCAGTCCTCCTACGACATACTTAATTCTTTAATTGAAAAATATAGATCATCTCCTTTGAATAAAAAAATAAAATCAAATATCGAAAGTGTCAAAAAAGCACTGGACACCCTGGGGGCCGGGACAAGATAAGTCCGGGGAGGCCGTGGAAGCAAGCAAAGGGACTCAGGTTGTGGGGCTCGGCCAGGCCCAGGCAGGAATTCCTGATCTGAAAGGCATAAAGAGCCTCCTGGCCGGTGAGCTTTTTGACTAGGCCAGGAGGCTCTCTTTCATGGCCTTGTACCCCATTTCCATGAGGGGCTGGAGATTGACGATGTCTGCGCGGTTATACCGGATCAGCCTCTCCAGGGCCGATTCGTCTCCCCATTGAAAGGCCTTCCACAGCATGACCGCGTGATATCCACTAAGCCCGTCTATTTCGGGGGCCCGGTCGATGTTCAAGGCCTTTTCTATGCGCTTGAGTCCTCCCCGGTATCCGAGCCTTTTTAACAAAAAACGCAGGTCGATGTGAACAGGAGGAAGGAAGATGTTGGGGAATTCGCGACGGATATAGGGAAGGTCGAAGGTAGTACCGTTAAAGGTGATGACGAGGTCGTAGTGGCTGATGGCCGCCTCGAATTGGTCCAGATTGACGCCGCTTACAAAGCTCTGGGTCCTGTGCCCGTCATAGAGGCCGATGACGGTGATTTCGTCCACGCCTTCATAACCTCCGCTGGTCTCAATATCGAGGTAAACCGCCCCTTGTCTGAAGGCGCCGAAAAGGCGCCACATCTCACCGGAGGCAAGGCGTTTTCCAAAATAGTGGATGTTCCCTCGGTGTCTTATGGAAGTGTGCAGCTCCTCGCGCACCAGGGCATCTCTGGTTGGGGAAAAGAGAGGCGCTTCACTGGCCAGGAAATGGTGCCAGGTCTTGATCCCCTGATCCCAAAGCCTCTTCTCTGTCCTGGATCCGATACCCTGGATATGGACAAAAGTGCGTTCCAACAAAGAGATGGCCCCCAAAAAAATGCTGACAGCCTTCTCCCGGGGATAAATATGCCGCACCTCCGGACCGGATGCCCCTTAGGCGGGGGAGGCCTCCCGTTTCAAGAGCGGCCCCAGGAGCCTTTTTACATAACCCAGGCACCCCTCGATTTCTCCGGGTTTCAACTCCAAGGTAATTGTCCCGGAGTAATCCGCTGCCATCATTTTGGCAAAAATCTTTTCAAAGTCAATGTCACCCTCCCCCACTGGGAGGTGAAGGTCGTCTTCAGGGCTATTGCCGCCCCGGTTGTCATGGAGATGGATGTGACGGATCCGGTCCCTGTGCTGATCAAAGAATCCGAAGCTGGTGTTCTCTTCCGTGAGAAGTTGAGCGTGTCCCAAATCCAGGGTCAGGTATAAGTCGGGTAAGGCTCTGAAAACGGGGCCCAAATGGATTGCATTTTCACTCAGGTTTTCCAGGCAGACGGTGATCCCTTTTTCAGCGGCCCTTTGTATTACCCTTTTGAGGAAATCCA
>CAZNLL010000061.1:0-21965 GCA_964573885.1 uncultured Desulfobacteraceae bacterium | reverse complement strand
AGAAAAGGAACAGGCCGTCGATTTCCTGAGGGACGTAACATGACCCGGTTCAAGCTTATCCGTCTCAACGATTCCGAGTTGCAAGGCGCTGTTATCAAGAAAATGTCTTTGACCCGAGTGAAGGGTAAAGTCCATCCGGTTCAAACTTACAGCGTTGGTTAGTCACGGGGCCGGAGACCCGCGAACCAAAATCCACCGTCAAAATTCTCGACAGATCATGATAATAAATCATTTTGGGCGCTCCCTGGGCACCAGCAAGGTGTTAGATGCAAGGCGCCGCATCGCAGATCCCGCTGTTGTATGCGGGAGGAGCGCCGAGTGAGGCGTATAAACAATACGCCGCAAGCCTGTCGAGAGCCTCCAGGTCGAACGAGAGAAGCGACCGAAGGCCATGGAGCCTGCCGAACGGCCCTTCGGTTTTCTCAGGGCCATGAGCTTGTCGAATGGCAGATGACATCTTGATGGTGGATCAGGGGTGAATTTCATGCCTTGACTTTGATGTTTGATGTAATGACAATGTCATTATTTCTTGGGAGGGCGTCTGGTATGAATGCAAATGAACCTTATCAAAACAGGCTTGCTGTGCTTATTGATGCGGACAACGCACAGCCCTCAATCACAGACGGGCTTCTCTCGGAGGTGGCGAAGTATGGCGTTGCAAGCGTCAAGCGGATCTATGGGGACTGGACCACACCGAGCCTGAGCGGATGGAAACCTTTTCTCCTTGAACACTCCATCCACCCGGTGCAACAATTTCGTTATACGGTGGGCAAAAACGCCACAGACAGTGCCATGATCATAGACGCCATGGACTTGCTCTACACAAAACGTTTTGACGGTTTCTGCCTGGTATCCAGTGACAGCGATTTCACCCGTCTTGCCTCACGGATTCGAGAAGAAGGCCTGCTTGTGTACGGTTTTGGAGAAAAGAAGACCCCCAAGGCCTTTGTCTCCGCCTGTGACAAATTCATCTTCACCGAGGTCCTCAGGTTCCAGGAGGATGTGGGGGCGACCAGCAAACCCAAAACGGCCAATGAACTCAAGAGGGATGCCAAACTGGTCGCCCTCCTCAGAAGTGCCCTGGAAGCGGCCTCCGATGAAAGCGGATGGGCCCAACTGGGAGCCGTGGGCAGCAATATTGCCAAGCAGGCCCCGGAGTTCGATCCCCGCAATTACGGGTTCAGCAAGCTCGGAGAACTCGCTGCGGCGACCAAACTTTTTGAAATGGACGAAAGGGTTCAACGGGACGGTCACTCCAGGAGCATCTATATTCGGGATAAGCGCAGAAGCCCCAAGAAATAGCCCTTCCGGCATTGCTTTTTAAGCGACCCATTTCAAAAGCTGTAACACGTAGGATGTTAGGAAGGTCTTGATATGCCCAGCAAGAGAAGACAAAAAAGCCCGCAAGTCCCTGAGGATACCATCGCCAGGATCCGGCGCGAGCAGGAATTGCGGGAGCGGACCTATCGGGAACAGGCCCTTAAGATTCTCCCATGGGTCTGCGCCCGGTGTGGACGGGAATTCTCAGGCAAGAGGCTTCGGGAGCTTACGGTTCATCATAAAGACCACAACCACGATAATAACCCCCCGGACGGGAGCAACTGGGAACTCCTGTGCATTTACTGTCACGACAACGAGCACTCACGGTACCTGGACTCGCAATGGCAGAAAGGGTCTGAACCGGGAGGCGGCCAGACTCCCCCCGCCACATATCGCCCCTTCGCCGGACTGGAGGCCTTACTCAAGGACAGGAAAAAATCCGAATAAGGCCCAACCTGAACGCCACCGTGCCCCTTGAGGAAACATAAATTGAAAAAGGAACAGGTATGTCAAAAGCGGTCATCCAATCCGGAACATGCGGATTTAGTACGGAAGTTACAGTTCTCTGTGAGAAAAGAAGGTGTTCCCTGTCTATTGAGAGTGATTGTCCTGCCATTCAAGAGCTGGCCCAGGAACTGCGCGTGGTGGATCCCATGGAGGAGATCACTTATCGGGGAAAAGGCCCGCTCACTTTGCGGCTGGCCAGGAAATACTGCCCCCATCCTTCCTGTCCCGTGCCCTCGGGCATCATCAAGGCCGTGGAGGTAGAGGCAGGCCTTGCCCTGCCACAGGATGTCTCTATAAGGATCACCCGAACAGCCTCTTAAAGGGACTGGGATTCAGGTTTTCAGGGCGACTTCTCTCAGCCGTACATGTCAACCCTGGTGGGCCCTCATGCACGAGGACGGGAAATGCAAAAAAAAGACAGGGAAACAACCTCCCTTCAGGAAATTAACGACATCATCCAGGGATCTCCCCTTTGCCGGCTGGCCATGGCCCGGGACAACAGACCTTACCTGATTCCCCTCTGTTTCGGTTACGATGGAAAGGCCCTTTACCTGCATACCGGCCGGGAGGGAGAAAAGATCTGCTATTTTGAGGCCAACAACCGGGTCTGTTTTGAATTTGAGGGCAATGTACACATCCTGGAGGATTGGGATGACCCCTGCAAATGGTCTTTTTCCTACGAGACAGTTATCGGATTCGGCACTATTTGCGAATTAATCGAGCCTGCCGAGAAAAACCACGCCTTAAACCAGATCATGCAGCACTATTCGGGGAAAAACTGGACGTTTAAAGAAGCCATTGTATCCAAGGCCAGAATATGGAAGATCACCATAGACTCCATGACAGGCAAAAGGTCCAAGGACAGAGTATCCCGGGCCTGAGTCATCTGCCCTTTCAGCCCTGACAGCTCAGGCGATAGAGGGCCAGGAGCGCCCGCACGGCCTTTTCTGGAGAGGGGAAGATTAGAATACCTTTGTCCTCCGCCCACTCAAGAATCTCATATCTTCCCGGCTCTATACCCGGAAACCACAAGACCACGGGTTTGTGAGCCTCCAAAGCGGGCAGAAAGGCCTCAAAGAATTCCCTGGGAAGGAGATTGGCCCTCGGGGGCAACTGCATTAACAAGGCGGAAACGTTCGGGTCCTGGGCCACAGAGTCCACAATAACCCGATACAGATGGAAAGGATCATTGAATTGAAGGGATACCCCCAAGTCCCACGGATTGGGGGAAACTTTCCAGGGTATCCGAATCCGTTTCAATTTCTCCCGTGTTGCCTCTTCTACCTGGGCGAGTCTGAGGCCCCTCTGCTCGCAAAGGTCCGTGATGACTACCGCTTCGCCCCCGGGTAATGAGGCGAGAAAGATCCTGTTGTCTCTAAGAGAGAGGGACCCGAAGACCTCCAAGGCCCGGACAAGATCAAAGAATTCGTCGATGTCGTAGGCCCGGATGGCCCCGCATTGCCTGAGGGCGGCATCAAGAATGAGGTCGTTACCCTGAACCAGGGATCCGGTATGGGAGGCGGCAGCCCTTGCGCCAACCTGGGTACGGCCCGATTTGAGGACCACAACACGCTTTTTCTGTTCTGAAGCCCTCCTCAGGAGTCCCAAGAATTCCCTGCCGTCCCGGATACTCTCTGTATGGATGCCGATGACCCGGGTTCCGGGATCATCCACCAGATAACCAAGGGCATCCCCCTCATGGATGTCCATCTTATTGCCAAGATCGATGAGCTTGTTGAATTTGAGATTGAAATCAGAGAGGAGCCAGTCGAACCTGGGCTCGTAGAGTCCCGATTGGAATATAAGCGAGAGGGTGCCTCTCTTGATTTCCGGAAGGGGATGAAAGCTGATGCAAAAACGGGAAGGCACGTCGATGGGGCTCAGGGCATTTGGACCCACGGCCCTGGCCCCGCTCTCTGTGATGAACCGGGCCATCTCCTCCTGGGCCCCTTTCCCTTCATTACCCGTCTCTGAAAATCCTCCGGCTATCACGGTGACCCGTTTGATTCCCTTGTCCACACAATCCTTTAAAACAGACCCTGTCGCCTTGTTTGAAACCCCGATGACGGCAATGTCCGGGACCTCATCGATAGCCGTGATGGTCGGGTAAACCTTCAAACCCAGTATTTCTTTCTCCTTGGGGTGAACCGGATAGATGCGGCCTTGAAATCCCAGGTTCACCAAATTGGCCACCAGGTTGTAATTAAGCCTTGAGGGATCGCCCGAAGCACCCACTATAGCCACACTTTCCGGATTGAAAAACTTGTCTAAGAAATGCCCGCTCTCAGCTTTCATCTCCCCCCCTCAGTGAAACTGACTTGCCCTCCATGCCCGGCTCCGGGGTACGGTTGAATAAGGCCAAGCCCCTGAGCATGTTGACTTCCGCGCCTGTATTACTATGGCTCCACCCTTAAGGTCAATAGTCTTGAAGGTGCGATGATCAATTCACCCCGGCAATACGGCCTTCGGTCTTGGGTTGCAACCTGCCCGAAAGGAACCTTATATACTTGATCAACACATCCCGCTGAAACATGGCCGTGTCATATTTTTCCAAGGCTCTATCCAGTATATGGTATCCGTCTCCTCCTTGGGCCAAGTAGGAATTGGTGGCCATCTTATACTCCTTTCGGGGATCAATGGGTTGCCCCTTTAAACGGACATTCCGACATTTCCCCCGGCCCTTGTCGAGGGTGAGGCTCACTCCCTCTGACACCTGCGGAAAGGCGCCCGCACCCGCTTCAAGACTGCCCATATAGTCAAAAAGGGCCTGAACCTGAGACCCTTTGAGGGTAAGGACCACCACGGTGTTATCAAAGGGCAGGACATCATAGACCTCCTTCATGGTGATCGGGCCCCGGGGGAGAACGTCCCTGATGCCGCCACCGTTTTGGAGGGCGAAAACGGTGCCCTGGTCCCGAGTGGACCAGAGCATGGAGTCAGCCACCAGGTCCCCGAGGGCGGTCTCACGCCGCCTCATCCCCTCCATTGCAAAGGTCTTTTCCGCATAGCCCACCCGCCGGGACAAGGCCGCTTCCGCCTTTTCCACATACGGCTCCATGAGGCGCAGCACCTGGGGGTCTTCTTTTATGGCCTTGCTTTCTTCAGCCCCCTTGAGGTTTATGGGAATGAGCTCATACCTGAAATCAACGACCCGCTTGTTTTGTATCCAGAGGTCCACCCTTCCCAAAACAAGGCCCCACTTCCAGGCCTGCACAATGATGGTCCGGTGATCAGAAGAGGCATGTTTCACTACGATAGGGGACTCGAGCCTGGTGTGGGTATGGCCGTCCACAATAAGGTCAATGCCCTCTACCTCCGCGGCCAGTCTCTTGGATCCTTTTTCGCTAGAGCCGTATATACCCAAATGGACCAGGGCGATGAGAAGATCCGCCTTCTTTCTCAGGCGTGGGACCCACCTTTCCGCCGTTTTCACTTCGTCCTCAAAGACCAGTCCCCGGATGTTTTGGGGGTTCCCGGTGACCTCCGTCTCCTTTGTGGTAAGCCCCAGTATGGCCACCTTGAGATGTCCCATGTCCTTGATTATATAAGGGTTTGCCAGGCTTTTTCCCGCCGCGGTTTTCACATTGGCCGAAAGGAACGGAAAAGAGGCCAGGGCCATTTGCTCCCGCAAGACATGCAGGGGATGGTCGAACTCATGATTTCCCAAGGTCATGGCGTCATAGCGGAGGCAGTTAAAACCCAGAATATCCGGTTTTGCATGGAAAAGGTTGGAGACGGCCTTTCCTGTGTTAATATCCCCTGCATCCAGGAGCAGGACCTTTCCCTCTTTCTTTCGAATCCTATCAACCAGGGTGGACCGGGCGGCCAGACCGCCCACCGCAGCGATTGAACGGAAAGAAAACTTCACGGGATGACCGTGGGTATCATTGGTGTGGAGGATCACCACATGCTCCAATCCCCTGGGTCCCGCCCCAAAGGCGACGGAACAGCCCAGAACCAGCAGGACCCAGGAATAAATAAAAACCCTTTTCATGCCCTTCACGGTTCCTTTGTGTGCCATTTTTTCCCCTTTCCTGGGTATATAGCGTCCACATCCTGTTTCAACCTGAGCCCTTAGATGATCTAGGGCCTGTTAAGGCATTTGTCCAGGTTTTTTTGCCATTCCTTCCGCGTGAGGCGCCTGCCACCTTTGCCATTGACCCTTGGAACACCAGGGACTACAGTGTCCTTCCAAAAAGGTCTCTCTCCTCTATGGCTCAACCAAATCATATAAGAGATAACATTCTGGCCTGGTATGCAAGGCATGGACGCCGCCTTCCCTGGCGGGAAACACGGAACCCCTATTTTATCTGGGTCTCCGAGATCATGTTACAACAGACCCAGGTGGCTACGGTGATCCCCTACTACCACTATTTCCTGCAGAAATTCCCCAACATACAGGGCCTGGCCCGGGCCCCCCTCCAGGAAGTATTAAAGGCCTGGGAGAATTTGGGGTATTATTCAAGGGCCCGTTACCTCCACGAAGCGGCCCGGAAAATCGTCCGCCACCTGGGAGGGCGAATTCCGGATACCCGGAAAGAGCTCTTGAACCTGCCGGGGGTTGGTCCATACACGGCCGCAGCCATCTTGAGTATTGCCTATGGCCAGAGAATACCCGCTGTGGACGGAAACGTACGCAGGATAGTGAGTCGCCTCTACCTCATTCGGGAGGCCGTGGATAAGACGGAAACCCTTGGGAAGATTCATACACGGGTCGCGAAGCTTGTCCCAGGTCACCACCCGGGCCGCTTTAATCAGGCCTTGATGGACCTGGGCGCCCTTATCTGTACTCCCCGCAGTCCGGCATGCGAAGATTGTCCCTTAGAGAAGCTTTGTATGGCCAGGCGGCAAAAAATGGAAGAGCGTTTGCCCCTGCGTAAAAGGCGGGGGCCCCTCTCCTATAAGGAGGGAACCGCCGCCCTGATTTCCGACCCCCAAGGAAGGCTATTGATCGTCCAGAGGCCCGGGCAAGGGCTTCTTGGAGGGCTTTGGAAATTTCCGGGAGGGCTTCTGGAGAAAAAGGAGGACCTGGCCCAGGCCCTTCGAAAAACGGTCATGGCGGAAATCGGCATTAAGGTAAGGGTGAAAGACCCCTTGATTTCCGTGAGCCACACCTACACACATTTCAAAATAACCCTCCACGCCTTCCGTTGCAAGCTGGTCGGCGGTGATCCCCGGCCCCTCACATGCCAGGCCTGGACCTGGGCGGTGGAAGCCGACCTGGAAACCCTCCCCTTCTCACGGGTGGACAGGAAGGTGATGGACGCCCTTTCCTTTATTCGTTGACCCTTTAAAGGGCCCTTGTTAACTTAAGCGAGGAAGAAGGGCGCCTACCGGGATGCCTGAACATGACCATAAAACCGCCTTGAGGAGGATCCTATGAGCGATCACGGAAAAGCCATGGTTTTTGCCGCTTTTGTGGCGGACTCCCTGGCCCTGGGTGCACACTGGATATATGATACTGAACAGATCAGAAAACGCTTCGGAAGGGTGGATCGCCTCTTAAAGCCAGGGTCGGGATCATTCCATGCCACCAAAGAAAAAGGGGATTTCACCCATTACGGGGACCAGGCCCTGGTCCTCTTGGAATCCATTGCGGAAAAAGGGACTTTTGATCTGGAGGATTTCTCCAGCCGGTGGCGGGCCCTGTTCGACGGCTATACGGGGTATATGGACGAGGCGACCCGTCTAACCCTCTCCAGCTATGCCTCGGGGAAAGGGGCAAAGGAGGCGGGATCTCCTTCAAACGATCTGGCCGGGGCAGCCAGGGCCTTCCCCCTTGTGTATCGATTTTACAAGGAGCCCGACACCATGGTGGAGGCGGCCAAGGCCCAGACCCGTATGACCCACGGGGATCCCCTGACCGTGGATAGTGCGGAGTTCTTTGCCGGGGTCCTTTACCGCGTCTTGGATGGAGCCTCCCCCGTCAAGGCCCTGGAGGAGATCTCACAACAGGACTACCCAAATACGCCCCTCATGGGCTGGGTAGAAAAAGGACTCCAGTCAAAGGAAGGGGAAAGCGTGGCCGCCATTGCCCGGTTCGGCCAGACCTGCCACACCCCTGATGCCCTTCCCGGCGTGGTTCACCTCATCGCCAAGTATGAAAGGGACCTGAGAGAGGCCCTGGTCCAGTCTGTCATGGCAGGAGGAGACAGCGCGGCCAGGGGAATGGCGGTGGGCATGGTGCTGGGGGCGTATCTGGGCATGGGAAGCCTTCCCGAGGAATGGCTCTCAGATCTGAATAAAGGAGAATATATCGCCGATCTTCTGGAAAAAATCGCCCTATGAGGCGCATGGCTTTACCTTTTGTATTGACCGGCGAGGAGGCGCCCTAAGGAGAGAAGGATCCATGGACCTAGAATTTATTGAAGCACGGGATCTGCCTGATGCATGGTTTCAATGCATCTACAGGCTTCTTGAGACCGGAAGGGAGTACGTGATAGACCGGGGGAGTTATGAAGGGCAGAGGCGGCTCGAATTTGATTATGTGACCATCCACATCAAATACCCGGGTGTTCGCCCTCTTTTGCCAGATATTCCTCCCTCCCTGGGCATCCCCAATCCCGTCATTGATGGGTATTTGGATGAATACCTTCCCTACCTCATGACCGAGGCCAAAAAGCCCGGTGAGGACTATACCTATGGTCAATACCTTGAAGCACAAATCGGTGAGGTAATTCGCATTTACAGAGAGGACGGATTCGGGACCAACCAGGCCTATATGACCGTAGGTGATCCTCGTGCCATCTACCTCCGGGATCCTCCGTGCCTCAGGGGCATTGACACCCGGATACAGGATGGCCGGCTCCATTTTATGATCTATTTCCGATCCTGGGATCTGTGGAACGGCTTTCCCGCCAACCTGGGAGCCATTCAGCTTTTGAAGGAATATATGGCATCCGGCATCGGCGTGGAGGACGGTGAAATGATCGCCTCCAGTAAGGGGCTCCACCTCTATGACTACGTCTGGGAACTGGCCAAGCTGCGCACCATGTGCCCCAATCCAGCGGCTCTTTCAAAGGGCAGAGGCCGAAATGAAGATTAACCTTTCGGGTCTGGATATGGGGCAAACAGAGCACTGGGCCGAAGACCTGGGGCTTGAACCTTACAGGGGGCGACAGATAAGGCACTGGGTCTTTAAAAAGCTGGCCGCCTCCTTTGAAGAAATGACCAATCTGCCAAAGCCGCTACGGACCGTTCTCGAAAAAAAGGCACGAATCAAGAGCTTACATCAAATCGAGGTGCTCCACTCAGAGGACGGGACACGAAAATTCCTTTTCCAGTTACACGACGGGCCCATGATTGAATCGGTACTCATTCCCGAACGGGACCACCTGACCCTGTGCATCTCTTCACAGGCGGGATGTGCCATGGGCTGCCGCTTTTGTCTCACCGCGAAGCAGGGATTTAAAAGGAATTTGGCGCCTTCGGAGATTGTCGACCAGGTGATCGAAGTCAAGCGTTCCCTGGACAACCCTGAAGCCCTGACCAATATCGTCTTCATGGGAATGGGTGAGCCCCTTGCCAATTATGAGGCGGTCATAAAGGCCTTAAAGAACATAACGGGCCAGGAGGGCCTGAACTTCTCCCATCGTAAGGTCACCCTTTCCACGTGCGGGCTTGTTCCAGAAATGATGAGGATGGGCAAGGATGTCACCGTTAACCTGGCCGTGTCCCTGAATGCCCCTGACGATCCTATCCGAGATTTTCTCATGCCGGTTAACCGTAAATACCCATTAAAAGAGCTCCTTGAGGCCTGCAGGGTCTTCCCATTGCCGAACAGACGCAGGGTCACCTTTGAATACGTCCTTATTGGCGACGTCAATGACCGGGATCAAGATGCACTGAAACTGGCCCGTCTTTTGTCACACCAAAAGGCCAAGATCAACCTCATCCCCCTGAACCCCTCTCCAGGGGGGGAATTCTCACCCCCAACCGCGGAGAGGATCTTTCGATTCCAAGAAATCCTCCTCCATCGGCACTTCACGGCCATTATTCGAAAAAGTAAAGGTGCGGATATTGAGGCCGCATGCGGCCAATTGAGCGGTTCCCGCCAGGGCCTTGTCAGGGAAGGGGTGCATCGACACCCCTTGGATTGATATAAGGAAGCGCTGGGAAATCTCGGAGAATTGTGTTATATAATAAGATTTATTTTTTGAAAGGATAGACCCACATGATTATGCTTGATTTCTCCAAAGGTAACGGCTTGTTACCCGCCATTGTCCAGGAATATGAGTCTGGGAAGGTTTTGATGCTGGCTTATATGAACGAACTCTCCTGGCATAAGACCCTTGAAACAGGGGAGGCCCACTACTGGAGCCGGTCACGGCAGGAGCTCTGGCACAAGGGCGGGACCTCGGGAAATGTGCAGCGGGTCAAGGAAATCTATGCTGACTGTGATAATGACACCCTCCTTTTGAAGGTGGAACAGGTGGGGGGGGCAGCCTGCCATCTCGGTTATGACTCCTGCTTTCATAAAAAAGTGGCCTCCAACGGCCAAGTGACCATTGTGGGTAAAAAACTTTTCGATCCTGAAAAGGTGTACGGGAAATGAAAAAGCTCAAGTTCGGCATACCCAAAGGGAGCCTCCAAGAAGCAACCATTCGCCTCTTTGAGAAATCCGGGTGGAAGATCAATGTCAACGGCCGCAGTTACTTCCCTGAAATCGATGATGACACCATGGAGTGCGCCCTCTGCCGCGCCCAGGAGATGTCGTGGTATGTGGAAAAGGGCACCCTGGACGCCGGGCTCACCGGCAGGGACTGGACTGAGGAAAACGAATCCGATGTGGAGGTGGTGGACGACCTGGTCTATTCCAAAGTAAGCCAGAACCCGGCCAGGTGGGTTGTGGCCGTGCCCTCCGATTCCCGAATCAAGACCCTCGAGGACCTGAGGGGCAAGAAGATAGCCACGGAACTGGTGAACTTCACCAGGCGGTTCTTCAGGGAAAGGGACATTGATGTAGAGGTGGAATTCTCCTGGGGGGCCACAGAGGCAAAGGTGGTTTCCGGGCTGGCGGATGCCATCGTGGAAGTCACGGAAACAGGAAGCACCATTCGGGCCCACGGTCTCAAAAGCATCCACGAACTCATGAAAACCAACACCCAGTTGATCGCCAATCGAGAGGCGCTCACGGATCCCTGGAAACGTTCGAAGGTAGACCAGATCCTGCTGCTCCTGAAAGGGGCCCTGAAGGCCGAAAACATGGTCGGCCTTAAAATGAATGTGCCCTCCGCCAATATTGAACAGGTCATCAGTATCCTGCCGAGCCTGAATGCGCCCACCGTGGCTGGGCTTCACAATTCCAAGTGGGTCTCCATCGAAACGGTCGTGGACAAAAAGGTGGTCAGGGATTTGATCCCCGAGCTCATTGAGGCAGGGGCGGAGGGGATCATAGAATATCCCCTCAATAAGGTGATATGAGTTGAAAGGCCGGAACCTTAAGGGAAGAGAGAGTTCTATGGCTGCGGTCAGCACGAGGGCCCGGGAAATTCCTTCCTTTATCGTGATGGATGTCCTGGAACGGGCCCACGAATTGGAAAGACAAGGCCGCCACATCATCCACCTGGAAATCGGCGAGCCGGATTTCCCGACCCCCGAGTGTATATGCAAGGCCGGTATAGACGCCCTTAAGAGGGCTGAAACCCATTATACGCACAGCCTGGGGATCCTGGAACTCAGGGAAACCATTTGCCAACATTACCAGGACAAATACGGCGTTCATGTGGAGCCGTCACAGGTGGTGGTCACATCAGGGACATCTCCGGCCCTGTTTATGATCTTCTCGTCCCTCCTGGAGGCGGGAGATGAGATCCTCATGTCCGATCCCCACTACCCCTGTTACCCCAATTTTGCCCGGTTCCTGGGCGCTGAGCCTGTTTTCGCTGAGGTCTATGAAGAGGACGGATTCCAGCTCAGGCCCGACCAACTCCGGGAAAAAATCGGCACCAGGACCAAGGCCTTGCTCATTAATTCCCCTTCCAATCCCACCGGGAATCTGCTCTCCCGGGAACGCATGGAAAACATAGCCCGGCTGGGTCTGCCGGTCATTTCAGACGAAATCTATCACGGCCTGGTATATGGTGCCGAGGAGCATTCCATACTGGAATTTACAGAAAACGCCTTTGTATTAAACGGTTTTTCCAAGGCCTACGCCATGACCGGATGGCGCCTGGGCTATATCATCGCCCCTCCTGATTTCATCCGGCCCCTGCAAAAAGTGCAGCAAAATTTCTTCATTTCAGCGGGGAGTATTTCCCAGTGGGCCGGTCTGGCCGCGCTGAAAGAGGCCCAGGCGGACGTGGAATACATGAGAAGTATCTATAACCAGCGACGGCAATACATGGTCAAGAGGGTGAGGGAACTCGGCCTGGGCCTGACCGTGGAACCAGCCGGAGCGTTTTATATGCTCGTGAACGCCAGGCATATCCAAAGCAGTTCCTATGAGTTGGCCTTTGAAATCCTGGAAAAGGCCGGGGTGGGCGTGAGCCCGGGTATTGACTTCGGAGACAACGCAGAGGGCTATCTCAGGTTCTCTTATGCCAATTCCCTTGAAAATATCCAGGAGGGATTACGCAGGCTCGGCGCCTTTTTGGACAAGAGATAAGGCCCTTAGCGGCCGCCTAAGGCCGGCCGCAAAAAAGGGTCTCCAAGACCCCACCACCCCTTATTCTCTAAGAACAGTCTGATTGTTAAGCAGCCTCTGAATGGACGCCTCCTTTGTCATAAGTGCCTTTAAAGAGCACCAGTATCCTCCTCCGGACAGGCCCGACATTGCCTTTGCCGGCAGATCAAATGTTGGAAAATCCTCTCTTATAAACACCCTGGTCAATCGAAAGGGCCTGGCCAGGACAAGCTCGAGGCCCGGAAGGACCCAGTCCATTAATTTCTTCCGTGTAAACCAATCCATCTATCTGGTTGATTTGCCGGGTTACGGCTTCGCCAGGGTGCCCCTAAAGGTCAAAGAGAAATGGCAAGACATGGTGGAGGCCTATTTACGCGGGCGATCCACCCTTAAGGCCGTTGTGGTCATACTGGATATAAGAAGAGAGCCCGCTTCGGGAGACAGGCAATTATTTCACTGGCTCCATCATTATGGCATTCCTGCAATACCGGTGGCCACCAAGGCCGACAAGATTTCCCGGCAACAGGCGCGAAACCGGCTGAACACGATTGGCCGGCATATCTCCGAATGGTGTACCTCCCGGCCCCTGCTCTTTTCGGCAAAGTCGGGAAACGGGAAAGAGGCCCTATGGGCCGAGATAAAAAGGGTCATTGTGGATTCCTCAGCCGGTCCAGGCCGTAGGTCTTGATCTTCTTGTGCAGATTACTGCGTTCAATGCCGATGGATTCCGCGGTCTGTGAGATGTTTCCATTGAACTGCTGAAGCTTTCCCTCGATAAAGGCCTTTTCAAATTCCATCTTTGCCTCCTTGAGAGAATCCAGCATAAGGGCGGATTCCAGGTCCTCCTTGACATCCAAGGAACGGTTAAAAGGCTTGGGAATATCCTTTGCTTGAATCACGTCTCCGGGGGTCATGATCAGGAGCCGTTCCACCAGGTTTTTGAGCTCCCGCACATTGCCCGGCCAGTCATACCTTTTAAGAAGTTCCAGGGCATCTTCAGAAAACTTTTTCGGCTCCATATTGGTGCTGAGAGAGAATTCCCTTAAAAACTCCTCCACCAGCTCAGGGATATCTTCCGTCCGCTCTCTAAGGGGAGGGACCCTCATGGGAATGACATTGAGCCTGAAGTAAAGATCTTCCCTGAAAGTCCCTTTTTCTATCTCCGCCTCCAGATCCTTGTTTGTCGCGGCCAGGACCCGCACGTCCACCTCGATGGTTCTCGTCCCCCCCACCCTCTCAAACTTCTGCTCCTGTAAGATCCTTAAAGTCTTGGACTGGGCTTTCAGGCTCATGTCCCCGATTTCATCCAAAAAAATGGTCCCCTCATGGGCTGTGTCGAATTTGCCCTTTCTCATGGTGGTGGCCCCGGTAAAGGCCCCCTTTTCGTGGCCAAAGAGTTCACTTTCAATGAGCTCCTCTGGGATGGCCGCACAGTTGACCTCGACCATAGGGGTCTGGCCCCTGCGACTGAGCCTGTGGATCGTATGGGCCACCAGCTCCTTGCCGGTTCCGTTCTCACCGGAGATGAGCACCCATGCATTGGTGGGGGCCACAATCCTGATCTGTTCCTTTAGCTGGCTTATGGCCTTACTATGTCCTGTTATCTCATACTTGTTCTTGTCCCTTTCCTTCAGGAGGTTGATTTCCTCTTCAAGCTTATAATAGCCCAGGGCGTTATTCACCGCGAGAATAAGTTTTTCCAAGGAAAGGGGCTTTTCAATAAAATCGTAGGCCCCCAATTTGGTGGCCTTGACGGCGGTTTCGATATTTCCATGGCCCGACATCATGATCACCTGAAGGTTGGGATAGGACTCCTTGATCTTCATCAGGACCTCAATCCCGTCCATTCCGGGCATCCAAATGTCGAGGAGGACCAGATCAGGAATGACTTCACCAATCTTTTCAAGGGCCTCTGTCCCACTCTCCGCATTGACCACCTCAAACCCTTCATCTGAGAGGATCCCTTCCACGGACTGAAGAATACTGGTCTCATCATCCACCAATAAAATCGTTCTAGCCATAAAAACGCCCCTCGCCGTGCTTTCGAGTTATGACCTGCAACCCTGCATCATTTCCAGGGCGATGCGAGCGGTTTTCCGGGAGGCCCCTCCCCGGCCCAGGACCCCCCTGATCTTTGCAAGTTTTTCCACCATCTTTCTTCTCGTGTCCCCATCCTGAAGTAATCTCAAGGCCTCCTGAGCCAGCCTCCGGGGCTCCACTTCCCCCTGAATAAGCTCCGGCACAATTTCCTCTCCGGCCACCAGATTGACAAGCCCGATATGGGAAACCTTGACCACCCTCTTGGCCACCCAGTAAGAAAAAGGGGACATCCTATAGGTGATCACCATGGGGGCACCCACAATGGCCGCTTCGAGTGTCGCCGTTCCCGAGGTCACCAGGGCCACATCGCTTGCCGCCAGGACCTCGTGCATCCGCCCTCGAACCACCTGGATATCCACGGAGCAGTCTTGCAAGAAGGGATGGAGAAACCCTGAATCAATTGTAGGGGCTTGGGGCAACAGGCACCGGAGCCCGGGCAGTTGCTGCGCCAGGATATCTGCGCAGTTGACCATAGCGGGGAGCAGGTTGCCTACCTCTTCCCTCCTGCTGCCCGGGACAAGCCCCAACACGACGTCACCTTGAGAAATCCCCCATTGACCCCTGACCCGATCCCCGTCTAAGGCCGAGGGCATCACGTCCAGGAGAGGATGGCCCACATAATCCACATTGACCCCTTCCCTCCCGTAAAAGGCCTTTTCAAAGGGCAAAATGACCGCCATCCGGTCGACCCGCCTGGCGATCTTCTTAACCCTCCCCCGTCTCCATGCCCACACCTGAGGGCTGATGTAATAGAGGACAGGGACCCGGAAGCGATTTGCGATTCGGGCGATATGCAGGTTGAAATCCGGATAATCGAGGAGGATGAGTAAGTCAGGATGCCTGGTCTTGAGGATGGATTTGAGACTCCTGGAGGCCCTGAAAACGGTTCGAACCTTGGACAAAACCTCGGTGAGGCCCACCACTGCCATATCTGAAGAAGAGAAGAGGATTTTGACGCCTGCCTCCTCCATTCTCTCGCCTCCGATACCCCAGAACACAATTCCGGGATCCAAGGCCTTTATGGCCTTTACGAGGTTTGAGCCATGCAGGTCGGCGGACGCCTCACCGGCCACCATCAGGACGAATCTCTCATCCGTGCAATCAACAAATGGCCTGGAAATGCCTGCAACCCCCCTCTATCTGTTCAATAATTCCAAGGGCCACTCCAAGGGCCCGTCGACCGTCCTGTCCGGTTACCAAAGGCTGGGATCCATTGGAGACGGCATTCACAAAAGAGCTGATCTCGTCTGCCAGGGGGTCTTGGTCGGGGAATTCCATCTTGGTTGCCGACAGTTGCGGGACCTCTTCGGGATACCGCCCTTTCGTATCCAACCGGATCACATGCAGATGCCTTTTCACGCAATTGACCGATAGATAGGCATCCGCCTGAAAGACCCGGATCTTTCTCAGTATCTTGTTGGAGACCCTGCTCGCGGTCAAATTGGCCACCGCCCCGTTTTCGAAAATGATCCTCACATTGGCGATGTCCGTTTTGTCAGTAATCACGGACATACCCACAGCATGGACCTCTTTCACTTCCGCCTGAACCGCGTGGAGGAAGATATCCAGATCGTGAATCATGAGATCAAGGACCACGTCGACATCCAGCCCCCTCTGAGTGAAGAGGTTCATACGGTGAGACTCAAGAAACACGGGCCTGTTCAACAAAGACTCCATCTTTACCACCGCGGGATTGAAACGCTCAACCAGACCTACCTGGAGCACCAGTCCATTCTTCTGGGCCAGGTTTAACAGGGCGTCCGCTTCCTCAAGTCTATAAGTAATGGGCTTTTCGATAAGCATGTGGACGCCCCTGGAAAGGACATCCCGGGCCACCTGAAAATGGACTTCCGTGGGCACGGCCACACTGACCGCATCCACCATACCCACTATATCCTGATGACGGGGAAAAGACCTTACCTCGTAGCGGCGCGATATTTCCTCGGCCCTCACTGAGTTGATATCTACAATCCCCACCAGTTGTACGGTTGGAATGGTCTTGTATTTCTGGACATGGTACTCCCCAAGGTGGCCTACGCCGATAACACCCACTCTAAGTCTTTTCCCTTGCACTTCCTCTAATCTCCCAGGTGTACGCTCAAAATTGGTGCCTTTCCAAAATAAAGGGCCGAGTCCCCTTACATCCCTTGCACTTCCTCCGCAGACGCCCAACCGACGATGCTGATACCCGCATCGTCGGCCACACGGATCATTTGAGCACGGTCGAACATAAGGGTTTTCCCCGCCTCTATGGCAAGGACCGATGCCTTGACCCGGCGCATGACATCCAGGGTCTGCAGTCCCACGGATGGGATGTCAAATCTCAGATCCTGATGAGGCTTGCTCACCTTCACGACCACGGCCTTTTCCTTGGCCAAGCGCCCCCCGCGCAGGATGGTCTCATCCGTGCCCTCAATGGCCTCCAGGGCCAAGACCGTCTTTTGTCTGACCACCACACACTGGCCGATATCGAGCCGGCCTATCTCCTTGGCGATTTCCCAGCCGAATCTTATATCCTCTTTTTCCCCCTTGGTGGGCTTTTTTCGTGTCAAGCACCCGGATTCAGCCAGCAGCTCGGGCAAGTAGGCCGTGGAACTCACAATCTCTATGCCCGCCTTGGCCAATTCACCCGCCACAGCCCGAAGGATGTCGTCATCATGAAAAACAGCCAGTTTTGTGAAAAGAGCAATGGCCTTGAGATCCGGCTTCACATCTCCAAACATGCGCTTTTTGCTTATGGTGCCGGCCATGAGGGCCCTCTTGACCCCTCCCCTTGATAATGCCTTGATCAATTGGCCCAGTTGGCCCAGCTTGATCCATACAATTTCATCCACCATATGGGCCAGGGCCTCGTCGGTCTCGCCCCTGTGCGCCACGGCCAGGACCCTTACGTTCTTTTCCCGTGCAGCCTCGGCCACCATCAAAGGAAACTGTCCGCCGCCGGCAATCAGACCAATTGTTTCATCTCTCTCAGACATAGGATCCCAGCCGGCCCTCGCTGTCATTCGGCCTCCGTCCCGGAAACCGTTTATCTCAGGATGCCCCTCTTCGATCCCTGGAAAAAATCCAAGAGCATCTCGAGTTCCGGAAAGGACTGCACCTCCCTTCTGACCTGGCTGATCCCTTCACTGAAGCGGCTGTTTTTACGCCAAATGATACTATAGGCCTTTTTTAATCCGTCAATTACCTCTTTGGAAAAGCCCATGCGGTGGAGCCCCCTTCTGTTCACGCCGTAAAGTTTGGCCCTTGGTCCGGCGGTGATCAAAAAAGGCGGGACATCCCTGTCTATTCCGGATTTGGCCCCCAGGAAGGCATAGGCCCCTATTCGTACAAATTGATGAACGGCCACGAGTCCACCCAAAACCGCATGATCTCCGATACTGATATGTCCACCGAGGGTGGCAACATTGGACATGATCACCCAGTCACCCAGGGTGCAATCATGGGCGATATGGGCATAGGCCATAAAATAATTGTGGTTTCCTATGACCGTTTGCCATTCCTCTTTGGTCGTGGCCCGATTAATGGTGGTATATTCCCGGATGATGTTATAATCCCCAATAAAAAGGCGAGTATCCTCGCCCCTATAGCCCATGTCCTGAGGGGCGGTTCCTATGGATGAAAAAGGATAGATCCTGTTTCCTTCTCCAATCTGTGTATGGCCCTCAATGACCACATGGGCACCGATCACGGTGTTGCTGCCAATGCTTACCTGGTCCCCTATGGCACTGTAAGGGCCGATTTGGACCCCGGGTCCGATTTGGGCGTGGCGGCCTACCACGGCTGATGGGTGTATTTGCCTTTCCTGATTCATACTATGGACCTCTCCGCTGTCCCCAACAAGAACCCGAATTTCAACGGTGCGCTTCCATCCTGCAGGCCTTTCGAGGCCGAATCAAGCCGCACGGCAGACTAACCAACGGTCGCGACAAGCTCTGCTTCGGCGGCCAGTTCCTCCCCTACAAAGGCCTTGCCCGCCATCTTCCAGACCTTTGATCCCTTTCTCAAGGGGTATAACTCAAACCTGATTTGGTCTCCCGGGACAACGGGCCTCCGAAATTTCACCTTATCAAGGGACATGAAATAAATGGCCTCACCACCCGCCTGCTCCGCCTCTTTATACACCGAAAGGCGCGCCAGAACGCCTCCCACCTGGGCCATGGCCTCAATAATAAGCACTCCAGGCATAATGGGGTTACCCGGAAAGTGTCCCTGAAAAAAGGGCTCATTACCTGTCACGTTTTTTATCCCCACCACCCTTTCCCCGGGCTCCAACTCGGTAATCCGGTCAACAAACAGGAAGGGATAGCGGTGAGGAAGCAATTTAATGATATCCTGATAATAAAGGGGAAGTTCCATCACAGGGTCCACTCCTTTTCTGTTGTGTCTTTGTCCCTCCGCACCGGATCCAACGGGTCACGGCAAACGGCTCTCCATGGTCTTTATCCTCTTTTCAAGGCCCTTGAGCCGTTCATATATGTTCGGCAGCCTGGCATAAAGACCTGAAGCCCTCAGCCAGGTCCGATGGGGTATGGCCGGAGTCCCGGTGACCACCTCCCCTGGAGGTACGGATTTTGCGACCCCGGACTGGGCGCCCACCATGACCCTGTCGCCCACCTCCAGATGATCGGAGATACCCACCTGCCCGGCCAGGATGACTTCCCGGCCGATCGAGGAACTACCGGAAATCCCTACCTGGGCCACAATAACCGTATCCTCTCCGATAACCACATTGTGGCCTACTTGAACGAGGTTATCCGTCTTCACTCCCCTCTTAATCCAGGTCTTTCCTAGGGCAGCCCGATCAATGCAATTGTTGGCCCCGATTTCCACGTCATCATCGATCTGGACAAAGCCCGTCTGGGGAATCTTCACAGACCTGGAACCGTCCCTCGCAAAACCAAAACCGTCGCTGCCTACGACAGTTCCTGCATGGATGATGACATCGTTTCCTATGATGCAGTCATGCAGGATAGATACATTGGGGTGGATCACCGTCCTTTTTCCGATCTTGACCCTGTCCCCGATGAAGACGCCGGGAAACAAGATCACCTCATCCCCGATAGAAGCCCCCTCACCCACATAGACCATGGGATAGATAGAGACATCCTTGCCAACCAGGCTCTCCTTATGAACCAGTGCAGCCTCACTCACGCCGGGGAACCTTGGCACAGGAGGAGCGAAAAGCCAGGCCGCCTTGGCGTAGGCCAGTTCAGGATTCGGCGCTATCACCTGAGCCCCCTGAAAAAGGTCACTTTCCGCCGCCACTATCACGGCAGAGGCCTTTGTCCTTTCAAGGACTTCCCTGTAAGGGCCTCCAATGAAGTAGGAAAGCTCCCCCGCTTGCGCACGCTCCAGGGAATTGACACCCTTAATGGGGGTGTTCTCATCACCTGCGACCCTGCCGCCCACTTGGCGGGCAATATCTCTGAGGGGGACCTTCAACGGGTTAAAACTCCTGTCATTTCTTTTGGTCGTATAGTCTAATCACCTGGTCGGTGATATCGATAGCATCATCGGAGTAAATAAGTCCGAGCGTCTTTTTCTCAAGGATCATGGTGTATCCCTGCTTCTTTCCGATTTCCGAAACCACCTTTTCCAGCTCTTTTCCCACCTTGCGCTTCAATTCCACCTCCGCTTCTTTCATCTCCTGGGTGAACTCATCGTAGAGGTACTTGAAATGACGCCGCTTCTTATCCAGGTCTCTTTGCTTGTCCTCTCTGGCATCAAGGTTCAACATCATGCTCCGCTTTCTGAACTCCTCCTCTAACTTGAGCAACCCAGCCCTTTCGTCCTCGAGCTTCTTCTGTAAATGCTGGGCCTTCTGCTGCAAGCTCTCTTTGATCTTCTGGAACCCCTTGGATTTCTCCTGGAATCTATCCAGATCCACCACGCCAAACTTGTACTCTCCGGCATAAACCGCATGCCCTTGGAAAGAAAATACCAGGACCATACCCAAGACAAGACCAAGAAAATGTTTCATCACGACCCCCTAATCTTAGACTAAATAATGAACAAAAAAACTGTATGCTTTCTATGTTTCACCCTCTCTGGTCACTCTGATGGAACCAGCGCCTAGAAGAGGCCTCCGATGGAAAATTCCCATTTGCCTGATTTTTCACCCAGTTTTCGATCCAGGTTATAACCGTATTCAAGCCGTAAGGGGCCCATGGGAGAAAACCATCTGATACCCCCACCCGTCGACCTTCTTATTCCACTGAAGGTATAACTGTCATCCTTTGAAAATACATTTCCGGCGTCAAAGAATACGAGACCGGTGACCCCCTGATCCTTGATCAAAGGGAATCGGTATTCCATGTTGTAAACCATCATTTTTTCTCCACCAATACGGTCCCCTGTAGCAGGATCTCTGGGAGAGATGTCGGCGTACTCAAATCCGCGGACCGTATTGATTCCACCCAGGAAGAACTTCTGATATACGGGTAGTTTTCCCCCCGATCTTTCCTGGATATAACCGACCCTTCCCTGAAGCATAAAAACGGTGTCCCAATAAAAGGGCAAAAACCACGCTGACCTGGCCTCATATTTATTGAAATACACGTCCCCGCCCAGAAAGCCCCCGGCATATTCGAAGGAGAACGAGTTCACAGAACCCCGGGTCGCATTAAAGGGCTTGTTTCTGCTGTCTCTTTTTATCCCCAGGGTTACACTGCTCGTCACATTTCGGCCCCTCATGTCCTTTATGAGAACAGAAGCGGTCTCGGCGACATCCGTGATCTTTGCGTCGTCGTAACGATACTGGACCCATCCCTTTGTAAACACATCCAGCCCCAGAGGAAAACCGAGGCTGAGGGCGCTGCCGAGACTGTTCTGGCTATAATCGTCGTACTCGTGCTTCCACTGATAGGCGTCAATACCCGCGGCCAGGGGTTTGTCAAAAAGCCACGGCTCAATAAAACTGATATCGATTTCATTCGTGGCCCCCCCGATCTTGACCGAGGCCTCCAGTTTCTGGCCGTACCCAAAAAGGTTACTTTGCGCCACATCCAGGGCCACAAAGGCAGAGTCCACAGAGCTGTAACCCGCTCCCACACTGAAGGCACCCGTGGGCCTCTCCTTGACCTTAAGATTGAGAACCACCAGGTCATCGGCACTCCCCTTCTTGGTCTGGACTTCCACGTCCTCAAAAAAGCCGAGTCGGTCCAGGTTCTCCTCGCTCCTCTTCAAGGCCCTGCCGTTATAATAGTCCCCTTCATAGACCTTTAATTCGCGCCTGATAACCTTATCCCTCGTCACCTCGTTTCCAAAGATGTTAATCCTTTCAAAACGAACCTTTTTCCCCTTGTTGATCTTGTATACAATATCCACAAGATGGGCCTCATCGTCCTCTCTTGTGCTCGGTAAAACCTCTGCATAGGCAAACCCCTCGTCCGTGTAAATCCTCCTCAGGGCC
>CAZNLL010000060.1:0-22154 GCA_964573885.1 uncultured Desulfobacteraceae bacterium | reverse complement strand
TTAAAAAAACATCTTTAAACGGTCAAGAAAAAAATTCCGCTTTTAATTAAATAACTTGATGGGCTTACATTGAGATGCTTTGTCTTTGGGCGGGATTATTCCACAATGCCCTGCTTGAAGAGGGCATCCACCTCTTTTTCGGGATGACCCAGCTCTATCAAGACCTCGCGGGTATTGGCGCCCCGGGGACCTCCCGGTCCAAGGGCCGTACCCGGCGTGCGAGAAAGCCTGGGTGCCGGTGCAGGCTGCAACACACCCTGGATATCTACAAGCAGGTCCCTTTCCCGGTTGTGGGGGTGGTTCCCCACCTCCTCCAATCCAATCACCGGAGCCACACAGGCATCCTTTCCCTCAAAAATGGCGCTCCATTCATCCCGGGTCTTTGTCTTGAACACCTCGGCAAACCGGGCCCTCATTTCCGGCCATTTTTCTTTATTGTTTTGGTCGGGCAAGGAAGCGGGATCCAGGCCCATGCCTTCCAGGAGTTCCTTGTAAAACCGGCTCTCTATGGCGCCCACCGACATGAACTTGCCGTCGGCCGTTTCATAGGCCTGGTAATAGGGTGCTCCCCCGTCCAGCATGTTGTTTCCGATGTCAAGCGTCATGAGTTCGTGGGCCAGCATTCCAAAGAAGAAGGTGCTGAAACTGGCCGCACCGTCCACCATGGCCGCATCCACAACCTGCCCTTGGCCCGAACGATTCCTTTCCATCAGGGCCAGGAGGATCCCCATGGCACAAAGCATGCCGCCCCCTGCAAAATCACCCAGCAGGTTGCAGGGTGGCAGGGGTCGTTCCCCCTTTCTCCTGAAGAGGGAAAGGGCCCCGGAAAGGGCGATGTAGTTAATGTCATGACCGGCCATGCTGGCATAGGGGCCCTTCTGACCCCATCCGGTAAGCCGGGCGTAAACGATTTTGGGGTTTAAGCTCAAGGCCTCATCCGGTCCCAGCCCAAGTCCTTCCATCACGCCGGGCCGGTAAGGTTCGAGGAGCACATCAAAGTCCCGGATCATGCCTTTCACGATCTCCACCCCTTGGGGGGACTTCAAATTGATCCGCATCGAACGTTTGCCTCGATCAAAGGGATTCCTGGTCATAACGTTGGGAATCTCCGGAACGCCCCTGGTCAGCCGGTCCACGATGACCACCTGGGCCCCAAAATCTGCCAAAATCATGCCGCAATAGGGCGAAGGGGCCAGCCCCGCCATTTCAACAACCCTGATTCCGTCTAAAGGCCTCATATATGCCTCCTTTTTGCCTATTCGTCTTCGAAGAGTCACCACTATAAGGAATCTACCGGTCCCTGTCAAGAAAGGCGCCTGTCCTCTTTTTCCTTGACAATTCCCGGCCGCCTTATTGGAATGTGTAGGCCCCGCCGGCGGACCCCTCCAGACCCAACGGCAACGGGAATGGGCCGGGCACAGGCTTTATGCGCCATTGTAGGCACTCTAGGAGGTAGTTAAGTCCAACATGAGACCCTTTTTTAACCCCGCCTCCGTGGCGGTCTTTGGTGTGGGTACAGATCTCAGGAATCTCGCAAAAAACATCATCTGGCATTGCCAGGAAATGGGATTCAAAGGAAGAATATTCCCTGTAGGAAGAAAACCGGGCAGGGTTCACGGCCGGGAGATCATAACGGATCCTGAGTCCCTGCCCCGGGGTATTGAACTGGCCGTCATCCTTGTGCCCTCCGGGTCCGTGGGCCGGACCCTGGAACTCTGCGGCCGGAAAGGCATCCGTCATGCCGTGGTTTCCACCGGGGGGTTCCGGGAATACGACGAGAAAGGTAACCGGGCCGAGGAGGAACTCCTTGACGCGGCCCACCGTTTTGGTATCCGATTTATCGGTCCCAACAGTATCGGTGTCATATGCACCGGGTCAGGTCTCTGTACCCCCTTTAACCCCATGCACCCCAAGAAATTCAAGAAAGGCCCTGTGAGCCTGGTTATTCAAAGCGGGGGTGTGACCACCCAGATCGCCTACTACTTTTCAGAAGAACACATCGGGTTTTCAAAGATTCTGAGCGTGGGGAACAAACTCAACCTTAATGAAATTGATTTCCTCCAGTACCTGATTCAAGACCCGGATACAGAGCAGATCCACCTTTACCTGGAAAGCATCGAACAGGGGCGGGAATTCATGCGTCTGGCCAGGAGCTCACAAAAGCCCGTTGTTGTGTTTAAATCCAATGTGAGCCGAACCGCCTCCAAAATCGCCTTCTCCCATACGGCGGCCCTTTCCAATGATGACCGGATCGTGAACTGTGCCTTCAGGCAAGCGGGGATCATCCGGGCCTACGATATCCATGACATGACGGTTGCCGCCAAGGCCCTCCGTCTCCCCCCCATACGGGGGGACCGCCTGGTGGCCATTTCTTTTTCAGGGGGGTTTTCTGTTATCCTGGGAGATACCTGTGAGAAATATGGTTTTCACTGCCCCCCCCTTCCCCGCTCCCTTTTGTCGGAAATCGAGGCCTTTAGGAGGGGAGGGGTTATTCGCATGTCAAACCCCATGGACTTCGGGGATGTTCATGATCTGGAGGGACTCTCCTTCACCCTTAAAAGCTGCCTTGCCCTGGATCATATTGACGGCCTGGTCCTGTCTTTCATGTATGAACCGGACATGGTCAAGATCTTCGGCCCTCAAATTGGCAGCCCCGCCCAAATGCTCCAGTTTATTAAGGCCCTTTCTGAGAGAAACGGAAAACCCATCGCCCTGAGTTTTTTTACGGAAAGGGGGCACCTTGAGGCTTTCAAGAAGCTGAACACCTATCCGGTCTTCAACAGCCCTGAAGAAAGCGTGCAAGGCCTTAGAATGCTCCGGGACCACTGGCACACAAGGGAGACTTAGAGGAGAGGTAATCCTATGGACTGGATCCCCCTGTTGATCGTTTTTTTAGCGGGATTTGCCCTGGGAATCGTGGTGGCCCTCCTTTTGAGGTTCATCCAGTCACGTTCAGCCAGAGAGCTGGCCGAAGATCTCCTCCAGAAGAGCGAGGCTTTAAGCAAAGAGCACCTTGAGGCCTTAACCGGCCATATGAAGGCCAGCTTCGGGAACCTCTCTCTCGAGGCCCTCGCCAAGTCGACAGAAGAATTCCTCAAGCTTGCCAAGGCCAGATTTGATTCGGAAAGAGAGGTGACAGCGGGTCAGATCGATGCCAAGAAAGGCCTCATTGACGAGCAGTTGAAACGCATGTCCACGGAACTGGAACGGATGTCCGCCCTCGTTCAGACCTTGGAGCGGGACAGGGTGGCCAAATTCGGTGAGCTTGCGACCCAACTCAAATCCGCCACGGAGCAGACCGCCGCCCTCACTCAGGCGACCCACACCCTGCGCGAGGCCCTGGCAAGCACCAAAGTGAGGGGGCAGTGGGGGGAGCGAATGGCCGAGGACATCCTCCGCCTGGTGGGTCTTGAGGAAAACATCAATTACCTGAAACAAAGGCCCTTGAAAGGGGGCGGGACCCGACCTGATTTCACGTTTCTTTTGCCCAAAGGCCTTAAATTGAACATGGATGTCAAATTCCCCTTGGACAACTATTTAAGGTTTTTAGAGTCCGGATCAGAGGCTGAGAAGAGCACCTTCCGAAACCAGTTTCTCAGAGACGCCAAGGCCAGGATAAAAGAAGTCACGGGCCGGGAATATATTAATCCTCAGGCGCGTACCCTTGATTATGTCCTCCTTTTCATCCCCAATGAACAGATCTATGCCTTCATCCAGGAGCAAGATCCCGGTATCATTGACCGGACCCTCAAAAAAAGGGTGATCCTCTGCTCCCCGCTGACCCTTTTCGCCGTACTGGGAGTCGTTCGTCAGGCGGTGGAGAGCTTTGCCCTGGAGGAGACCTCCAGCCACATCCTCTCCCTCTTGGGAACCTTCCACAAGGAATGGACGGAATTTACAAAAAAGATGGAGACCATGGGTAGGCGCCTTCAGGAGGCCCAAAAGGAATATGAGTCCCTCATGACCACAAGGCGCCGTCAACTTGAAAGGCCTTTAAAAAAGATTGAAGATCTCAAGCGGCAACATCCCTCCTCCCCCCTTCCACAAGATGCGGCCCACACCCTGGATCTAGAAAAAGAGGAATGAGGCGCCCGGCCTTTTCTTTTGACACCCGGGCACTGTTTGCCTATATTAGCCCCGTTTTCGCTCTTGCCCCAAAAGGGTTTCCGGCCGGGAATCTTTCCGGCCCCATTGAGGCAGACGCCTCGTTAGTCCACCAGATACCCGGAGAAAAAAATGGACGTGCGCTTCTGGGGGACCCGTGGATCCCTTCCCGCATCTGTGACCACAAAGCATATCCGTCAAAAGGTGCATCGTGCCCTTGAGATTGCTGTGGAACGAGGCCTTGGTCCAGACATGGATATAGAGGCCTTTATGGACCAGACCCTGCCCTTCTGGGTGAAGGGAACCTATGGCACCAACACCCCGTGTATTGAGATTCGTGAGGGCCGAGAAAGACTCATCTGCGACGCAGGATCCGGGATCAGGGACCTGGGCAATCACCTCCTCAGGAACGGGAAAGGATCTCCCCCCCGGGAATTCCATATCCTCCTCTCCCATCCCCATTGGGACCATATCCATGGCTTCCCCTTTTTTGTGCCCACCCTGATTGAGGGGACCCGCATCACCATATACGGATGCCATGATGGCTTGAAGGAGGCCTTTACGAGACAGCATAGCGCCCCTTTTTTTCCTCTGGATTTTCATGATCTGAGGGCGAAAATCGAATTTGTCCGGCTTGAAACCGACCGGGCTTACGACATTGCCGGCTTTCAGGTAATGGCAACAGCGCAGCATCATCCCGGCAAATCTTACGGTTACCGAATTGAAAGAAACGGAAAAGCGATTGTCTATTCCACGGATTCGGAGCACAAATTCGAGGGCTCTATCGAGACCCTGTCCCCTGTTTCGTTTTTTAAAGGCGCCGATCTGCTTATTTTTGACGCCCAGTACACCCTCGCCGATGCCTGGACCGTCAAGGAAGATTGGGGACACTCCAACAATGTGGTGGGGGTGGAATTCGCCAAAGAGGCAGGGGTCAAGCACTTATGCCTGTTTCACCAGGAGCCTGTCTCAGACGATGAAAAACTGGATAAGATCTTGGCCGACACAAGAAAACTGGCCTCCTTGTTTGAAGGGGACTCCCCCCTTGAGGTGACCGTTGCCTGGGATGGACTCACATTGAAACTTTAAGGAAACCTATGTCCAGCCTGGGCCATCCGGACTTCAGAGAAGATCTCCTCAAGGAAGCGGAAAACATGTATCTCCTTTAAGGGGGACCTTCACCAGTTTTCTCGGGGCCATTCTTAGGGGCCTCGGGCTTAACGCGCCTTTCCCTGATCCTCTCTATGAGCACATAAAGGACCGGAACCAGGACAAGGCTCAGGAAGGTGGAGGCGATCATCCCTCCGAATACGGCCGTGCCCAAGGAGTGTCGACTGGCCGCACCCGCCCCCTCGGCTATAACCAGGGGCACCACGCCGAGAATGAAGGCAAAGGCGGTCATCAAGATGGGCCTCAGGCGTTCACGGGCCGCCTGCATGGCCGCATCCACAATGGACAGGCCCCGTTCCCGGAGGTCCTTTGCGAATTCCACAATGAGGATGGCATTCTTACTGGCCAGGCCGATGAGCATTACCAGTCCGATCTGGCAGTAGACGTCGTTATTAATGCCCCGCCAGTGCTGGGCCAGCAAGGCCCCCAAAAGGGCCAGGGGTACGGCCAGCATCACCATAAAAGGCATGGTCCAGCTCTCATACTGGGCCGCCAGGAAAAGAAAGACGAACACCAGGGCCAGGCCAAAAATAAAGGGGGCCATGCCGCCCGACTTGATCTCCTGGAGGGCCACCCCGGTCCACTCATAGCCGTAGCCCTCGGGCAATTGCTTTTCAGCCAGACCTTCCATGGCCGTGATGGCCTGCCCCGAACTAAAGCCCGGTGCATTGCCGCCGTATATGGACACGGTTCGGTAGGCGTTATAGTGTTTGATATTCTGAACCCCGCGGATCTGCTCCACCTCCACCAGGGCGCTCAGAGGAACCATCTGCCCCTCCCCGGCCCGGACATAGAGTCGGGCGATATCCGCCCGGTCGGAACGAAACCCCTTTTCCGCCTGGAGGTAAACACGGTACACTCGGCCGAACTTATTAAAATCATTTACATAAATAGAGCCAAGGTAGGTCTGAAGGGCCGTAAAGACATCCGAGACCGGAATCCCCAGGACCTTTGCCTTGGTACGATCCAATTCCACATAGAACTGGGGATAATTGACCTCAAAGGTGGTATTCATGGGAAGGAGTTGGGAGTATTTCCGACCCTCCTTGATGATCTTCTGGGCCACGGCCTTCATGTCGGTAAGTTCTCCCCCTTCCATGTCCTGCAATTCGAACTCAAACCCTCCGGTGGTACTCAATCCCCGGATAGGGGGGGGATTAAAGGCCATGACAAAGGCCTCGGAGATATGAGCGGTCTTGCGCCGCACCTGGCCCATAATACTGTCGAGGTGCAGGTCCGGGGATTCCCTCTGGTCCCAAGGTTTTAAGATGACCACCTGGGAGGCCGAACCTGAATCCAGGGTGCCCCCCACCAGGTTGAATCCCCCGATGGTGATGACATCCTCCACCCCCGGAATGGACATGAGGATCTTCTCCACCTCACTGGCCACCTTCTCCGTGCGCTCCAGGGACGCCCCTTCCGGACCCTCCATGGTGGTATAAAAATAGCCCTGGTCCTCCGGGGGGACAAATCCGGTGGGTACGGCACGAAAGTAATAATAGGTCACTCCCATGAGGGCGAGAAAGCCCGCAAGCACCACCACCCAGCCCTTGATGAACCACCGGACCCCTTTAAGGTACAGGGCCCTCGAGCCGTTGAACACCCAGTTGAAGGCCCTGAAAAACCAGTTTCCCCGCCCCCCCTTGGGCTGCAAAAGAGATGCACACAAGGCCGGGCTCAGGGTCAGGGCGTTTATGGCTGAAATGGTCACGGAAAAGGCGATGGTCAGGGCGAATTGCTTGTAGAGCTGGCCGCTGATTCCGGGCATAAAGGCCACCGGAACAAAAACGGCCATAAGGACGAGGGTGGTGGCTATAATAGGACCCACCACCTCCCTCATGGCCTCCTTGGTGGCCTCCTTGGGTTCCATGCCCTTCTCGTCGATACACCGGGAGGCGTTTTCCACCACCACGATGGCATCATCCACCACCAGACCAATGGCCAGGACCAGGCCAAAAAGGCTTAGGGTATTAATGGAGAACCCAGCGGCCTTCATGACGCCGAAGGTCCCCACCAGGGATACGGGAATGGTGATGGCGGGTATCAGGGTTGCACGCCAGTTCTGGAGGAAGACGAAGACCACCATAAAAACCAGGAGCATGGCCTCAACAAGGGTAATAAGGACCTCCTTGATGGATTCCTTTACAAAGGCGGTGGTGTCATAGCTTATCCGGTAAGACAACCCCTCCGGTAATCGCTCCCCCAGGTGGGCCATGGTTTCTCTGACACGGGTGGCCACATTCAAGGCATTGGCTCCGGGGAGTTGGTAAACAGCAATGGTGGCGGAGCGCTTCCCATTCAAGTTCGAATACCAGCCGTAATTCTCGGCCCCCAGTTCAACACGGGCCACATCCTTTATACGTACCAAAGACCCGTCTTCCCCGACCCGGACGATGATATCTGCAAATTCCGAGGGCTTTGAAAGGCGACCCAGGGTGGTGATGGAATAGGTAAAGGCCTGACCGGCCGGGCTGGGCGGCTCACCGATCTTGCCGGCCGCCACTTGGATATTTTGGTCCTGGATCGCCTGAATCACATCACCCGCCGCAAGCCCCAAGCTCGTCATCTTGTTGGGGTCAAGCCAGATGCGCATGGCATAGGTCCGCTCACCCAGGACGCTCACGTCTCCCACGCCCGGGAGGCGCTTGAGCACGTCCACGATGTTGATCGAGGCGTAATTACTGAGAAAGAGATCATCGTAAGTATCGTCCGGCGAAAAAAGGCTTACCGCCATGGTGAAATCGGTGGACTGCTTTTGGGTGGTCACCCCCACGCGGCGCACATCCTCGGGGAGTTGGGGCAGGGCCATGGACACCCTGTTTTGGACATCCACCGCGGCGATGTCCAGGTCATAGCCCACTTCAAAGGTGACGTTGATGGTCGAGGTCCCATCGCTCGCACTCGTGGACGTCATGTAGAGCATTCCCTCCGCCCCGTTTATCTGTTCCTCGATGGGGGTGGTAACGGCCTGCTCCACCACCTCTGCATTGGCCCCGGTATAGGTGGCCTTCACCTGCACCGTGGGCGGCGTAATATCGGGAAACTGGGCTACAGGAAGGAGGGGGATACACACCGCACCGGCGAGGGTGATCACGATAGAAATGACCGCCGCGAAGATGGGTCGATCTATGAAAAAATTGACGAACATTTTCCTGTTTAACCCTTTAAGCTCCCCGGAGGGCCTAGGGGCCTACTTTTTTGCATCAGCCCCGGTCTGAGTGACCTGGCCAGGATTCACCTTTTTCTCTTTCTTTGGGTTCTGCCCTGAGGCCTCTTCAGTGCGAACCGCAATGCCCGGTCTTACCGTCTGAAGGCCCTCCACGATGACCCGCTCACCCGCCTTTAGACCTTTCCATATGACCTGTCTGCCCTCGAAGACAAAGCCGGTGGTCACCTGTCGTTCCTCCACCTTGTTATCAGGGCCCACCAAATAGACATAGGTGCCGCCCTGATCCTCTCCCACGGCCTTCTGAGGCACAAGCACTGTATCAGGGATGTCAGTGACGAAGAGGCTCACATTCATATACATTCCGGGCCGGAGACGCCCGTCGGGATTGGGAAATACGGCCCGAACCGTAATGGTGCTGGTATTCTTATCTGCCGTGTTGTCAATGAAGTCCACTTTTCCCTGATGGGGATAGGGTTCCCCGTCAGAAAAGGCCAGTTTCACCGGAAGGGCCCCTTCCTGTTTGTGCCTGAAGATTTTAAGCAGGTCTTCAACACTGGGGCTGAAATACACATAGATGGGATCCAGTTTGACAATGGTCGCCAATTTGGTCCTCTCCCCCGCCCCTACGAGATTCCCCACATGGACCAAAGTCCTCCCGATGCAGCCTTCCAGGGGGGCCCGTATGGTACAGTAACCCAGATCCAAGCGGGCCTGTTTGATGGCCGCACGATCCGCCTCCAAAGCGGCCGCCGCCTGCTTTTCCTGGCTTCGAAAATCATCCAGCTTTTCCCGGGCCACGAAATCCTCCTCTGCGAGCCCCTTATAACGCCTCACCTGCTCACGGGCAAAAGCCAGGGCGGCTTCATCCTTGGCAAGCTGTGCCAGATTTCTCTCAAGTTCGGCCTGGTACGGCCTGGGATCAATGACATAGATAAGGTCGTCCTTTTTAACAACCGTGCCCTCCTTGAAATTCCTCTTCATCAGGAAGCCTTCCACCCTGGCACGAATGTCCACGGACTTGACCGCGGCTGTGGTACCGATGTATTTGAGCCAAAGGGGCACGGTCTTCCGTTCAGCGTGAGTTATCATGACCAAAGGGGCCTGGGCTTTGGGACCGGCTGTCTCTTTTTTCTGTTTACACCCTCCCAGAACCGCCAGGATAAGGATCAGTATCATGCCATGGGTCCAAAAAAGCCTTTTCGAGCGTGCCATCCCTGTCTCGTGCCTCCAGCGCCTCTTCCGGATCTGCTCACCGGGTTCCCGGCTCCTTGCCCCGGCCCTCTCAGACCCCTTCCGCCTCCAAGGGCTTTCCTGGTCTTGGACCGGGCCGGGAAATTTTATATCTGCCCACAATTTTTCTTGTAAAATCGGCGGATCATGATAATCATAGCTGACGGATAAATCAATAACAAATCCTATAATATAAGGCTCAAAACGGAGTAAATCCATGAACACATGGGGACGTATCTGCCTCCTGTGCGTGGCGGCCGGACTCGTCTTTACAGTTTCCCCCCGTTTCTGCCCGGCACAGGAAAAGGTGGTCACCCTTGATCAGGTCTTGGAGCTGGCCCTCAAGCGCAATCCGGGTATCACAGCGTCGGCCCAGGAGGTGGAAGCATCAAGGGCCAAGGTTACCCAGGCCGAATCGGCTTACCTACCCCAGGTCTCCTCTCAGGCCAACGTTGCGCGGGAACGACAGTGGTACTCGAGCACCGGCCAGGTGCCGGGGTTCAAGGGGACCCATGAGGAGTACAATGATTACAACACCAGCCTTTCTGTCTCCCAGTATATCTATGATTTCGGCAAAACCGCCGGCGCGGTGGAACAATCCCAACACGACCTTTTGGCCAGTCAAAAAGGCCTCCACAAGACAGGGACAGACGTTGTGCGCGATGTCAAAAACGCCTATTTTGAAGTCCTCAAGAAGATGGAACTCGTGGGGGTAAACGAGGAATCACTCCGGACCCAGGAAAGACACCTGGCCCAAGCCCGGGCCATGCATCAGGCCGGCACCCGCCCCAAGATTGATGTGACCAAGGCCTTGGTAGAACGGGCCAAGACAAAATTAAGACTCATCACTGCCACTTACGACGTAAAGACCGCCAAGGTCAAGCTGGAGAATGTGCTGGGAGGCCCTCCTGTGGAAGGGGAATACACCGTGGCCGAGCACCCGCATGCCCGTCCTACCACCATCACCGATCCCGATCCCTTGTTTCAGGAAGCGCTCAAAGGAAGGCCTGAAGTCCTCCGGCTCCAGGCCCGGGTAAAGGCGGCCGAGGCCCAGCTAAAAACCGCCCGGGCGGGGTATTGGCCTTCCATAAACGCCGGGGCCTCTTACGGGTGGGGGAACACGGAATTTCCCCTGGAAGACAACTGGGAGGTAGGGGCGTCCCTGCAATGGGAGATCTTCTCCGGTTTGAAGACCCAAGGTGAAATCAGGGAGGCAATGGCCAATCTGGCAGGAATCAGGGCACAGTTAAAGCAGGAGGAGTTGCAGGTTATTCAGGAGGTGTCCCAGGCCTTCATTGCGGTCAATGAATCGGCCGAAAGGATCAAGACGGCACAAATCGCCCTGGGCGAGGCCCGGGAAAACATGGAGTTGGCGGAAGGGCGCTACCGCATGGGCGTGGGAGACGCGATTGAATACAGCGACGCCCAATTGCTTCTCACAGAGGCCAGGAGTGATCTGGTTCAGGCCACCTATGAACATTTTCAGGATCTGGCCGACTTGGACCGTGCCCTGGGCCGTGGATACCAACGGTAAGGGATGGGTCTTAATCCTCTCCCTCAGGGGCATCGATTCCGGGTCTCAAAAGGCGCATATAATAGCTCCCGGTGGTATAAAGGGCCGCCCCGGGGTTATGGGCAAGGACCCGATCCTTGGCGATGAGCACGGTGCTGAAGGCCTCACTGTATTTAAAAAACAGGGAATCATGCCCCACACACAACCCGACCAGGATATTAAAATCCGACTTTTCCCGGTTGAGTAGCATGGCCTGGGCGATGGGACTGCACATGGACTCGAAGTCACCGATCTTGATTTTTTCCTCTTCTTTCAACCCCAGGGCCTCTTTTGGTGTGGCACCCGCCTTACAAACCACTGAAATCACCTCAAATCCCTGGGCCTTGAGGACTCGGGTCAAGGATCGAGCCTCCAGATAAAGGCCCGCGCAAAAGGCGATACCAAGCCTTTTGTAGCCCATTTTTTTTGCAAATTCACAGATCTCCTGGACCCTTGGCTTGACGGGATGGAGGACGTAAGGCTTGATGTGGCGGTTGGAGTAACACTCGGCCTCTTGGATGGAGGCCATCTTGGCAAAGTGCTTTATCTCCGGTTTTTCATATTCCCTGTTGATCACTTCAAAGAAGTCCTTGTTATTGATGGTGGGACAAAAATCAGGCCCCTCGCCGTCCTCTCGCTGACAAATCTTTTGCTTAATGGGGCATAATGCGCATTGCGGGCTTTTATCATCACTCATTGACCGGCCTCCTTGGCTTGAAAAATTCCAAACACCTTATCCCACGGTGGACAGGTTAAAAAGAAAAATCGAATATCCTCTAATATTTTATAAACATTTTAGTGTCTTAAATTAGGCCTTCTCGTCCGCGCTACCGGGTTGTTCGGCCGCGCCCTCACCTGTTTCACCGGGGTGAAAAGGTTTTCCAATGGTGGAGATGATTTTTTTTAAAGGAATTATTGTCGGTCTTTTCCTGTGTGCACCGGTGGGTCCTATTGGGATATGGTGTCTGAGGCGGACCCTGACATTTGGCCCCACCGCGGGTCTCTTGTCTTTTCTGGGGGCCTCCACTGTGGACGGCGTGTACGGTGCCATTGCGGGCATGGGCCTGACCTATATCTCGAACTTCCTGTCCCAGAAGCAAACCCTGATCCAACTCATCGGCGGCATGGTCCTCATCCTGCTGGGCATCCGTGTCTTCTTTAGCCGCCCTCAAGAAACCCCTAATTCCAACAGGGCCAAAGGGGCGTTGGGCGCCTTTACATCCAGCTTTTTCCTCACCCTCACAAATCCCATGCCTATTCTTGTCTTTACCGCCGCCTTCAGCGCCCTGGGGGTACACGGTTGGAAAGGGGCCTACATCTCCACGGGCGTCCTGGTGGCAGGGGTTTTTGCCGGATCAGCCGCCTGGGGGCCCGTCCTCGTGACCGCCTTAACCCTGTTCCAGCTCCGGCTCACGGCCCGCGAATTTCTGCTGATTAACAGGGTCTCGGGCGCCATCATTATGGCCTTCGGCCTGGGGCTGGAAATCCTCACCCTCCTGGGCAAACAGGTCTGAAGGACCCCAAGGGAACCTCCCATGGCGGCATCAAAGGCGTTCAAGAAGCTTAACCCCGTTAGTGCAAACGCATTCGGTTCCTAGACATATAAATACAGCAATAACAGAAACTTATTCTATTTTACATCCAGGGTTTGGATATCACTATCGGTGCTTTCCAAATTTAAAGCGTTAAAAGTGGCCTTTGAAGCCATAAAAGGCAGGATGAAGAATGCTTAAAGCGCCTTTTATGCCATAACGGGGTTAACAGATCACCTCGTACACCTGGACCAACTGTGATTTCCCTTTAACCCTCACAGGGGGGAATTCCCTGAGACGGAAGCCTTGGGCCAAGCGGTCTCTGGTAGAACGACTGATGAGAATATCCGTATCAAATTCCTTGTTCAGGGCTTCGATCCTAGAAGCCAGGTTGACCGCGTCGCTGGGTACAACACACGGAGTCTTTCCTTTCAGTATATTCCTGCCTCACAACCCGCGGCGATGGTCTTGCCCATTTCCTCACATTGATCGAGTATATCAGGGCCTATCGGCCCCCTTGCAATCAAAGGATCATAGACCTTCTTGAAGGGGTACCCGATACAGATCCGTTCAATGCTGCTCAGGGCCCCGGTTCCATCATTTCCAGCGCTGATAAACACCACATAGGGTTTCTTGAAGACCTCTTTTCTTTCCCGGGCCTCATAGTAGGTTCGATCAAAGAAGTCCTTGACCATACCAGCCATGTAACCGAAGTATTCTGGAGATCCGAAAGCCACCCCGTCACAATCCAGAAGATCCTGAAGCGTGGCCTCTGAGGCCCTCTTTTTCACCACGTGCACATGTTCAATGGAGCCTGCACCGCAAGCGACCTTTTCGGCCATTTTTTCGGTCCGACCCGTTTGAGAGTGGTATACCACCAGAATGGTACACATAAAAAATCTCCTTGAAGCCTCGAGCTTCAGGTCGAAGAGCCCTGTGCGTGTCTCTCATCCCTGTCGAGGGCTCTGGCCTGCTCGGCCTTAATCATTCGGCTTATCCTATTATAGGTAAAGATGCCCTCAAGGATAATGGCCAGTCCCACCGGCAAGAACACCCAACCGAGCACCTGAGTGACGGGGTGATCGAAGAACTTTATGAATGCCATTCCCGCTACAATCACACTCAGGGCGGTGCGCATATAGGAAAGGAAGGTCCTTTTATTGGCCAGGAGGGTACGGTATTCCGCCATATAGTCCCGGAGGAAAACGCTTTGCTGCTTTTCAGGATTCATGGCCGCATATCGCTCCTGTTTCTCCTCCCGGAGGTCGAAAGAATGATGAAAAACAGGTTGAGGATAGGCAAAGGGGGGGATGATGTCAAGGGGAGGTATCCGCGCTTCACATCTTTGAGGTTGACACGGCCGGCACAAGGGTTCATAAGAGTCGGGGTGAAAACCATGCTACGGTGCCGATCTCGTGTCGACGGCCCGTAAGGGAAAGGAAAAGACAGCACATAGGGAGTGGTAGATGCAGAGTAACGTCCTGGACTTCACGGTTTCTAGCCTGGGGGAATGCCGCATCCCCTCACCCATGAAGCATGTCCAGTTCGTGGATGACGGGCGCCGTGTGCCCTATCATTCCGACCTGCGGGAAATCGAGGCCCTTTTGGAGGCGGATGCCAGGCCCCCGGGATTTGAACCGGCAGGTCCCAGGCAAGAAATATTCTTTGACCCCTCCAAACTGCGTTGTGGCATTGTCACATGCGGAGGCATTTGTCCGGGGTTGAACGAGGTTATCCGGGCCATTGTCTTAAGCCTTTATCACCACTACGGCGTTGAGAGGGTATTCGGGTTTCGATATGGATACGAAGGCCTCTCACCCAAATACCGCCACGTGCCCATTGAACTTACACCTGACGAAGTCAAGGATATCCATCATCTCGGGGGGACCATCCTGGGAACATCCCGTGGCCCCCAGAACGTCTCCGAGATGGCGGATAATCTGGAGCGGACGAACGTGGGCCTCTTTTTCGCCATCGGAGGTGACGGCACCCTCAGGGGCGCTCAGGCCATCCACGAGGAGTTGAGAAACCGGGGCCTGAAGACCGCCGTTATAGGCATACCCAAGACCATTGACAACGACATCTCCTTCACCAGCAAGTCTTTTGGCTTTGAGACGGCGGTGGCCGAATCCAGGAACGCCATTTACAGCGCCCACGTGGAGGCCGCGGGTGCGAGAAACGGTATCGGTCTGGTCAAGCTCATGGGCCGCGAATCGGGTTTCATCGCCGCCAATGCCACCCTGGCCAACAGTGAAGTCAATTTTTGTCTGGTCCCTGAGGTGCCTTTTACCCTGGAGACCTTACTGGAATCCCTTAAAAAGCGTCTGGAAAAGAGGGGGCACGCCGTCATCGTCACCGCAGAGGGAGCCGGTCAAGAGCTAATGGAGAACTCCGTCGAGAAAGATGCCTCAGGAAACATCCGCCTCAATGACATCGGCCTCTTTCTCAAGGAACGCATCATGGATTATTTTCACCATACCGGGATGGAGATAACCCTCAAGTACATTGACCCCAGCTACACCATCCGAAGCCGGCCGGCGAATCCCCATGACTCGGTTTTCTGTCTTCTTCTGGGCCACAACGCCGTGCATGCGGGCATGGCCGGTCGCACAGACATGGTGGTCGGTTATTGGAACGGCGAGTACACCCATGTTCCCATCCCCCTGGCCGTGTCAAGGAGGAAGCAAATCGATCCCCGGGGGAGGCTCTGGAACAGTGTGCTCCAGTCTACGGAGCAGTGGCTGTAGCCTCCATCCCTTCAAAAAGGTTCTGCGGATTAAAGGCCTCAAAGTGCAAGCCGCCCCGGTGGCGTGTACCAAAAGGTTTTAGCCCTCTGTTTCTCCCAGGGTGGATACCATCACAGCCTTTATGGTATGTACCCGGTTTTCCGCCTCATCAAAGACCTTGGAGTGCATGCTTTCAAAAATTTCGTCGGTGACCTCACAAATATCAGGGTATTTCTGCGAAAACACCGTGTCCTGATTGTGGAAGGCGGGAAGGCAGTGGAGAAAGATCACCTCGGCATTTCCTGTCTTATTCACCATCTCCTGATTGACCTGATAGGGTTTAAGGAGACTGATCCGTTCTCCGATTTTATCCTCTTCACCCATGGAGGCCCAGACATCCGTGTAAAGCACGTCGGCCCCGTCTACCGCCCTGTCGATATCCGGTGTGAGGGTAATCTTCCCTCCCTCCTCCCGGGCAAAGGCCTCCGCCTCTCGGGTCAACCCCTTCTCAGGGAACAGGGCCTCTGAAGTCAGGATCCTGAAGTCCATCCCCATCTTGCTGGCCCCCATCATCAGGGAATTGGCCATATTGCTCCGTCCATCTCCGGCGTAAACGAATCTAATCCCTTTTAGGTATCCCTTATTCTCCAAAACGGTCATAAGATCGGCAAGGACCTGTGTGGGGTGGAACTTGTCGGTAAGACCGTTCCAGACCGGGACCCCGGCGTATCGTGCCAGGCCCTCCACCGTTTCATGTTCAAACCCCCTGAACTGGATGCCGTCAAACATCCGCCCCAGGACCCTGGCCGTATCCTTAATGCTTTCCTTTCTACCGAGTTGAATGTCGCCCTTTCCCAGATACTCCCCGTGGGCCCCCTCATCCGTACAGGCCACCACAAAGGCGCAACGGGTTCTTGTGGAAGGCTTTTCAAAGATGAGGGCCACATTTTTCCCTTCCAGTCTTTTCATTCTTCGGCCGGAGTGCTTCTCTTCCTTTAACCGGATTGAAAAATCGAGTAGAAACGCAATTTCCTTAGGGGTGAAATCCTTAAGGGTCAACAGGTTTCTTCCTTTAAGGTCTATCGGCATGCCTTCTTTCCTCACTTTCCTTTTTGTGTCTCCCATCCTCCGAACCCCGCAAAGGGGTAAGACATGGTGCTAATACTTCTCTCCGTAAGATCCAGGAAATTCTCTGACCCCCTCACTCCTTACAAAGGCCATCAATAAAAGGCCCAGACCGGCCATGAAGGCATTAATCAAAAAGGCCTCGGTATACGTTCCCGTTGTATCCCTCAGCAGTCCGCTCACCCAGTGGACCGTGATGGCCCCCAGGCCGTAAAAAGGCGTCCAAGCCCCGATTACCGTCCCCATGACCTCTTTTGGAAAATAGTCTCCCGCACAGGCCCCATAGATAGGGAAAGTTACCCCGTAAAAAACGCCCAAGATCCCCACCAGGATATAGACAAGCCCCCAGGATTGGGCGCTCAGAATGATTCCCACCAGACAGGCGCAGATGAAGGCGTTGCAACCGACGATCGTTCTCTTGCGGCCCAGGTAATCGGAGAGGGGCAGGATGGACAAGACCCCCAAAATTTGACATGTACCATGGACCGTGGCCAGAAGGCTGGCCTTTTCCAGGGGCATGCCCAGCTGATACCTTGCAAAATCCACCATAAAGGTTGTAATCCCATAGAGGCTATAGGCGATGGCCGAGTAGGAAAAACCTATAAGCCAAAACACCTTGTTTCTAAAAACCTTGGAAACGGATGCCTTGGAGTGCGTGTCTCCAAGGCTTTTCGCATATTGACGGGTTACCGCTACACCCCAGGGTGAACGCCCAGCCGATTCCGGATCGCTCCTCAAAAGCAGCCCGTTTACCCCCACCATCACCAAGGCTCCCACGCCCAAGAAGTACCACGCAAACCGCCAGCTGAAATGGGTCACCACCTCGGGCACGGCAAAGCCCATGGTCGCAAAACCCAGACCATATCCCGTAGAAAGGATTCCCAGGGCAAGGCCCCTTCTTGCCGGAGTGAACCAGCGTTGGACCATGGTAATGACAGGCGTCCACATGCCCGTAGAGCCAAGGCCGGTGATACCATAAAAAAGGCATCCCATCCAGAGGGTGTTGATCATACCCATCGAAAAAACACCGACACCCAGGATGAAGGCGCAGGTGGTAATAATAATACGGGCCCCGAATCGGTCTGTAAGATATCCCGCAAGGGGAGTCAGGGTAATATACATCATGAGGTAGGCATTATAAATAGAGCCCCCCGCCGTTCTGTTGAGGGAGAGGTCCCTGATCATTTCCGGGAGAACCACACCATAACCCAGGCGAACCGAGTAGTTAATGAAGAGGTTTACAAAACAGGTGGCGAGGATTACCCAGGCCCAATGAATGGAGCCTTCCCTGACCATGAAGGTTACTCCTTCCTGTGCTTTCGCCCGGTCTCAAACCACAAAACAGAGCGATTTACTAAGGAAGTATAGGAGATGAATCAGGGAGGGTCAATTTCTTAGTGCCTCCTCCTGAGGATTGACATCTCTCGTTCCTCTCCGGTATTCCTGGTCTCCATGAAGACTTCTATCCGTCCCTTTGCCAAAACCTTCAAACCCTTTCTGCCCCTGAAAGAGGACTTCATCCAAAACCGCTGGGCCCTTGCCCTGGGTCTGATGAGCCTTTTGGCGGTGGATTTTCTTCAGCTTCTTATCCCCCTGGTCATCAAAAAGGCCATCGACCTCCTGACCGCCCAGATCGCCACCGGCGCCGTTCTTCTCCGGCAGGCGGCCATGATCGCCCTTATCGCCCTCTTCATGGGCCTCTTTCGCTACATCTGGAGGCTTCTCATCCTGGGCCATTCCAGGGTCATTGAAAAAAGACTTAGAAAACGCATGTACCGACGTCTCCAGACCCTGTCCCCCGGCTTTTACGGGAGGACAAAAACCGGGGATCTCATGGCGAGGGCCATCAATGATATCAATGCCATCAGGATGGCCACGGGCATGGGACTGGTAGCCCTTACCGACGGTCTTGTGCTGGGCATGGCCGCCATCGGCTTCATGATGTCCATCAACGTCACCCTGACCCTTATTTCCCTGATTCCCGCACCCATCATTGTCTTCCTCACCAGGGTACTGACCCGCCGCATGTCCCTGGGTTTTGAGCGGGTACAGAACACCTTCGCCGATCTCACCGAGCGTGTGCGGGAGGCCTTTGCAGGGATCCGGGTGATCAAGGCCTATCATCGGGAGTCGTGGACTTGTGAAAGGGTCAAGGAAGAAGGAGAAAAATACATTGCCGAAAATATGGACCTGGCCAGGTCCCTGGCCTTCTTCTTTCCCATGATGGCCGTTTTTACCAACACGGGCCTGGCAATCGTTATTTGGCTGGGAGGGCGTTTCGCCATTCTAGGGGATATTACCACAGGGGACTTTGTGGCCTTTGCGAGCTATCTTAATCTGCTTACATGGCCCATGATGGCCATGGGCTGGGTGACCAACCTGGTCCAGAGGGGCTCCGCCTCCATGCGGCGGATTAACCGGATCCTTGATGAAACCCCTGAAATCAGAGACATGGATCACCCCAAGGCGCGGCCAACCATTCAGGGGGGTGTCCGGATCCAGGGGCTCCATTTCCGGTATCCTGGCCAGAGGGCGGATACCCTCAGAGATGTACACCTCCATATTGACCCCGGTGAGACGGTGGCCTTGGTGGGCCGCGTGGGTGCGGGCAAGACCACTCTCCTCCACGCCATTCCCAGGCTCATCAATCCCCCTTGGGGGGCTGTGTTCCTGGACGGTGTGGACGTGCGGCACCTGCCCCTGAAGGGGCTACGGAGAAATATCGGATTCGTCACCCAGGAGGTGTTTCTATTTTCCGATACCATCAGAAACAATATTCTTTTGGGGGCAAAGGATGTTTCCGAGACAGCCCTGGAAGCGGTCTTAAGGGCATCAGACCTTCTTGAAGAGGTAAAGGCCACTGAAAAAGGCCTGGATACGCACCTGGGGGAACGGGGCGCCACCCTTTCCGGGGGGCAAAGGCAACGGGTAACCCTGGCCAGGGCCCTTGTCCTTGACCCGGCCATCCTGATTCTGGATGACGCCCTTTCCATGGTCGATACGGCGACCGAGGAGAGGATTTTAAACCAGGTCCTTCAACTGAGACGTCAAAAAACCAATCTTATCGTCTCTCACCGGGTCCCCACCATCAGCAGGGCAAATAGAATTTATGTGATGGAGTCCGGGGAAATAAAGGAACAAGGGACCCATGAAACCCTACTGGCCCGAGGGGATATTTACGCCACCCTTTATGAGAGACAACTCCTGGCCCAAGAGTTGGGGATGGAGGGGTGACCATCGTGTTCGGGGAATATGGCTACATCGAGGAAGGAAAGCTGGGAAAGCCTTACAACATCCGATTATTGAAAAGACTGGTCCCCTATGCCAGGCCTTATTGGGGCATTATCGGAGCAGCCCTCTCTCTCATTCTTTTGATTACCCTTCTTGACCTGGCGGTACCCTATCTCTCCAAGATCGCCATTGACCGCTACATCCTTTCCGCCTGGTATCGGGTGGACACGCAGCCGCTGTCCACGGAGGAACGCCGGGCCCTCTTCGCCAAGTACGGCCACCTCCTGGAAAAGGAACGGAAGGACAGGACCTGTTTCATCTCCCAGCGTTCCATGCGGGAAATGGATCCCGCGGACCTCCACGGCTATCAATCACGCAAGGTCCTGAGGCCGGAGAGGTTTTATAGAATCGGGCAGGAGGCCCTGGACCGCCTCCCGGATCATGGGACCCCGAGGGCGGTTCGCCCCATGGCGGACGACACCGTCCTCATTTCCTACGACAGGCTCAACAAACTCCCCCGCAAAGACCGCCTCCTTATCAGGGAACAGGACCTGCAGGGCGTCACCGTGGTGGCAGTGGTGTGTCTTTTTGTGGTCCTTTTCTCCTTTGGCCTGGGTTACGGGGAGCACTATCTCCTGGAATCCATCGGCCAGCATATGATGCAGGATATTCGACTGGACCTTTTTCAACGCATGCAGTCCCAGGCCGTCCGTTTCTTTGATCGTCACCCGGTAGGAAGGCTGGTTACGAGGGTCACCAATGACATTGAGAACCTCAATGAAATGTTCAAGTCCGTGGTCATCACCGTGTTCAAGGACTTCTTTCTCCTCACCGGCATCCTGGCCGTACTCTTATACCTGAACTGGCGCCTGGCCCTGGTAACCTTCCTTCTTCTTCCCTTAATCTTTGGTCTCACCCTACTCTTCAGCTCCCTGGCCAGGGAGGCCTTTCGTGAGCTCAGGCTCACTATCTCCAAGCTTAACGCCTTTCTTCAGGAACGGCTCAGCGGGATGCGTATCATACAACTCTTTGTAGCAGAGGATGAACAGATGGAGGCCTTCTCCAGGATCAACCATGAAAACTACCAGGCGGGCATGAAACAGATCCGCGTTTTCGCCATATTCATGCCCATCATGGAATTGATGTCCGCCTGCGCAGTCGCCCTTGTTATCTGGTATGGAGGCGGGAAGGTCATAGGGGAAGAAATCACCCTGGGATCTCTGGTCGCCTTTATCAGCTATATCCAGATGTTTTTTAAGCCCATCAGGGATATCTCGGAAAAATACAACATCATGCAATCGGCCATGGCCTCCACGGAAAGGATCTTTGAGTTCATGGACCAAAGGGACGCCATGCCCGAATCAGAACACCGCCGCGTCCCTCCGGTCCAAAAAGGCCACCTGGTTGCGGACGAGGTATCTTTTGGCTACCGGGAGGATCGCCCGGTTTTGTTTGACATCTCCTTTGAGGTCAAACCGGGTGAAACGGTCGCCCTTGTGGGTCCCACAGGTTCAGGAAAAACCACCGTGGTCAATCTCATAGAACGGTTCTACGATCCACAATGGGGAGCCCTTTTCCGGGACGGGATGGACCTGAGGCAGTGGCCCATGGGGGCCTACCGCCGGGGCCTGGGTCTTTGCCTGCAAGATGTCTTCATTTTTTCAGGCAACCTGGCGGACAATATCTCCCTGGGCCGGGAGGGGATCGACCGGGAGAAGATTGAATCAGCCGCCGCAGCGGCCAATGCCCTGACCTTTATCAAAAAGCTGCCCCACGGTTTTGACCAACAACTGGGCGAAGGCGGATCCACCCTTTCGGCCGGGGAGAGGCAGCTTCTCTCCTTTGCACGGGCCTTGGCCGCAGAGCCCCGTTTACTCATTCTTGACGAGGCCACCTCCAGTGTTGACCCGCAGACAGAGCGTCTCATTCAGGAGGCCATCTCCCGCATGGCCGCTGGAAGGACCACCCTGGTTGTGGCCCACAGGCTTTCCACCATCAGAGACGCCCACCGGATTCTGGTCATGTACCATGGCCGGATTATTGAACAGGGGACCCACGAGAGTCTCATGGCCCGGGGCGGGATTTACGCCAAGCTCACCCGCTTGAGAAAACCATCGCACAAGCTACCATAACTCCGTTCTCCTTGCTGGCTGTTCCTGGCTGTTTCGGTCAAAACAACGGTGCTCCACTTGGAGGACATTTTCAATTACATTTTGCTAAAACCCTTTTTTGGACAAGAATGATTTTGGGGAAGAGCTAACTATGCGGGAAGTCATTGATTTTTATAGATTAAGGTTCTACTCGAAATTCATACT
>CAZNLL010000059.1:0-22211 GCA_964573885.1 uncultured Desulfobacteraceae bacterium | reverse complement strand
AAATAGTCGGCCTCCAGTCTCCGCATGACCCGCTTGTCATAGGTCTCTGTCTGGCAAGTCCAAGAAGGTTCAAAGCCCTTGGCACCCTCGATTTGAAGTCGAAGCAGGATTTCAAGGACCTCTTCATAAAGGGGGAGCACCTCCTTTTCCGCGACCACCCGATCCTGAAGGCGCTCGTATCCCAGGTCCTCCAAAAGAAACCACCCCCTTCCCAGATCAAAGCGGTGGATCTCAGGGAGGGGGAGTCCCTTTTGGTGAAGATGTCTTCCGATGTTCAGATAGGCCTTGTTTTCCCGCATGAAGCCCTGGTCAGAGGGAGGATTGGACATGAAGATCAGGGAGACTCCAGCCCCCTGGACCATGATTCGCCAAAAGCGCCTCTTGGACCCGTCGCCTTGAAGGGGAATCAGGCTTACTCCCTCCAGGGGAAGGCCCCTGTCATCAAGAAAGGAAAGAATAAATTGTCCGATTTTCTGATCCATATGTCTCAACAAAAAGGAATGCCGCCCGCTATTTTCATTGTTTCCCTAAAGTTAAGGCCCCCTTTTGCTCATAATAATGTAAGTGCTTTTTCATCTCTCCGGGTTGTGTATCCCCGCCGGGAAACAGAAAGGCGGCCTTTATGGACGTATATGTGGCCAGACAGCCTATTTTCAACAGACATCAGCGGACCTATGGATATGAGCTCCTTTTCAGAAACGGGCTCTGTAATGCCTTCCCGGACATAGAGGGCAGCACGGCCTCCTCAAGGGTGCTCTCGGATTCCTTCCTCTCCATAGGCATAGAAAACATCACGGGGGGCAAAAAGGCCTTTATCAATTTCACCCAGGACTTGATTGTTAAAAAGATCCCCCTTCTCTTTCCCAGGGACAGTATCATCGTGGAAATCCTGGAAGAAGTGGACCCCAGCGAGGAGGTCATGGAGGCCTGCGGCGAGTTGTCTCAAAAGGGCTATGGCCTTGCGCTGGATGATTTCTCCCTTGCCACTCAGCAATTCCCCCTTATTCCACTGGCACAGATCGTCAAGGTCGATTTCAGGATGACCCCGGCCGAAGGGCTGCAGGACCTTATCCATGAACTGGCCCCCTATCCCGCCCGATTACTGGCGGAAAAGGTGGAAACCCACGAAGAGTTCGAGCAGGCCCTGGACATGGGTTTTGAATACTTCCAGGGTTATTTCTTCAGCAAGCCCCAGGTCCTGGAGGGGAGAGATATCTCCCCGTCTCACGTCCAATGGCTACAGATCATGGCCGAGGTGAACAAGGAGGACTTCTCCATAAAAGACCTGGAAAAACTCATTTCAGCCGATGTTTCTATCTCCTATAAGCTCCTCCGCTATATCAATTCCGCCTATTTCAGGCGAATTCAAGAGGTCTCTTCCATCAAGCAGGCCATTGTGCTCTTGGGGGAGCACGAGGTGCGGCGATTTATTTCCGTCCTGGCCATGGCCGACCTGGCGTGCGACAAGCCCCATGAATTGATGCGGACATCCATTGTAAGGGCCAAGCTATGCGAACTCTTGGCCAAGAGCACCACCCGGGACGTGGATGAGGCGGAGCTCTTCACCCTTGGCCTGTTTTCCCTCATAGACGCCATCATGGAGAAACTGCCCCTTTCCGAGGCCACCAAGGGCGCCTTGGTGGAGAAAACGGGGAAACTGAGCCCCTTTCTTGAACTGACCATATGCTACGAGACAGGCGACTGGCAAGGGTTTCGTGAGACCCTCCCCCTGGTGGCTGTCCCCGACGAACGCCTGCCTGGATTCTATCAAGAGGCCGTAGCCTGGGCGGACCGCTTGACGCGCCTCTAGAGCAAGCCCTCCACAAGGTCCGTTTCAACCACCTTGGATGCGGTCACCACGCTGTCCACGACCCGCACCTCTCTTTTGACCCTAACCCCCTCCCAGAGGACAGACCTTTCCACCTCCGCCCCCTCTTCAATCCTGGACCCTTTATCCATGACCGCCCAGCCCCTCAATCTGGCCGAGTCGTGAATCCGGCACCCTGCCGCCACCAGGAAGGCCTTATCTCCCAGGGCCTCTTTGTTGGCGAGGAAATAGCTGCGGGTGGATCCAATGTCTCTCCAATAGTGACCCCCTGATACGTAAGCCCTCACGGGTTTTCCCTGTGCGATCAGCGCCTTGTAGCAATCAATAATATTGGAAAACCGCCCTTGCGGGATGTATTCGAGCAGCTCGGGCCTTATGATATGTATCCCGGTAAAGGCCAGTCTCCCGGGGCGGTTTTGGCCGGCGATGTCCTTCACATTGAAGTGCTCGTCGATTTGAATCTGGTTAAAGGGGCGGCGTCGATGGAGAATCAGGGTGACAAGGTCCCCCCTTTCCCGGTGTCTCGCCAGGGCCGGGGTCAAATCAATATCCGTGAGGATGTCCCCGTTTATGACCACAAAGGACTGGGGGCCCCAGAAATCCTCCGTGTTTTTGATCCCGCCTCCCGTGCCCAGGATCTTGGGCTCCACCCTGATTTCTACGGGTATTCCCTGGCCCCGGTCCAGATGCCGAGTCATCAATTTGTGGTGATGGTGCGCATTGGCGATGATTTCATGCGTCCCCTGCCGCCTCAGGTATTGAATGACCCGGTCTATGACCGGCACGTTTGCCACCGGCACCAGGGCCTTGGGCCTTCTCTGGGTAAGGGGCCTCAACCGGGTTCCCAGGCCCGCGGCAAGAATCATGGCTTTCATGGATTACCCTTTTTCGTTGCAATTGACACCCATGAATTATACATGATGGTGCAGGTTGTTCAACCGGGTTCTCCTCTCCCGGCCAGGGCTTCGGGCCCTTGGTTCAGCCCCGGGGGAAGATCTGGCCCAAAGCCGGTATACGGTAAGAAAGGGGAGCAAGGTGCCGCCTTCCACATTGGAACTCTCAGAACTGGACCTCCAGCTGGGCCGGCTCTTCATGACCGGCCTTAAGGGTCCTGAGTTGGACCCGGACACAGAGGCCCTCATTCGGGACTTCTCCCTGGGGGGCATCGTGCTCTTCAGCAGGAACATCCAAAACCCTGTCCAGCTCGCCTCCCTGTGTAACGACCTCCAGGAAAAGGCCATAGACTATCATCAGATCCCCCTCTTCCTGGCCGTGGACCAAGAAGGAGGGCCCGTGGCACGGCTGAAAGAGCCCTTTACCTTGTTCCCGGGAAGCAGGGCCATAGGTGAGGATGCCCATCCGGTGGACAGGGCCGTGGATTTCGCCCGGGTCACGGCCCGGGAAATGGCCCTGGTGGGGCTGAATATGGACCTGGCCCCGGTCGTGGATGTGCCCCAGGGGGTACCGGAAAAGCATCTAGAGGGGAGAACCTTCGGGGAGGATCCCAAAAAGGTGGGCTTGCTCGGCCGGACCGTGGTGCGGGAACTCCAGAAAAACGGCATCATGGCCGTGGCCAAACACTTCCCCGGTCTGGGCAGGGCAGGGGTTGACCCCCATCACCATCTTCCCCGGATTGATATGGCGGCCCGGGACATGGAAAGGATCAACCTCCCCCCTTTCAAGGAGGCCCTTTCAGAGGGGGTATGTGCCGTCATGACCTCCCATGCCCTATACCCGGCCCTGGAACCGGAACGCCCGGCCACCCTTTCCCAAAGAATACTCTCCGGCCTTTTGCGGGAAAAGCTGGGCTTTGACGGCCTCATCATCACCGATGACCTCGAGATGGGGGCCATAGCCAGGACATGGGGAACGGTCCGGGCCGCGGCCATGGCCTTTAAGGCCGGGGCCGATATCCTCCTCATATGCCAAGACCAGGGTTTGGTCTTGGAGGCCATAAGATCCCTGAGGAAGGAGGTCCTGCAGGGCCAAATCCCCTATAAGAGGCTCCGGGAATCCCTGGACCGTATTGAGAAGGCCAAGGCAAGGTTTCTCAACCCTTGCCCGGAGATCTCCCTGGACAGGGTAAGGGATTACTTTGGATTGTCCTAGGAGAGCAAAGGAAAGCCGCCGGCCCCGAGGGAATAACGTTCCAGTCCATAGACGGCGGTGATCAGAATCATCACCGCCAGGGCCCCGTAGTCAGGCCCGGAGAGGCGAAGCTCCCTCAGGGTTGTGCGGGGCCCCCGCCTGTAAGCCCTCCCCTCCATGGCAGTGACCAGATCGTCCGCCTTTCTCATGGATCCCATAATCACCGGCACCATGAGAGATGTGGCCGCCCGGGCCCTGCCTAAGAGGGGTCCCGATTCAAAGACCGCACCCCGGGCCGTTTGGGCCTCTTTGATCCTTTTCATCTCTTCCAGAAGGAGAGGCACGAACCTCAATGCGATGGAGATCATGATCGCCACATCATGGGAGGATATACCGATCGCCTTGAGGGGCCTCAAAAGCCTTTCAATACCGCTCACCAGCTCTGTAGGGGAGGTGGTCATGGTAAGAATAGAGGCGCTCATCACAAGGAGGATAAATTCCCAGGCCACCCCCAAACCCCTGAAAAGGCCTTCATAGGTCACGGTCACGGGCCACGGCCCCAAGGGGGGGATGGGCCTGCCCTTTGTAAAGAGGAGGTGGAGAAGAAAGAGGATCAGGACAAAGACCCATATAGGCCTGAGGGCCCTTGCGACAGGCCGCAGGGAAAGCCGTGAAAGGGGAATAAGGGATACGAGAAAAAAGCCCACCACGGCCCCCGTCAACACGGTGCCGCTCAGGATCATAATGCTCAGCCCGATCACCGAGAGGATCTTCACCCGGGGATCCAGCCTGTGAACCACGGAATCCCCTGGAACATATTGGCCTATCATAACCATCGTTCTAAACCCGGCCCTGCCCCGCCTTAAGCCGTGAAGACAGGGCAATGCAGGCCTCATCCAGGGTCAGGATATCCGGCCCCACATCATTGCCCATTTCCCTAAGCCGCCACATCAATTCGGTGACTTTGGGTATATCCAGGCCCAGTTCCTTGAGCCACTCGATCCTGGTAAAGACCTCTTTTGGGGAGCCGTTATAGAGGATTCGGCCCTCTCCCATGACAAGCACCTGATCCGCTTCCACGATCTGGTCCATGTCGTGGGTGGCATGCACAATGGTGATCCCATTTCTGTTGAGCGTCTTAATTACCTCAAGGACCCTTTTCGTACCCGCGGGGTCAAGGTATGCCGTGGGCTCGTCCAAGGCGATATAGGCCGGATCCATGGCCAGGACCCCTGCAATGGCCACCAGTTGCTTTTCTCCGCTCGAAAGGCAATGGGCCGCCCTTCTGGCCTGGGTCTCCATGCCCACAAGGCCCAAGGATCTTTTTACCCTCCTTTGGATTTCCCCGGGGCTCATACACAGATTGCCCGGCCCGAAAGAGACGTCCTCCTCCACACTCATGCCCACGATCTGGTGATCAGGATTCTGAAACACCATGCCCACCCGCCGCCTGACCTCTTGGAGCGTATCCGGATCCCTGGTATTCATGCCATGGATCCACACCTCCCCCTGACGAGGAATCAAAAGCCCGTTGAGGTGCCTCAGAAGCGTGGTCTTGCCGCAGCCATTGGGCCCTATGAGGGCGATATACTTCCCCTGGCTGAGTTCCAGATTGATATCTTCAAGCACCGCCCGTCCCTTTTCCTCATATCCATACTGGACATCAATCAATCGAATCATGGTCCTTCCCTGACATCTTAATTCGGTCCCTCATCTTCACCGTGATGGCGGCCGCCGCCACAACCTTAAGACCGTCTCCGATGAGAAAAGGCAGCACTCCCACGGACACGGCCTTAGCCAGGGAAAGCGATGCCACCAGGGAAAGCTGCATTACACCCAAGGAATAAATCGCCCCCATGCCCGCCACCATGGAAAAGAGAATCCAGATCCATCCGGCATTCTGCTTTATCTCATTCAATTTTCCCACCACGTAAGCGCCGGCGATAAACCCTATTAAGTATCCTCCTGTGGGGCCGAACAAGACCCCCAGTCCCGCCTTACCTCCTGAAAACACCGGGAGCCCCAGTATCCCGATAAGAACATACACCACCTGGCTCAAGGCCCCCAGGCGAGCCCCCAAAAGGGCCCCGGCCAGGGTGGAAAAGAGGGTCTGGAGCGTAATGGGCACGGGGGGCAGGGGAATCATGATATAGGCCCCTGCGGCCGTAGCCGCGCCCATAATGGAGGCGTAGACCATGCCCTTCAAGGATATGGGCCTTTTTTCCATCTCTCCCCTTACAAATAGATCACATCCCCGGAGTAAACCCGGTGCATACGCCCTTTCTCATCTTTAAGAAGGAGGGCCCCGTCCCTGTCGATCCGCTGCACTTCTCCGGTCCGCGTCTTATCCACCGCATCAACAGCGATCCGCCGGCCCAAAATCTCCGACAGCCCCCTAAAGCGATCCAGAATGCCTTCAAAGCCGGCCCCCTTGAAGCGCTCATAGGAGGCCTCGTACCTGGTCAGGAATTCATGAAGGACCTTGATCCTTGAGAAAGGCCGCCCTGTTTCCAGCAACAGGGACGTGGCCTGATCCTTGAGGGGCACGGGGAAACGGGAAATATTGATGTTGACCCCAACGCCCACCACGATGTATTCAATGGCGTCCATTTCCGTACTGATTTCCGTGAGTATCCCGGCCACCTTTCTCCCCTGGATCAGGATATCATTGGGCCATTTGATTCGCGCCTCCAGCCCCGTGAGGCTCCTCAGGGCCTCGGCCAAGACCACGGCCGTCAAAAGGGTTATCCTGGGCGCCTCACTGGGGGGTATTGTGGGCCTCAGGATAATAGTGGCGTACAAGCCCTTTCCGGGGGGAGAATACCAGGTCCTGCCTCTTCTCCCCCGGCCTCCTGTCTGCTCCTCGGCGACGGCCAGAGTCCCTTCCGGTACCCCCCTCTGTGCCATATCCTTTGCCCGGATATTGGTGGAATCCGTCCTCTCGAAATAGGCGATCCCTTGCTTTCCCAGACTCCTTGTGCAAAGCCCTTCTCGGATCTCATTGGGCAAGAGCCTGGCGGAACGCCTTCTTAACACATACCCTTTCTTGGGCAAGGACTCTATGAGGTAGCCCTCTTGCCTTAACCGGGATATGTGCTTCCACACGGCGGACCGGCTTATGGCCAGCCTGCGGCTCAAGGATTGGCCGGAAAGCCACTCTCCCTGTCTCTCTTTGAGGTAAGAGAGGAGATGGTCTTTTGTGGTCATGCCCCTCATTTCTTACACGCCGTCAATGCCTGACTCCGCTTAAGGATCTTCAGGCCAGAAAATTCCCTTACCACCGGCCCCTTTTATTGTCAACCTATGATATTTTTATGGTTGACAATAAAACAAACTTTCCCTTGGCCGCGGGGCCTTGGTTTGATAGACTCAGATCGCTCTCATTGATTGATTGCGCCATTTAAAAAACCCAAAGGATTCGGGAGGACACCGTGACTGAGCCATCCATTCTTTTCACCCCCTTTGACATCAAGCACCTCACCCTCAAGAACCGCATCACCATGGCCCCCCTCTTTCTGGGCTACGCCAACGCCGACGGTACGGTGAGCCCCCTCTTGCTGGATCATTACAAGGAGATGGCGGCCTCCGGGGCGGCCCTCATCGTGGTGGAAAATGCGGCCGTGGACCCCTCGGGCCTGGGGTCCCCTTTTACCATCAGGGTGGACCATGACCGGTTTCTTCCCGGCCTCCACGACCTGGCCCGCATCATCCATGAACAGGGAGCCCTGGCCTTCCTTCAAATCAACCATGCCGGCCGGTACGCCTTTACCCCTGAAAGGCTGGCCCCCTCCCCCTTTAAGACCGGGGATGTTCTCCCCCGAGAGATGTCCCTCGATGATATCGAAAGAATGGTGGAGGCCTTTGGCGAGGCGGCCGGACGGGTCAAGGCGGCCGGATTCGACGGGGTCGAAATCCACGGGGGCACGGGATACCTGATTGTCCAGTTTTTATCACCCAGGACCAACCTCAGGCAGGACGGCTTTGGAGGGTCCTTGGAAGACCGCATGCGTTTTCCCCTGATGGTGGTGGAACGGGTGATTGAGGCCACCGGCGGGGATTATCCGGTAGGCTATCGTTTCCTCGCAGATGAGGAACTCCCTGAGGGTCTCCACCCGGAGGAGACCGGGTTTTTTGCCCGGGAACTCCAAAAACGGGGGCCAGCCTACCTCTCTGTCATGGCGGGGACCTATGACTCCTTCTTTCTCCCCCAATACCTTGAAAAGGAAAAGGAGGAGGCCTATATGGCCCATTTTGCAGGGACCATCAAAAAAACGGTCCCCCAAACGCCTGTCATCACGGCGGGCCGGATTCAGACACCCGAAACAGCCGTTAAAATCCTGGAACAGGGGACGTCCGATCTAATCGGCCTGGCCCGGGTGCTCTTGGCCGATCCCCTGTGGCCCCAAAAGGCCCGGACAGGAGAGCCCATCGTGCGATGTGAACCCTCCTGCTCTCTATGCATGAAGCGGGTCATGAAGGGCAGGCCCGCCTTTTGCACCCAGTGGGACAAAAAGCGCCGCCAGAGTTTTATGGAAAGGATCGGGGAAGGGGCCGAGGCTTCTCTCTAGTCGCCCTCTCAGGGTTTCTTCTTGTGGATCACATCGTGAAGGACTTGGGCGAGCTCTTCAATCTTATAGGGCTTTGAAACCATACCCATAAAACCGTGCTTGGCATATTCCGCGACCACAGGGTCACTGGAATATCCGCTGCTGATAAGCGCTTTGACCTGGGGCTCTATCGCCTTGATCTCCTCCAGGGTGGCCTTGCCGCCCCGGCCTCCGGGTATGGTCAAGTCCAGGATGACTGCATCAAAGGCCTTTCCCGACGCCTTTGCCCGCTTATAGGCCTCCACGGCCTCATCGCCGTCCTCGGCAAAGGCCACTTCATACCCCAGATATTCCAAAATCCTCCCTGCCACATCTCTGACCACTTCCTCATCGTCCATGACGAGGATGCGGCCCTTTTCCTTTTGGGGCCCTTCGGTCTCCACATCTTCACTCTTTTCCTCCACCTCGGCGGAAGGGAGATAAATGTAGAAGGTGCTCCCCACCCCTTCCCGGGACCGGACGTCTATATACCCGCCATGCCCCTTGACGATGGAATGGCAAGTGGCCAGGTTAAGCCCCATGCCCCTGCGGGCCCCCCGGTCCTTGGTGGAAAAATAGGGCTCGAATATTTTCGGCAGATTGGCTTCCGGGATGCCGATCCCCTGGTCCTGGATGGATATCCTCACGTAATTGCCTCTCGGCAGATGCGGGAACGGGTCCCCTTCCTCTTGTTGCAGGGCGATATTTTCCGCCCCCACCCGGATAGTGCCGCCTTCAGGCATGGTCTCTTTCGCATTGTTGATAAGACTGTTCATGACATGGGTCATTTGATTTTTATCCATATTCACCCGCCACAGCCCGTCGGGGATGGTAAAGAGGCTTTCCACGTTGGACCCGCTGAGGGCCAATTTTACTGTTTCCTTCAAAAATTCGCCGAGAAACATGCGTGTCTTGACGGCCGGTCCGCCCTTGGCATAGGTCATAAACCTTTCGGTCAGTTCCTTCGCCCTTAAGGAGGCGTTCTTGGCCTCGGTGAGGAGATCAAACACCTTATCCCCGGGTTTTGCATACATCTGGGCCAGGGAGACATTGCCCATAATGGCCGTAAGCAGGTTGTTGTAGTCATGGGCGATGCCTTCGGCCAGGGTGGCCACCGCCTCCAACTTCTTGGCCTGAAAAAGCTGGTCCTGCATAAGGTCATGTTCGGTTACATCGTTCAAGATGATAAGGCCTGCCAGGCCTTCCCCTTCAATGGGAAGAAAGTCCAGTCTCACGCGATGCTTTCCCAGGTTCAAAGGGGTTTCCAAGCTCACGTTTTTCCGGCTTTCCCTCATGGATTCCAGGCTTCGAGACACGGACGGGCGATCCTTTTCGGGAAAAAGGTCTTGGAGGTGGGAGCCCAGCAGTTCCCCCTCCGCCGTGGCGAAGAAAGAAAGGGCCTTGGGATTGCAATAAAGGATTCTGCCTTGCTCGTTGATTTCCACAATACCTTCGGACATCCCTTTCAGAATGAGTTCAAAATTCCTTTTAACGGAGAGCAGTTCCTTGGTGATTCTCCGGGCACGCATGCCCTTCACACCAATGGGTTCTTCCCGGGTTTCCCTTGGCGGACGGGATTCAGGCTGCTCAAGAAGGGCCAGGATATGGGGGGCCATTTCATCGAGGGGACCCTTGGCCACGCAAGTATCGGCCCCCAGTACCGTCATATTGGGCTCCTCTTCGGCCGCAATGGCCGAGAGAACCACCACGTAGGCATCCTTCACATGGTCCATCTGCCGGATGAGCTGGCACAGCTTCCTCCCTTCGATATTGGGCATCACCAGATCCACAAAAATCACATCCGGCGTGAAGGTCTTGAGCATGTCCAACGCGGAAAGGCCGTCCTCCGCGGTGACCACTTCATGGCCCGCCTTGGACAAGATCTCATGCATAAACTCCAAGATGAGGAGGTCGTTGTCCACCACCAGTACCCGCTTCATAAAAGCAACTCCCTTCCCCCCTTTATCCTGCATCAGGGTCTCCGCTCGAGGCCTCCTGAATCCTGAGCACATCCTCAAGTTGGGAGGCCGACATATATCCGAGTCCCACCAGGACTTCCCCGATGCGCCGGTGCTTTCCTGTCGAAAGCTCCTCGCGTACCTGAACCTTCATGGCCTCCACAAGTTCGTCAAAACCAATATACCCCTTTTCCACCGCTATGAAACCAAAACGTTGTCTCATTTTCTCCTTTCTTCGGCTTGGCCCCTTTAAGCCCTCCTAACATTTCCGGTCTTCGGAGGCACAAGCACGTTTGCAATCCGGAATTGAGATAATTTCTGCCTCCTCCCCAAGCGGCTCAGCGTGCCCTCTTTCTGATGGATTCGATGACCACGCCCTTATTTGTGTCCTGCACAAGGATAAGGTCAACCTCCGGCTTTGTGGATTGCACCCTAACGACCACCGGGTGGGAATGGATATTGATCGTCAGGATGTTATCCTCACCCGGGATGATCTCCCACTTGCCCTGGGCCGTTGATGTAACGCCCTCCGGGGCCGCCGTGAACAGGCCCCACACCACGAGCGCGAAAAAAACCACAAGAATCAGGAAGACCCCCGTCTTCTTTGTCGTAAAAAACATGTCGCCCTCCCTGCAAAATGGTTTATCCTGGCTGCCCCCTTTTCAGGGCCGGTCTTAAAACGCCTCAACCGGTCTGAGGATCCAATCGAAATTCGTATCGAACACACCTCGGCTCATCCGGATTCCCATTAAAGGTCCTTTCCTCAAAGGCGACCCGATCTTCCTGGTCGACAAGAATGACCGTTGAAGAACGGGTGCCGTAATAAGGGCTCTTGATAAACAGGGGGGACAGGACCCTTTCCCATTCGAGTCCTATACCTGTCTCAGGCAAGAGCCTGTCCGGGGGAATGGTCCGGTCTTGAAGCATGCCAAAAAAGGCTTCTGCCGAAGGCCGTTCCTTAGAGGCGAGGAGGCGGGCCAGGGCCTCCTTTCCCCGTTCCACCTTGGGCCAGGATGTATCCAGAAGGTGATTGCTCACGCCATAGATTCCGGGCCCCAGACGGCGTGGCCCCTCCCCCCGGTTGGAATACCAAAAAAGCCTTTCTCCCTCCCCCAGGACCAGATTGAAGCCATTGTAGGCCTCCCGCCTCTTGTCAACACGCTCAAGGTAGTCCAAGGGGGACTCGCGGCCTTTCAGAAAGCCACTCACCAGTTCTCCCCGGCTGGGAGCCCCCTCTTTGTGAGAGGCCGGATCCCTGAAATTGGTAATGGCCGCGATCCTTCCTTTTTTGGTGACACCCAGCCATGTGCCCCCGGCCCTCAGGTCTCTTCCCGCAAGAAGGGAGGGGGCCTCTTCCCAAAAGCAGGCCTGACCGGTGGGGCGGTCATAGTATTCGTCTCGATTGGCCGCGAGCACCAGTTTGTAACAGGCATGACAGTGGATCCCGATAACGAGCAAACACATTAAGTCTGGCCTCCCACCTGCTATCTTGTCTCCCCTTCCCGGGCTTCCTTTCCAAAGGGGATGGTCAACCCGTAGACCCCGGAATCCAGTACGGCCTTGCCCTTCCAGCCCCTTTTTTGATCCCTCCCCATTTCTTGATCCTTGCCGTTTTGCTCGCGTCCATAAAGGGAACCTTTTCTATCCCTAAAATGGCCGCGGTTCAAGTTCCCTGGTCACATCTCGGGAAACCTTTCTGCGGCAAATATTATTTCTTTTCCGGATGAAAGTCAAAGAATGGAACCCTTTAAGACCTTGACAAATCGGATGACTTGGTTTTCCCTATGTGCTTCTGAATCCCCATATAGGGTGACCTGGTTTGAGCCACCCCAAGCGGAATGACGCCAAGGGTGGGAAATAAAATCTTTGAGGTGCAATGAATCATAATCCCTATCCTGGTCATTTTTTCTGGGATCTGGATGAAAACATTTAAGACGGAAAGATAGCGAAATCTTTTCTTTGGTGATGAATACACCTTAGGGGGAAAGGCGGCCAAGTCTTTTCTTCCCCCAGAAACTCTGATGCACGGCCTTTAACTCTTTGATATTCACGGGCCTCCCCAGCACTCATGGTCTAAAGGATATGGCCCCCCCGCAAGGAGAAGAAACCATGGAGGAGATATGCTACAGGCCGATCGGCATTATTCACTCTCCCTTTAAAGCGCCCAAGGGCACCCCTATCCAACCCCCGGGTGGGGAGGGGGTGGAGGGGAAGGTTGAGGTGTTCCTCCAGTTTGCGGAGGGATTAAAGGATCTGGAAGGCTTTTCCCATATCTTCTTGATCTACCACTTTCACCTCTCCAAAGAGCCTTCCCTCACGGTAAAGCCCTTCATGGACGATGAAACGCACGGCATCTTCGCCATCCGGGGCCCGAGCAGGCCCAATCCCATCGGCCTTTCCGTGGTCAGGCTGGCGAGGGTCCAGGACAACGTCCTTCACATCCGGGACGTGGATATTGTGGATCAAACACCCCTTTTGGATATCAAACCCTATGTACCTGAATTTGACACCCGGGAAGTGGATAAGATCGGATGGCTGGAAAAGAACCTTCATCGTCTCCCTTCCTCCAAAGATGATGGAAGGTTTTCAAAATGACCGGCTTTTCCCGGTCTCACCTAACCCTGTATTTGGGCGAAAGAACCTGAGGAGAATGCTATGAGGACCTATCTCGAGTGCTTTCCCTGTTTTCTGCACCAGGCCCTTCGGGCCGGCCGTATCGCGACAGAGGATGAAACACAGATCAAGCGGATCCTGGATGAAGTGGGCATGATGCTCAGGTCCATCCCCCTTGAAAGCACACCGCCGGAGAGCGGAAGGCTCATATATAAAAAGATAAGCGAGATCACAGGAATCGCTGATCCCTACAAGGATATCAAGCAAGAGAGTACCCACCAGGCCCTCGCCCTGTATCCCCTCCTGAAAGAAAAGGTGGAAGCATCAGGGGACAGGCTCCTGACCGCCATCAGACTGGCCATCGCCGGCAACGTCATAGACTTCGGTGCAAATAAGGTCTTTGACATGGAAGAGGAAATCGACCATGTCCTGTCCAGGGATTTCGCCGTATGCGATTACGAGGCCTTCAAGAGCCTGCTGGCCCAAGCCCCGGAAGTGCTCTACCTTGGAGACAACGCCGGGGAGTGTGTTTTTGACAGGGTATTGATAGAGGAACTGCAAAAGCCGGTCACCTACGCAGTGCGGGCTGTGCCCATCATCAACGACGCCACAGAGGCGGACGCCCGCGAGGCGGGGATCGATCAGGTCGCCACCGTTTTGTCCTCCGGCACGGATGCGCCGGGCACCATCCTTGCCACGTGCAGCGAGCAATTTAAAGAACACTTTGCCCGCTCCCGGTTCATCATCAGCAAGGGACAGGGGAATTACGAAGGCCTCTCCAAAGAAAACCGGCCCATCTGCTTTCTCTTAAAGAGCAAGTGCCGGGTCATCGCCGCCGACATGGGAATCGGAGAGGGGGATATGGTCTTAAAGGCCGTCAACATCTAGGCCCCGGTCACTTGCCCTTACTCCTTCATCTGAAAGGGATCTCCCCCGGGCAATCCAAGCTCCCTGGCCCTTAAAACACGGCGGAGCAGCTTGCCCGAGCTGGTCTTGGGGAGGCTGTCCAGGAAGGCCACCTCCTTGAGGGGGATATCCGGGGAGAGGTTGCCCCTTACAAAGGCCTTGATTTCCTGGTTCAAACGCTTTGAAGGGGTAAAGGCCTTGTGAATGGTGATAAAGGCCTTGAGATGGGGGGCCTTGGACCGGGTTCCCTTGGAAATGACAGCGGCCTCGCAAACCGCCGGGTGCTGGCAGAGGATGCGTTCAATCTCATAGGGGCCGATCAGCTTTTCCTCCACCTTGATCAGGTCGTCCATGCGACCATGATGGTAGTAATAGCCCTCTTCATCCACCAGGGCCATATCTCCGGTGGAAAACCACCCCTTGTGGCGAAAATAGGCCTTGTAGCGGTCTTCATCCCCCCAGATGCCGGTCATTATAGACGGCCAGGGGGCCTTAAGGGCCAGTTCACCCATGGTCAAGAAGGGCAAGGGATCGCCCTTTTCATCAATGACCGCCGCCCTCACACCAGGGACTGGACGCCCCATGGAGCCCGGCTTGATGTCCATGGAAGGAAAATTGGCTAGGCAGATCATACCCGCCTCACTCATCCACCAGTTGTCGTGAGGGGAATGGTGCAGGTTTTGCTTGATCCAGTAAAAAAGCTCCGGCAGGAGGGACTCTCCCACAGTAGAGATATGTCGGAGGTGGGAGAAGTCATAACGGGTGGGGAGATCCTCCCCTGCCTCTATAAGCCGCCTAATGGTCATGGGCGTGGTATACCAGACATTGACCCCGTGCCGTTCCAAGGTGTGGTACCATGTGGAAGCTGAAAAGGGGTTGCCCTGGATCACCGAGACCGCCTTACAAAGCCAGGGGGCAAAGGCGCCGTAAACCGTACCGGTCACCCAGGCGGGATCCCCGTCCGTCCAGAGAACGACCCCTTCCCTGAGGTCCAGCACATACCTGGCGGTAATAAGGTGGCCCACCATGTCGCCGTGGGCATGGACCACCCCTTTGGGGGGGCCTGTGGAGCCCGAGGTATAGATGAGGTAAAGGGGTGTATCCCTTGTGAGCCAACGCGGTTCTCGTTCCCCGGACATCCGCGTCAGTGCCTCCGGCGCCAGCACCTCCCCGTGGAACTGGCCGGGCAAGGGTCCATGCGCAAAAAAGACCCATTTCACGGCGTCCATCACCTCTGCCGGAAGTCCCTCGGCAAGATCCGGGTGGGTCAGAATCCCTCGCGGTCTCCCGTCTTTGATCCGCTCCTCCAGCTCTTCATAGCTCAAGGTGGCATAGAGGGGACAGAAGATCACCCCCAGCCGGGCACAGGCCAACATGGCAAAATATATCTCGGGACAGGGGGGGAGGAGAATAAACAATCGTTCCCCCTGATCAAAGCCGTGTCCGGCAAGGAGATTGGCCCATCGGGAGGACTCTTCTTTCAGGTCCTTGTAGGTATAGGTCCTGACACGGCCGTCCTTTTCAAATATCAGGGCGTCCCCCTGGACCCCGGCCCATCGGTCAACGGCCTCGTGAACGATATTGAGCTTGCCCGTCCCATGCCAGGAGAATTCCCTTTCCACCCCTTCCAGGGAAAAGGCCTCGTAGGTCTCGGCATAGCTCTTAAGATTCGCCTCCGGGTTCTCCGCCTTTATTCTCGCCTTAATCATAAGTCTTCCGTGATCGCTTTTCTCTCTTGTCTCCCCTTATCCACCCATACCCCATGCTTGCCGTGGATGGCACGAAGCCGCTTCACCATATTTCTGGATCGTTCCGTCTCTCCAGCGGGGAGGTTCTCCCGCTCCGCCTTTCCCGTCAGCACCATGAGCACTTCCCTTACGCATCCGGCCAAGGCCCGGGGATTATACCCCCCTTCAAGGGCCAAGAGGAGCGGGGGCTTGTCCACCTCTTCCCTCAGGTCCAGGAAAAGCCGGGTGAGCCACCCATAGGCCTTTTCGGTGAATCGGGACCTCCCAATGGGGTCATCATGATGACCGTCGAAACCCGCATCCACCAGGATCAACTGGGGGGCATAGCGCCTCACCATGGGCCCCAACACCTCCCGATAGATATATAACCATTCCTCGTCTTCTAGTTCCCTGGGCAGGGGGATATTGACCGTGTATCCTTCCCCCTCACCCCGGCCTGTGTCCTCCCATCCTCCGGAATAGGGATAGAGGTGGGGATCGTGAGAAGAGAAATAGAGGACCTTTTTTTCCTCGTAAAAAAGGTTGTTCAATCCGTTCCCGTGGTGGACATCCCAATCCACCAAAAGGATCCGCTCCAATCCGTAGACCCCCATGGCGATCCGGGCCGTAATGCCCAGATTATTAAAGATACAAAATCCCCCGGCCCGGTCAGGGAGGGCATGATGCCCCGGGGGACGTACGAGGGAAAAACATGCTTCGCACTCCCCGGCCATCAAGGCCTCCAGGCCTTTCACACACCCTCCCACCGCCAGCCATGCGGCCAGATAGGTCTTGGCACTTGCCGGCGTGTCCGGGGCCAGGCTGGTAAAGTCGTGCTCGGAGGTCTTCAGGACCCTCTCGATATAGGCGGAGGAGTGAACCCGTTCAAGCTGTTCCAGGGATGCCAGCTCGGGCCCAAGGCGCATAAGTCCCCCGGGAAAATCTTCATCCAGCATCCGGTAAACGGCCCTGAGCCTCCTGGGATGCTCCGGGTGTGTGTGGCCGGGCTTATGATCGAGATACCTCTCGTCTCTGACCACCCCCACCCTAAGCCCCATGGCCACACCCGCAACTGTAAACCATCATGCGTTCAGAGGGGGATCGATACTCCTGGGAAAAGGTAAAGCCGCATCTCTTATAGAGTCTGGTCGCCCTGAAATTGTAAGCGTCCACAGTCAGCCATATGTTCTGGAGGCCCAGTTCCTCGGCCCTTTCAATGACCACAAGGGTCAGGGCCCATCCCACCCCCAGGCCCCGGTTCTCCCGGTCCACGAAAATCAAATACTCTGCATCTCCTTTGCTGAAATCCGGAAGGACCACCACGTGGCCGATCACCTTGTTCCCGCGCCAGGCCAAATAGTTTTCGCCTCCCTCAAGGAGCCCCTTGAGCCATTTTTCGCAGGCCTTGTCCTCGCAAGGGGGCATACCCTGAAACTTGGCCTTGGGGGAAAAACGCACATACATGTCCCAGAGGCGGCCATAGTCCTCTTCCCTGTAGGCCCGCACCTCAAAGGAATGCCCCTTTTTGTCCCTAAAAACCACCTACCCCCCCAGCATGGCCATACGCTCCTTGATGAGCTTCTCCACCACCGCAGGGTCGGCAATGGTGGAGATGTCCCCCAGTTCATCCGCCTTTCCCGCTGCAATCTTCTGGAGGATTCGCCTCATGATCTTGCCGCTTCGCGTCTTTGGCAGACCGTCCGCCCATTGGATCACGTCGATAGTTGCAATGGGCCCGATTTCCCCCCTCACCAGGTTGACCAATTCCTTTTTCAGGCCATCCGACGGCGAGGTCCCGGTGTTCAGGGTAACAAAGGCGTAGATGCCCTGCCCCTTCACCGCGTGAGGAAATCCCACCACCGCCGCCTCGGCCACGGAAGGATGAAGCACCAGGGCCGATTCCACCTCCGCCGTGCCCAGCCGGTGGCCGGATACATTAATGACGTCGTCAATGCGGCCGATAATCCAGTAGTATCCGTCTTCATCCCTCTTGGCCCCGTCCCCCGAGAAATACATTCCAGGCACCTGACTAAAGTAGGTCTCTATAAACCGTTCATGGTCTCCATACACGGTGCGCGCCATGCCGGGCCAGGGTCTCCGGATACAAAGCACCCCTTCCTGGTCCGGGTATAGGGCCTCTTCACCCGTATCGTCGAGAATCACCGGATCTACCCCAAAAAAGGGAAAGGAACAGGAACCCGGTTTGATGGGCGCGACCCCGGGAAGGGGGGTCAGCATGTGTCCGCCCGTCTCCGTCTGCCACCAGGTATCGATGATGGGGCACCAGTCCTTGCCCACGTAATGGTAGTACCAGCGCCAGGCCTCCGGGTTGATGGGCTCCCCCACGGATCCCAGCAGCTTGAGAGATGAAAGATCATGTCTTTCCACGGGTTCGCTCCCCTCTTTGGCCAAGGAACGAATCACGGTGGGTGCGGTATAGAATTTGTTCACCTGGTACCTGGCCACAATGTCCCAATACCGGTCCACGTCCGGATAGGTGGGGGCCCCTTCGAAGAGGACACTGGTCAGCCCGTTCGCCAGAGGGCCGTAAACGCCGTAAGTGTGCCCTGTGACCCATCCGATATCAGCGGTGCACCAGAAGACTTCATCATCTTTCAGATCAAAAACCAGGCGCGTGGTCATAGCCGCGTACAGGAGATACCCCCCATGGGTATGCACCACCCCTTTGGGTGTGCCCGTGCTCCCGCTGGTATAGAGGATGAACAGGGGATCTTCCGCATCCATGGGCTCCGGCGCCACATAGGAGGGAAGGGCCGGGTCGGACATGGCCTCATGGCCCCAGATATCCCGGCCCTGGACGAGCTCAGGCCTCAACCCGGCCCGCTCAAAGACCATGACCGTCTCCACAGGAGAATTCTTGAGGGCCCTGTCCACGGTCTCCTTGAGGGGAATCTTTTTGCCGGCCCGCAAGCCCCCGTCTACGGTGATCACGACCCGGGCGGCACAGTTCTTGATGCGATTTGAAAGGGCCTCAGCGCTGAACCCCCCGAACACGACGCTGTGAATCGCCCCGATCCGGGCGCAGGCCAACATGGCCACGGGCAATTCCAGGATCATGGGCATGTAAATGACCACCCGGTCTCCCTTGGCTACACCTCTGGCCCTTAAAAGGGCCGCCATTTTATTGACCTCATCATAGAGTTGGGAAAAACTCAGGGCCTTCCTGTCTTCGGGACTGTCTCCCTCCCAGTAGTAAGCGACCTTGTCTTTGAGTTTGTCCAGGTGGCGGTCCAGGCAGTTGTAACTGGCGTTGAGACGGCCCCCGCCGAACCATGCAATCTTGGCCTGTTCAAAGTCATATTGGAGGACAAAATCCCATTCCTTCTCCCAGGAGAGATATTTCTTGGCCTGTTCCGCCCAGAATCGGTCCGGGTCTTCAAGGGATTGTCGATAAAGGGCCTCATATTCCCCTTTGCCTTTTATGTATGCCTCTCTCCGATATTTCTCCAGGTGGGCGTCATACCATTTTGGTGTATCCGTCATGTCCTTCTCCTCCCTTTTGAGTCTCCTTTTCGGTCTACAGGCCTTTTCCCTCCATGGGGTTCAGGGCACCAGACTTTCTGCCATCCAGGATCCCGGACCGGCCTGGTGAACTTAAATACGGCAGGGCTCTTCCGTCTCGGGCTCGTCAAACCTCAGTTTCAGGGTAAGCACCTCCCCGTCAAAGGAGCTCCTCACCTTATAGGGCAGTTTTTTGAAAAGCCTGATCATACGCCGGTTATTGGGCGTGGTGTAGGCCACAAGCCCCTGAATGCCCTGCTCGCGGGCGGTCTCGGCGAGCTTTTCATGAATGATGGTTGAGAGCCCTTGGCCCTGCCATTCCTTGTTCACACTGTAAGCCACTTCGGCCATGTTGCTGGCCGGGTCCAGGAAGTAACACCCAACGGCAATGATCTCCTCAAACCCGGGGTCTCCGATGACCGCTACAATCGTCATATCGTGGATATAGTCCACCTGGGAAACCCCGGCCACCTCCTCGCGCACAAAGGAGGTCTTTTCATGCAGGAAGCGGTGGAGCACATCCTGACGGTCCAGGTTGTAGAAATGCTCCTGGATCTTACGCTCATCTGTAGGACTGGCGGGCCGAAAAAACACCCTCACCCCCTTGATGATCCTCGACACTTCGATCTTGAGGGGATACACGCTCCTGATGCTCTCGGCCAGGGTCCGCTCGCTGCCCAGCAGCCCCATTTCTTTGGCCTCATAAAAAAGCCGATCCCGGAAGCCGGGATGGGCGATACTGATCATGGCAATGGCCCGCTCCTGCAGGCTCTTTCCAAAGAGGTTCACCACGCCGTACTCGGTAACCACGTATTGGACATCACCGCGGGGGACCACCACGGGAACCTGGTCCAGGAGCGGTACAATCCGACTGCTCTTGCCGTCCAGGGTGGTGGAGGGGAGGAGGGTGATGTTTTTCCCCCCCGGCGACTGGCTTGCCCCCCTTACAAAATCCATAATCCCGATTACACCCGAAAAGTGGTTGTAAGGCAAGGCATCGGCCGCCACCTGGCCTGTAAGGTCCATGGCCATGGCCACATTGAGGGCCACCATTTTGGAATGTCTACCGATGACACTGGGATCATTGATGTAATCAGAGGGATGGAACTCGATACCGGGATTATCGTGGAGGAATTCATAGAGGTTGGTGGATCCTATGGCCCCGCTCGCCACCAGTTTGCCCTCGTTATACCCCTTTTTTCTATTGGTAATCACGCCCCTGGAAAAAAGCGCCATGATGCCGTCCGTGAGAAACTGGGTATGAACGCCCAGGTCATTTTTTTCCGAAAGGCCCAGAAACAGGGCTTGAGGGGTAGCCCCCAGGCTTATCTGCAGGGTGGAGCCGTCTTCGATCAACTTGGCCGCATGCCTGGCGATGGTGTGGGCCGATTCAAATTCCGGAGACCCCCCCACAGTAAGAATTTCCTCTTCCTGCTCCACAATCACGTCCACCTCGTTCACGTGGATAAAGCTCCTGCCCAGGACCCGGGGCATCTTGGGATTGACCTGGGCAATCACCAGGTCCGCTGACTGGGCCGCGGCCAAGGTCACATCTACGCTCACGCCCAGACTCATCCACCCGAAGTCATCAGGCTCGGACACCTGGACAAGGGCCACGTGGATGGGCAGTTGGCGGGACTTAAAGAGCAGAGGTATGGCGGAAAGGTTAATGGGTGTGATAAAGCGCTTGTTCCGCGACAAGGCCCGGGGCTTACCGGAACCCAGATAAAAGGACCGAATGTTAAGGCTCTTCCCCGAATCACGGTCGGCGATCAGGGAAAGGGGGGTGGTCTCGAGGCTGAGGATCCGGACAATTTCCAGATCAGTGAAATTGGAAGACTGGGAGGCCAACTCTTTGACCAGGCTCTGGGGTTCCCCGCAAAAGGAGCCCAGAAAGACTCTCTGCCCCCGCCTGATCCCGGCTATGGCCGCAGAGGCGCTCTTTCGCTTAGCCAGATATGCGTCAGGCCAATAGCCGCCTGCCTGCCTGCCTTGTTGCCCCATTGCGCCCTTCTACCCTTTATCTCCCCGGACGGGCCCTAGGGAAAAGGCCCGACCGGGCATCGTCGGCCCAGCGTTGCACCACCCCGCCTTATTATCGCACCAGGCTCTCCAGGAAAGTCACAATCTGTTTGGCATGGTCCATCTCGGTAAAATCACTCACGTTAACAATCGCCCCACCGCCGTTAAAGGAGTGCACCACGGTCCGGGCAATGACCTCCCCCTTTTGAGGATCACTGACCTGGACATGAGATGCCAGCTCATTGTAACAGTCTTGACAGCCTGTAAAGGTGTGATGATAACCCAAGTAGGACGCGAACACCACAATGTGGACCACCAGCCGCCTCTCAGATCCCTGAGGGCCTGCAAGCAGCCCTTTTTCTTTAAGCCCCTTGACCACTTCGAACTTGATCTTCTGAGGAATATAAGGGGCCGTGTCAAAGGTTCCTGCCTTGACTTCCCCCATCTCATAGAGGGATCCCTTGCCGACGCCCGCGTATTCTGTGGGCGCGGCGCCCTGACTTGGGCCGGTGGCGCATCCGCTTAGCAGGCCGGACATGGCCATTACAAACGCCAACCCCGCATAGAAGGCATATTTTCCTGTTTTCATGGTAACCTCCTCCCTGCGCCCGCAGGTCCCACGAGAAGCCCCTCGCTTCCCGTTCTCTTGTCGGCTTCTTTTCCAAAACCCCGGCCCTACCAAGATAAACACCTCCCCCTTTGGACCCGGGTTCCCTAACCTTTAAGATAGTGTCGAATGGCCTCTTCCACGTCCGGCGCCATGGCCACGCCACGCTCCTGAAGCCGCGCCTTGTATTTTTCAAAGGAACGAACATGCCTGACCGAGGACACAAGAATTTCCAGATACTGCTCCAGCCCCTGCTCCATCCGCCTCCGAAAGGCCTCCTTCTGGAGCAGGAAATTCTCCACCCCCTTGATGAGCCTCAAGTTCACGGGCCGGCAGACCAAGCGATAAAACACG
>CAZNLL010000058.1:0-22266 GCA_964573885.1 uncultured Desulfobacteraceae bacterium | reverse complement strand
GACACCTCGGACAAGCTCTACTTCGAGCCCCTCACCGTGGAGGACGTGCTGAGCATCTATGAAAAGGAGAAGCCCGAGGGGGTTATCGTCCAGTTCGGGGGGCAGACACCGCTCAACATCGCCACGGAACTGGCTGAGGCCGGGGTCCAGATCATCGGGACCTCGCCGGACATCATCGACCTGGCAGAGGATCGGGACCGTTTCCGTAAAAAGATGCTCAAGCTGGGGATCCCGGAACCCGAGTCAGGCATGGCGGCGACCCTGGATGAGGCCTTTGAGGTGGCGGAGCGGATCGGGTATCCCTTGATGGTACGGCCCTCTTATGTGCTGGGGGGCCGGGCCATGGAGGTGGTCCATGACGAGGACATGCTCAAACGCTACGTGACGGCGGCGGTGGATGTCTCTCCTGAACGGCCCATCCTGATCGACAAGTTCCTGGAAAACGCCATCGAGGCCGAGGCGGACGCCATTGCGGACGGGACCGACGCCTTTGTGCCCGCGGTGATGGAGCACATAGAGCTGGCAGGGGTCCATTCCGGCGACTCCGCCTGTGTGATACCCCCCATCAGCATCCCGGCCAAGCACCTGGAGACCATCTACGACTATACCCGGAAGATCGCCATGGAACTCAACGTGGTGGGGCTCATGAATATCCAGTACGCCATCGCCCAGGACACGGTGTACATCCTGGAGGCCAACCCCCGGGCGTCCCGGACCGTGCCCCTGGTCTCCAAGGTCTGCAACATCTCCATGGCCCGGATCGCCACCCAGCTCATGCTGGGCAAAAAGCTGGCCGATTTGAATCTCACCCAGGGCGGCATTCCCCACTTCGGCGTGAAAGAGGCGGTGTTTCCCTTTAACATGTTTCCCGAGGTGGACCCCCTCCTGGGGCCGGAGATGCGCTCCACAGGAGAGGTCCTGGGCCTGGCAAGTTCCTTCGGCCTGGCCTTTTACAAGGCCCAGGAGGCGGCCCAGCAGGTGCTCCCTTCGGGCGGCTCGGTGCTGATAACGGTCTCGGAAAGGGATCGGCCCGCCGTACTGGAGGTGGCCAAGCGGTTTCACGACCTGGGCTTTAGCATCAAAGCCACCAACGGGACAGGCCGTTTCTTGAAGGAACGGGGCATCCCGTCGGAGCCTATCCTCAAGATGCACGAGGGGAGGCCCAACATTGTGGACGGCATCAAGAACAATGAGATCCACCTGGTGATCAATACCCCCAGCGGGAAACTGAGCAAGTATGACGATTCCTACATCCGGAAGGCGGCCATCAAGTACAAGATCCCCTACATCACCACCCTTACCGCGGCCCTGGCCGCGGCCAGGGGGATTGCGGCCAACCGGGAGGGGCACGGGATGGTGAAATCCCTTCAGGAATACCATGGCGACATCAAGTGATGGCGTTTGTGCAGGGCCTGGAGAAAGGAGTCCTTATGGAGTCTTTCAAGGATAACTGCGGCGTATTCGGGGTTTACTCCAACGAGGAGTGCGTCGAGGATATCTTAAACGGGATTGATCTTTTGCAGCATCGGGGGCAGCAGTTCTGCGGTATTTCCACCTTTGACAACCGCATCCACCAGATCACCCACTACGGCAAGGTGGGCAACACCTTTTCCGTGCAGGAACTCGGGTACCTGAAGGGACACTGGGGGATCGGCCATGTGAGCCTCAAGGAGCGTCAGCCCGTGATGTGGCAGTCGCGGCTGGGGGAAATCGCCGTGGCCTTCAGCGGCAACATAATCAACGCCCATGAGCTTGTCCCGGAGATGATGAACCGGGGCAAGGCCTTTTACCGCGGCTATGACGTGGAGATCATTTCCAAGATCATCCTGGAGCAGGAAGACCCGGTGGAGGGCATTGCCGCCCTTTCCGAGAAGATCAGAGGGGCCTATTCCCTCTTGCTTCTCACCAAGGACGGGGTCTATGCCACCCGGGATATCTATGGGTTCAGGCCCCTCATCCTGGGAAAGGGGCAGGGCCGGTACGCGGTGGCCTCCGAGTCCCGGGCCCTTCACAACCTGGAGATGGAGCTTGTCCGGGACCTCAACCCGGGCGAGATCGTTCTCGTCAACAGCCAGGGCTTCAAGACCCTCAAGGAGCTTCCATCACCCCGCCGGGCCCATTGCGCCTTTGAATGGGCCTACACGGCCAGCGTGGATTCAGTGATCGAAGGGGTGTGGGTCCAGGAGGCGAGAAACAACCTGGGCGCCCAACTGGCCCGAAGGGATGGAGACGAAGGGGGCCTGGAGGTGGACCTGGTGGCCCCGGTGCCCATGTCGGGAATCGCCCATGCCATCGGGTATCACATCCAATCGGGGCTCAATTACCAGGAGGTCTTTCTCTATAACCGGTATGCAGACAGGAGTTACACCCAGGCCACCCAGGTGGCCCGGGAAAAGATGGCCAAGAAGAAGCTCTCCGTGCTCCGCCGTTCGGTGAGGGGAAAGCGCGTGGTCCTGTGTGACGATTCCATTGTGCGGGGGACCCAGATATTTTACAAGGTGCGGGATCTCAAAAAGGCCGGGGCCAAGGAGGTCCACGTGCGTATCGCCTGCCCCCCCCTCTTGTATCCTTGTGACTTCGGCATTTCCACCCGGAGCTATGACGAGCTCTCGGCCCGCCGGCACATGAGAGAGGGCAATATCACCACCCAGGAGCAATTGAAGGCCCTGGAGGCCTGGCTGGCCAAGCAGATCGACGCGGACTCGGTAAAGTACAACACCCTGGATGATTTTGTCTCGGCCCTCAAGATCCCCAAAAAGGACCTCTGTCTCAAATGCTTTGACGGGGACATGCCCTCAGACACACCCATGAAATAAATTCAGAATATTATCCTCAAAGGCAATCCGCGTTCTTCTCCGGATCACGGGAAGGACCCCCGCCCCTATTTCATCAGGCCGGCCTCTTTATAATACTGCAGGGCCCCGTCATGAATGGGTGCTGACAAGGCTTGAAGCATCCCCTTCCTGGTGAGTTCCTGGTAGGCCGGGTGAAGGCCTTTGAAGGCCTCCAGGTGGTCAAAGACCTCTTTGGTCATGGCATAGACCACCGCTGCCGGGACATGGGCTGAGGTCACCAAGGTGGCCTTGACCCCAAAAGTGGGGACATCCCTCTGGTTGGCAGCGCCGGGATAGAAGCGGATGGGAATGGTGGCGGGGGCGTAATAGGGGTGTTTTGCCAGGAGCCCCTTCACGGCCGGGAGAGGGACGATAAAAATCTTTCTCTTGCCTGCGGCGGCCTCTTTGATAGCGCTGCTCGGATGGCCCACCGTGTAAAAGAAGGCGTCTATACGGCCCTCCTGGAGGTGTTTCGGGGCCTCGGCAGTGTTAACCCCTTCGGCAATGATGTCTTTTTCATAATCCAGTCCTGCGGCCTTGAGGGCGTCAATGGCATTCTGCCGTTGACCGGAACCGGGGTTGCCGATGTTCACCCGCTTGCCTCTCAAGTCCTGGATGGACCGGATGCCGGCGTCCTGGGCCCCAACCAGGGTAACCGATTCGGGATGAACGCTGAAGACAGCCCGAAGGGCCTTCTGGGGCCCCTTGCCCTTCCATTCGGCAAGCCCTTTCCATGCCTGGTATTGGCGGTCCGATTGGACAATGCCGAACTCCAGGTCCCCGGCCATGACGGCGTTCACATTAAAAACAGAGCCCCTCGTAGGCTCAACCGCGCAGCGAATTCCATACACATGACTTTTTTGGTTGATCGTCTGGGCGATGGCGCCTCCAGTGGGGAAATAGACGCCGGTGAGCCCCCCTGTTCCGATGATGGTGAAGGTGGCCTCGGCCTGGGCCGGTAAATATAAGAGGGCGGGGCCTAAAAGAAATGCAAAGACCAGAATGACCGCTGAAATTATCACCTGTTTCATGGTGCCTCCTTTTTCAGTATGTCCCCTTCCGGGTCTCCTTACGTGAGATAGGGTTCCCACTCCCTGGCGGTCTCCTCCATATATCCGGGGGGGACCTTTTCCACAATGTGGTTGTGCCCTGGAAGGAGGATTTCCACGGGCAACTCGGCCAGGCGATAGAGGGAGCGCCTCAACTCAGGGCCGCTGGCCCCGTGGAGATCGAAGCGGCCGATGGCATGATCCGCATAGACCACGTCCCCGGGGATGAGTATTTTCTCCTTGGAGCTGTAAAGGCCTATACTCCCGGGAGAGTGGCCGGGGATGTGAATGGTCTCCCATTGTGTTTGACCGATATCCAGGGTCTCGCCCCCTTCAAGCTTGCGATCCACCCGGAGCTTGAAGGCCTCCGGACCCAACCCGAATTGGACCTGACAGAGGTTCTTAAACATGTCCATGCCGTAAACCATGTCATCTTCTCCCCGTTCCAAGGGGCCCGCTTCCAGGGTGTGGACCCAGAGCTCGGCCTGGGGCAGGGCTTTGAGGATCTCCGGCACGCAACCAATGTGATCCAGGTGGGTGTGGGTCATGATGACCCGTTTGATGTGGGCGAGGTCCAGGCCCAGTTTTTGAATGGCCTGGAGCTTGTATTCCCCCTTGCCCATGAGGCCTCCGTCCACCAGGGCCAAATCCCCGGAGGAGGGATGGCCCAGGACATAGGCATGGGCGTCGGGGATGAATTCATCCTGTCCCTGGATAAAGAAAAGGGCATCGGTGATCTGTTTCATGATTCTCCTTTGAGAAGATTCTTGCCCACCATACCCCATGGTAGACACATGTTCAATGCCGTTGCCCCATGTATGGGGCGCGGTTTCCTTCCCCGGAGCCCTAGAGGTCTTTGACCATGGCCAGGGCGTTTTGGCCCTCGGGGTAAAAGGACTCCTTGACCCGGGCCGGCTTGAACCCGTGTTTTCGAAAGAGGGCCTGACCGGGCAGGTTGTCCATGGCCGTATGAAGGATCAGGGTGTCAATGCCCTCTTCCCGGGCCTTTTCCAGACTCTCTTTCAGGAGGAGATCGCCGGCCCCTTGCCGTCTTGCCCCGGGCTCGACGGCAATGGCCAGAAGCTCCGAGACCCTGGGGGAGGGGGAATCCGGGCGGATCCGGGCGAACATGGCATAGCCGATACGCCTTTTCCCCCACAGGACGATGGTGGTCATGGTGGATCCGGATAAAAACCACCGGGGCAGAAGGAATTCATAGGAACCGTACTTGTGAAAGGCCTTCCGGCTCAGGTCCCGGATAAAGTCTGCGTCCGAGGGCCGGGCCGGTCTCAGGGTCATCTCCACGGGACGGCCCCTTTTCCTCGCGGATCCGGGCACGGGGGTGCGGATCCCCCTGTGGGCTATCTTTTCCAGGCGGGCCTGGTTCAAGCGCTCGATCCGCTTTTTTTCCCCGTATTTTCCAAAACGACCCCGGTTGCCCATACCCCAAACTCTCTCGACCCCGGATTGCTTGACTCCCCCCGAGGGAAATTCATTTATAACACAACCCGGGTCGGCGAAAAAGAGGCCCCTTATGCTGGTGTCCAGGGATCAGGCAACATCATTTATTATCATTGTCTGTCGAGGATGGTGGATTTTGGTCTGCCGGGGCTTGATTCGGGGCCCTGGAAACACACGTGTGCCCGGAATTGATTTATCGATGGGTACAAGCTAAAATCTTTGCCGAGACATTCAAACCGGGAGAGGGCCGGCTTTTAACCTTCATCCACACACCGGGAGCCATGTTTTTCTTTATTGCCGGGGTCCAGCCCAGGACGGTGACCCTGGATGATCAGCCCAGGATGTGCCCATCCTGTGGCCTTTTCCAGGCCCGCCTCAAGCGGGTGGACCATTACATCTCCGTTTTTTTTATCCCCTTGATCAGGATCAAGAAGGGGACCCCTGTTCTGGTGTGCGAGCGGTGCGGGGCCGTTTCATCGGAGCAGGGGGAGCCGGGACCCCCCAGAGAACCCACCTTCACCTGCCCCCATTGCGGTCAGGCCCTGGAGCCGGGCTTTCGTTACTGCCCCTATTGCGGGCGACCGCTCTAGGGGGAAAAGGGGAGCCGTGATCCGGAAAGGCAAAAACCTGATTCCCTCCATATTACAGGACCGCCCCTTTGTATTCCTGTGCGTCGCTTTCTTCTTTGAGTTCGCCAACATCGCCTTTCTCTACCTCTACCCCCTGGCCCTGGACGACATGGAGACCGGTCACCATGAGGTGGGTTTGGTGATGGGGATCTTTTCTGTGGCCGCAGTCCTTTCAAGGCCCCTCATGGGACGGCTCACCATGGTCAAGGGGGAGTACTGGGCCATGTCTTTGGGCACATGTGTGAGCATTTTCGCCTCCCTCACCTATACCCTCATCCAGGACTTCGGCCCGGCCATGCTCTTTGTGAGGATAGCCCACGGCATGGGATTTTCCGCCTTTATCGCGGGGAGCTTCGCCCTGGCCGCCAAGACCTTTTCCCCTCTGAAAAGGGGCCAGGGATTCAGCCTGGTGGGGGCATCGCTCATGGCCGCCGTGGCCCTGGCGCCCCCCTTTGGGGAGTTGCTGATCAGGAGGTGGGGTTTTTCGGCCCTGTACACCGCTGCGGCGGGCGCTGCCCTTGCCGCCTGGTGGGCCGCCTACGTGGGGGTGAGGGCCTCAGGGCCCGCACATCCTGCGGATGAACCGGGACGGGTCTCCTACCTGCCTCTCCTGAGAAACCGGTCCTTTGTGACCCTCCTCATCTCCACCCTCGTCTTTGCCCATTCCCAGTCTACCGTGTCCAATTTCGTGGCCCTGGCGGCGGAGGAGAAGGGCGGTCTCAGTGGTCCCTTCTTTTTTGGGGCCTATGCCACGGCCATCGGGGTCCTCCTGACCACGGGCACGTTTATTGACCGGTTTGGAAAGCCCTTGCTCCTCACCCTTTTTTACCCGGTCTTCGCCCTGAGTCTTTTCCTGATCCCGGGCCTGATGCATTCTTCCCTTTTCTGGGTCCCGGGCCTCCTTTTCGGCGTGGGCATGGGTTTTCTCTTTTCCACCCACAACGCCCTGGCAGCCTCCCATGGGGGCATGGGAGAGAAGCCCGCGGTCATGTCCGTCTTTACCGCCGTTTATGACAGCGGTTTTATCACCGGGGGCATCCTCTCAGGATTTGTGGCCCATCATCTAGGCCTGGACGGGCTCTTTATCTCGGTGGGGGCGCTGGCCGTTGCGGGCTTTTTAATGGTCCTTGTATCCCCCCTCTCATTTCCTTGACCCGGGGAGCCATGTTTCCTATAATCCTCAAGCCATGATACCGGCCCTCACCACCGGGAGCCGGGGCTTGCAAGGACTTCCCCCAAAGACCGCCAGGAGGCGTTTTCTTTTAAGCGAAAGGAGAAGAGTTATGAGACACAAGGCAACCGTAGTTGGAGCCGGCCATGTGGGGGCCACCGCCGCCATGCGGCTCGCAGAAAAGGAGTTGGCGGACGTTGTATTGATCGACATCCTGGACGGCGTCCCGGCGGGCAAGGCCCTGGACCTTGCCGAAGCGGCCCCCATCGAAAAGCACGATGCGAATGTATTGGGGGTGACGGGTGATTATAATGAGGCCAAGGACTCGGATATCGTCATTATTACTGCGGGTATCCCCAGAAAGCCCGGGATGAGCCGGGATGATCTCCTCAGCACCAACATGGGCATCATGGCCGGTGTGACCAAGGAGATTGCCCGGGTGGCCCCCGAAGCCGTATTGATTATCGTGAGCAACCCCCTGGACGCCATGTGCCATGTGGCCTATGACACGAGCGGATTCCCCAAGAACCGGGTCATGGGGATGGCCGGGGTCCTTGATTCGGCCCGGTTTCGCACCTTTATCGCCAGGGAACTGAATGTGTCCGTGGAAAACACCCATGCCTTTGTGCTCGGCGGTCACGGAGATACCATGGTTCCTCTTCCCCGGTATTCCACGGTGGCCGGGATCCCTATCACGGAATTGATTCCCGCGGAAAGGATCGAGGCCCTGGTGCAGAGGACCAGGAGCGGCGGTGCCGAGATCGTGGGTCTCCTCAAGACCGGGAGCGCCTATTATGCACCCGCCTCCGCGGCGGTGGAGATGGCCGAGGCCGTGCTCAAGGACAAGAAGAAGATCCTCCCCTGTGCCGTGTATTTGGAAGGAGAATACGGAATCCAGGATCTTTTTATTGGTGTGCCCGCCAAGTTAGGGGCAAACGGCGTGGAGGAGATCATTGAAATCGGCCTGACGGATGAGGAGGCGGCAGCCCTGAGGAATTCCGCAGACGCGGTCAAGTCCCTGGTCGATGATATGAAGCGCCTGGGTTGATGAGCGTTGGACGAGAGAGCCCTCTTAGGTCATCTGGAGGCCCTGGCCGAGACCCTCGGGGTCCAGGTTCGTTATGAAGACCTGGAGGGAGAGGCCCTTTCCTCTCCAGGAGGTCTCTGCCGGATCAGGGGGCGACAGGTGATCATGGTGAATAAGGGGGGCTCTATCGGGGAAAAGGCCGGGACCCTGGCCCGGGCCCTGAGGCGTTTTGACTTGAGCAAGGTCTATGTACGGCCCGCCCTTCGGGACCTGCTGGAAGGGATGGCGGAGAAAGAAGCAGACTAAAGGGGGCCGGATTACTCTTCCAGGTTGTCATAGACCTCTTCGGGAATGGGGGCCCCCTCCTTGACCAGGACCTGGGCCATGGCCTCGAGGCCCTTATAGAGGCGGCCGGGGGTAAAAAAGAGGCGTTTGAAGATTCCCAAGGTGCTATTGGCCAGGTTCTTGAGGGGCACATATTGGACATCCGGGTCGGCTATCGGCCCTTTGACCTTAAAATAATAGACGAGGAGTGCCTTCTCCTTGCCCGTGAGGATATGACCTACAATGGGAATCCTGCTGACCAGGCCGTCCACGGTCCCCAGGGGCTGGGTTCCCAGATCCAGTTCAACCCTTTTCTTATTGAGATCAAGCCATCCCTTGGCGACCGCATTAAAGACCGGGCTCTTCATGACCAGGTTGTCGGAATCGAGCACCCCTTTGTTTACCGAGATGTTCCCCTCGATGCTCTCAAAATAAAACCCTTCCTTGCTCAGGTCGGCGGGCCTCCTTTCAAAGATTTTCTGGATACTCAGGAATTCAAGGACCTTGAAAATAAGGTGGGACTTCCAGATGATCCCCTTTTCCAGGAGCAGGTTGGCATTTCCCGTGAGGCTCGAGATGAGCTCCTCCCGGTTCCTGCCCTTCATGTAAAGGAGACCTTCCATGGTGACGCGGCCTTCCACATGCCTCTCTTTGATCCCGAGGCTTTGAAGGAGTTCTTTGACGGACTGGCCGGTCACCTTGAAATGGGTTGAAAAGAGCATGTGGGCGTCTGTCCCCCGCTTGATGTGACCCTTGGCCCATACGGTTCCATAAGGGGTGTGCACCTGAAGGCGATCAAAGTAAAAATCACCGGCGCGAAAGGCGCCTACGGTCTCGAGGGGCCCGTAGGGGAATTTTTTCCAGACCCCCTTTTCCACCACGGCATTGAAACGGACATGGGTTTGTTCCATAAACCGGCCCGGCGCTTTCGCGGTTTGCGGGGAGACCGGGGAGGAAAGGTCCTTTACGAGGTCCGAGATATGGAGGTCCTTTGAACGGACCACCACCTTTCCCTGAACCCCGTCCCAGCCCTGGAGGTCGCCTTGGATCTGGATGGGGCTTTGGCCCAGGTTTGCGTTAATGTAGTCGATGGAGGCCTTTTTTTCGGAAAAGGTGGCCTTGAAACGGCCGTTGGTTACTGGAGAGGGAAGTCCCTTTAGAACCAGTTCCAGGCCATGTGCCTCCACCTCTCCCTTGATGGTGGTCTTTTCCGATTGCCCCAGAGACACCCGGGCCTCGGCATTGCAGGAAACCGTTCCCCTTGCAGGCCCCTGGAGCCCCTGGCAGGAAAGCCCCAGGTCTTCCAGGTCCATCTTGGGCGTGGAGGCCTTGAGGGTAAAGTTCTCCTTATCTTTTAGATCCCACGAACCCGAGACCTCCAGCAGGGATTGGCCCAGGTTACATGCGGCCCTTTTGACATGAAGGGTCTTTTGGGGCTCAAGGTCGACATGGAAAACGATCTTGTCTTTTTTTCCGAAAGAAGCCGTGGAAAAGGCCGTCCCCTTCACCGCCACACCCCCCAGGAAGACCTCGCCCAGAAAGGTGCACCGGTCTCTGGTAAGGGATGCGGAGAATTGGTATTTCAGGGGCTCCTGAAAGGTCAAGGGCAGAGGGGTGTTTTCAGGCAAACGGGGGACGATCTGGTTCATATCCGCCCTTCCCTCTAACTGGGCCTGGATTTTCTTCCAGTCTTTTGAAAGGGAACCTGAAATCCGGATGGGAGAATGACCCCACTGACCGTTGCCGCGGAAATGATTGGCCCCTTTCCCGTGCAGTTCAATTTCCCCGTGTTCCAGGCGGAGGGGCAAGGCCAGATCCTTGTGGCTGAAAGTGCATCCGGTAAGGCTGAAGGTTCCCTGCTGGAGCTCGGGGTGCTTCCAGGTGGACTTGTAGTCCACGGCCACCCGGGCCTCTAATTGTCCCTCCAGGGTTTCAAGGTTGGGGATGATCCGGCGCACGGAGCCGGGCAGGAGGGTGGTGTGGGTCTGCTTCATAAGGTCCTGGAGGTCGAAGCGGCCCTGTACGGAGGTCTTGAAGAGGGGGGCCTTGGAAAAGAGGTCCGGCACGGTCAAGGAGGCATCGGACAGGGCGGAACTCCCGGAACTTCCCTTGATCTGGGTGATAGAGAGGTCCCCCTGTTCCAGTGACAGATGCCCGGACACCCCGGTGAAGGGAAGGCCCCCTCCGTCCCGTAAGACCTCGATGTCCTCCCAGGCCAGTTTCATGCAGAGGGCCCCTTTATTCTCGGGCCGGTCCAGATGTTCGATCTCCTGGATCGTCCCGTTGAGGGAAAAACGCTCCACAGCGACCCGGCCCCCTGTGAGGAGGGGAAAAAGAACGCCTTCCATCCACCAGGGCACCAGGGGGGAAGGGAAAAGGCCTTTAAAGGTCTTGAGCGCCATGGGAGGGGCCTTGACCTTAAGGTCGAGGTGTGGGTTGGCCCGGTCCCTGAGGTTGAGGGTCCCTGCCACGTCCAGGGAAAAGCCGGGACCAACACAGGTGGCCGAGGTGACGAGCGAGCCTGCCCGGGCATACAGGGTTTTGAAGTCCACCCCGAGGGGCGTCGGGGAAAAGGTCTTGGTCTGTCCGTCATCGGTGAGGGTGAAGACGAGATCCTTGGAGAGGATTTTTCCCCGGGCCGACAGGGGCCCCTTCAAGGTGCCCTTCATGGTGATCTTGGCCTGTCCGTAGCCCTCTTTGAAACACAGCTCTTCCGTCTTTGGAATCCACTTGAAAGGGATCCTGGGGGCCTCCAGGGCGAAATGGGCCGAGGGAGGACCCTGGCCCGGCCTCTCACCGACCATGTGGCCCCGGAGGATGAAAGGGGCCTCTTCTCCCCGGTAACAGAGGTCCCCCCGCAGGCTGATCTGGACCGTGACGGGGTCCTGCCCTTTGGGATAAGAGCTGAGAAAGAGCCTTTTAAAGGCAAAGGGATAGTCCTTGACCAGGACCTGCCCCTTTTCCATGGACAAGGCCGGAAGGACCGCCAGGCCCCGTCCCACCATTTGTTTGAGATTATGGGACCTGGAGGGGTCTGGCCCCTTTTTGAGGGAGAGTTCTATTTTGGGCTCGAGGAGAAAGACCCGGGTGGGGACAATGCGTTTGTGGATCAATTCGGTGGCATCCAAAGTGATCTTGACCCGCGACGCGGTGAGGTCCACTGATCCGGTGGAGGATTTGGCCTCCAATGCGGGGGCGCTAACGCCGATACCGTGCCAGAAACTGAACTCCATAGGCCCTGTCCGGATTTGGTAGCCCACCGCATGGGAGATGCGGGCCAGGAGATATTGCTGAAAAGAGGGGTTTTGAATGAGGCTGTTCAGGAACAGAAGGCCTCCAACCAAGAGGAGGAAAAAGAGGAAGAGGGGCAAAAAAATGGTCCAGATTCGCTTGGAGATCATTTTCCGAAATAGTCTCGAAGGATGGACCCGTGGTCAAAAGCCAGGCCCCGGGGGAGGGATCCGGCATGGAAAATGCCGAGATTCTTGGCATCATCGGCGGCCCGGGGCGCTCCCGTGGCCGTGGCCACAAAGACCACGGAAATACTGTGGTGCCTGGGATCTCTCGCGGGGTCCGAGTAGGCCCCGAGCTGGTAGAGGAGGGTCGCCTCCAAAGAGGTCTCTTCCCGGGCCTCCCTCACGGCCGCGGCTTCCAGTGTTTCCCCGTAGTCCACAAACCCTCCCGGCAGGGCCCACCCATAAGGAGGATTTTTCCTCTCAATGAGTACGATACCCGGCTCGTTGCTTTGCCCTTCAGGTTGAGGGGAATGGAGCTGGATGATAATGTCAACGGTGGGAAAGGGATTCCGGTATTTTTCCACCACCTTTCCGCAATGGGGGCAAATAAGGTGTGTTTTCATTGGGAATGACTTTCTCTGAGAAGCTGGTTCCTCACATGGACGATTCTTTGTAAGGCCGTAAAATTGGAGAGCACGGCAAGGACCAGCAGGGTCACCTTGATCAGGATGCCGCCTATGAGGGGAATAGATCCCAGGAGGGCCCCGATCACCAGCAGGGTGATGCGCTCGGGGCGCTGCATGAAGCCCACATTGCAGGTAAGCCCCAGGCCCTCGGCCCTGGCCCTGGTGTAGCTTACCATGATGGAGCCCGTAATGGCCAGGACGATGAGCAAGACCGCTACGGGACTTTGGCCCGCCGAGACCTTTCCCCCTTCGAGAAATACGCCCCCCCCGGAGAAGTGCCAGGCCAGTCCCAGAAAGATCAGGATTTCACCAAACCTGTCCAGGATGCTGTCGAAAAAGGCCCCAAACTTAGAGGCCTTGTTGGTTTCCCTGGCCAGGGTGCCGTCCAGGGCGTCGCAGGTCCCGGCCAGCACCACTACCCACGCCCCCCAAAAAAAGGAACCGGTACTGAAGACCAGGCCGGCCAAGGCGCTGAGGATCAGCCCGGTGACGGACAGGACATTGGGGTGGATTCCCAGGCGGCCCAAAAAGTGTCCCACAGGCGAAATAATGCGCAGATACCTCTCGCGGTTTTTATTACTTAAAAACTCAAACTGCAATGTCCTCATGACATGTTCTTCTCCTGCGGCGAGGGGCCTGAATCCCACGGCCCGTGCCCGTCCATAAATGAATTTCGGGCACAGGCGTGTTTCCAATCCGGTTATGGATGGAGATAGCTTATCAGAGGCTTCATGGCTTGTCAAAATGGTTGACAACCCTGATCCTGGTGCCCAGGGAGTGTCCAAAATCATTTATTATCATTGTCCATCGAGGATTTTGACGAAAGATTTTGGATCATGCGGGGGGTGGGCATGGGGGGTGAAGGCCGTGCACGGCTAAAGGGGGCTGTTCATGGTGGGAAGGGTCCTGATCCGTTCTCCCACCTCGCCGGTGATGAGTTGAAAAAGGGGGGCCTTCCAGAGACCGTCGGAGGGGCGGGACCCCTGCCGCCGCCTCGTGGCCTCTTCTTTTGCCAGCACCTTTAAGAGGAGCATGTCCTTGGGGCCGAAAGGGGCCTTTTGGGCCTTGCCCGCCATCTTATAGGCAAAGGTAAGGAGAGCGATGCAGGTGACCGCGTTTTTGTCCCGACCGTAATTTCTCAAGGTGATATCCAGGGCGGCCAAGGCATCCAGGATCTGGTCCGGGATATCCTTGAGAGACGTTCGTTTGTCAAAGTGACTTGAAAGCCACTTAAAGGGCTCCTTCCCGATGAGTTCCACGATGGTATCCATATCGATCATCATCCCTACGGCTTTGTATCTCCCCCCCACCCGGTGCTTTCGGCGCATGTTCCCCGGGCAGGAGGCCCTAAGAAAAATTAGTGTGGAAGCTTTGTTTTTGTCAACGGGAAAAAGGGATCCCGGCCTCCGAAAAACGGCAGGGGTACCAGGCCTTTTCTTGACAGGGTGTGCGGGGCCTTTTACACTACCCCGTGACCGGCGTCGTGCGAGCCGGTCAGGAGAGAAAAGGAGGCATCTTGAACAAAGGGGTGCGTCTTACAGGCCCGGAAGAAACGGACAGGGAGGCGAGGAGAGGGGTGCTCTGGTGGGTGCTCTGTGGTTTGGGGACCCTGGTGCTGGTCTATCCGGTCCTCTCCTTTATGAGCTTCAGGAAGAAAAGACAACGGCCTGTCACCTTCCATCCGGATGAACAGCTCGCTCAGGTGACCTTTAAGGAGGGGGTGTTTCTGGTCAGGGAGGAGGCCGGCTATTACGCCCTCTCGGCCCGGTGCACCCACCTGGGCTGTATCCTGAACTATGATGAACCTTCGAAGAGGTTCCGTTGTCCCTGCCATAGGAGTGTGTTCGCCCTGTCAGGGAAGTGGCTTTCAGGCCCGGCCGAGAAAGATCTCCAGAGGCTGCCCCTGTCGGTTAAGGGCAACAAGGATATGGTGGCAATCCTAAATCTTTAGGAACGGGGTATCATTTAGTTCTATGAAACCGGACCATGACCTCCTTTCTTTAGTTCCGAGTCTCCCAGGCTGGTCTTTTCTACGGTTTATCCACGGGGGAGTTCTGCCCCCTCCCGCTGTTCCCCTCGCTCCCGCTCGGGGCCAGGGGTTTCCCCCATGGATAAACCTGGAAACCGGGAACCCGCCCCGAAGGGGTGGGCCTGCGCCGAGCGAAGCGAAGGCAAAGAAAAGACGAAGCCTTCCCGCCAGTCACGCCAGAAAGGAGGTCATGATCCTCACAAGGACTGGAAACACCTAAGGTGTCACGGAACGGGATTATCTTGATGTCCGCCAAAATGGGTCACAAGGTCTCCATAGCCCTGCCCAGGCTGGGTTTCTCCTGCCTGATCCTGTGTCTCCTTTCCGGAATCGTTCTGACCTTCTATTATCGCCCCATGGGGAATGTGTTTCAGAATGTGGAGGAAATCACCTCCCTGGTCCCTTTCGGGTGGTTCTTCAGACAATTCCATTACGGTGCAGGCCAGGTTTTTGTGATCCTCATGCTGGCCCATACGCTTCAGTATTTTCTAAAGCGCCGTTATGCCCAGTACCTGCCCCGGGAATGGACCCTGCTCATCGTATCCCTCTTCATTTGTTTCTTGACCCTCTTTACCGGATTTATCCTGAAAGGGGACAAAGAGGGGTTTTTTGCGGGCCAGATCCTGGCCAATATCCTGGATAGGGTCCCCGTGGCCGGTGAAAGTTTGACAAACCTCTTTATTGACCGGGGGGAAGAGTTCTTTTTTCTCCCCTATCTCTATCACTGTTTCTTCCTGCCTCCCTTGATCCTGTATCTTGTACGGTCCCATGTCCGGGATTGGTTGCCGGACACGACATTTCTCCTTGTGGCCTTTGTGGGCCTTTGTGTGTACACCCTTGTGGCCCGGCCCTGCGGGGGCATTCCCCCGGACGCCCCCATGGAGGTGGTCAAGGGACCGTGGTTTTTCCTGGGGCTTCAGAGCCTCTTGAGGGTCATGCCCCCCTTTTGGGCGGGGCTCTTCATCCCCGGGCTTTTTGTGGCGGGGCTGCTCCTGCTCCCGTTCGCGGGACATGGGACACGTTCCGGCGGGGGAAAAGGGGCCTTTCCGCCTTGGTGTGCGGCGGTCTTTCACTACCTCATTATGGGGTCTTTGTTGATTTACGGGTTCTTGACCGTCCGGGCCATGGTGTGGAGTCCATGAGCCCTTAAATGATTACCGGCCGGGAGGAGGCTCTTTTGGCGTCCACGTCCTATCCCATTATCCTGGCACATGGCATCTGCCCCTTTGACGGCCTTGTGCACCCCTTTTTCCCAAAAGACAACAAGGAGAACGACCGTCTTCATTATTTCCGGAAGATCAGGAGCACTTTGCGTTCCCATGGGTTTGAGGCCTTCCACGCCCGGGTGGGCTGGGCCTCCAGCCTTGAGAAGCGGGCCGGGGACCTCAGGAGACAGCTTGAAATCCTGACAAATCATTTCACCACGTGGAGCCATGTGCACATCATCGCCCACAGTATGGGCGGTCTTGACAGCCGGTGGATGATTTATGAGTACCGCATGGAGGAGCGGGTCCGCTCCCTTACCACCATTGGGACCCCCCACTTGGGGACGTCCTTTGCCGATTGGGGGGTCAGGCGCTTCAACGCCTTGATCACCTGTGCGGGCTGGTGGGGCCTTGATATAGAGGGCTTCAGGGCTTTGACCCGCAAGGCCTGTGACGGCCTCAACAGGGTGATGGAGGATTTTGAAGGCCATAACGGCGTAAACTATCAGACGGTTGCAGGGGTGCAGCCCATAAAACGGGTGTTTGCGCCCCTTAGGTTTCCCTACCGGATCATCCTAAGGGAGGAAGGGGAAAACGACGGGCTCGTCTCCTTTCGGTCCGCACGGTGGAAGGAATCCCGGTTGGTACACAAAATGGATGCGGACCACTTCAACCAGATCGGGTGGTGGGATCCGAGTGAGGCCGGCTCGGGCAGGGATCGGGAAGCCTTTGAGGCGGGTATTCGAAAGGTGTATCTGGATATCGCCAAGGGACTCAAGGACTGATGGGCCCCGGCCCCTGCAGTCCCTGCCCTTGGGCGCGAAATAAGGGGGAGAGGGTATGACAAAAGAAAGGGTTAAGATTGTGGAAGGGGATATTACCAAGCAGGAAGTGGACGCCATTGTCAATGCGGCCAATACATCGCTTTTGGGAGGGGGCGGCGTGGACGGCGCCATACACCGGGCCGCAGGTCCCGAACTTTTGGAGGAGACGCGCCGGATCGGCGGATGTCCCACAGGGGAGGCCAGGGTGAGCAAAGGCTACCGCCTGCCGGCCAAATGGGTGATCCACACGGTGGGGCCCATTTGGAAGGGGGGAAATCACAATGAGGAGGCCTTGCTGGCCGGTTGTTACAGGAATTGCTTCAAGGCCGCCCTGGGAAAGGGGGCCAAGACCATGGCCTTCCCCTCCATCAGTACAGGGGCCTATGGCTTTCCCCTGGAACGGGCCACAGAGATTGCTCTGGAAGAGACAAGGCGCTTCCTTGAGACGGACGGGGGCACGGAGGCGGTGGTCTTTGTCTGCTTCGGCAGCCAGGTGCTCAAGACCTACCAGGAGACCTTCGCCCGGATATTCGGGTGAGCCCGCTCATAAGCCCAGGACCTGCTTGACGAGTACCAAGGAGATCTCTGTCAGGGACGGCTTGCGGTGAAGGATGGTGGTGACCCGGCAGATCCGCTGAGGGGCGTTGCAGTCGTTGCACACTCCGGTTTCCGCACAGGGCGTCTCCATGGAGAGGCTCTTGGCCCTCATGGGTGCGGCAACCTCCCTCACGCGCCTGAGGGCCGATTCCAGATCCGGGGTGACCTTGTTCATGCCGGCTACGATGACCACCTTTTTGGGCCCAAAGGTCATGGCCGTGGTCCGGTTCCCGATGCCGTCCACATTGACCACCTCTCCGGTCAGGGAGACGGCGTTGGCGCTGCACAAAAAGCAGTCGCACCGGCCTTGATTCAGGCGGATCTCCAGGTCTTCTTCCTTGGAAAGCCCCTTTTGCCAGTGATCGTAGAGGGTTTTTCCCTGGTTCTTGAGGGCCTCCAGGACCCCCAAGGACCGGGTGGTGCTGGAGCCTCCGAAACCAAAGCTCTCATATCCCGAGACCATGTCCAGGATGAGCCGGCGGGCCTCCTCCAGGGTGGGTACGAGGTGGGCGTCAAAGCCGTTCTTCTTGAGATTCTGGATGCACTGCTCCCCCAGCTTTTCCCAGAGCCATAATCGATAGGTGTGGTCTTCCATGGGTCTCCTTCCTCCGTTTCTATGCCCCGGCCCTGACCTTGATGAGTTCTCCCACAATGCTCACCGCAATCTCTTCGGGCGTTTCCGCCCCGATTTGAAGGCCGATGGGTGAATGGACCTTGGAGAGGTCCTGGTCGGTAAAGCCTTCCTCTCTGAGTTTCTGATAAATGATTTCCCGCTTTCTCTTGCTCCCGATCATGCCGATATACCTGGCCCGGGTCCCCAGGGCCTGGGAGAGGACGTTCTTGTCATGCATGTGGCCCCTGGTGACGATCACCAGGTAGGAGGATTCATCTACGGACAACTGATCCATCACACCCTCGAAGGGAAGGTGACAGGTCTTAAGGGCCTCTGGAAAGCGCGCAGGATGGGCAAAGTCGGCCCGGTCGTCGATGACCACCACCTGGAATCCCACCCGGCTCGCCAGGGATACCACCTGTTTGGATACATGACCCCCGCCAAAGACATAGAGCACAGGTTTGGACACCACGGGCTCCACAAAGACCTCCACCGGCTCCCCCTGGGTGTCTTTCAGGGAGAGGAGGGCGGGAAGCTTTTGGTTCAGCATCTCCCCGGCCTTCTCAAAAAGGGCATGCTCAATAACCTGGTCCTCCAGAAGTGAGCCGATGGTCTCCCCTCCTTTTTCCAGGAACATCTTTGGGGTTACCTCGTGCCGCCACCGGTCCTGATCAATGATGGTGGCGAGGAGGCCCGCGCCGCCCCTGTCCATGATCCTGGCCGCCTTTTGGAAGATAGAAAGATGGGTAAGGTCTCCCGGGACAACCGGTTCCAAAAACACCTCCACCCGGCCGCCGCAGAGCATGTCCGTTTCCGCCACATCAGGGCCTTCAAGGGAGAAATAGAGGCGGGAGGGGAGGCCCTTTCGGCGGACCATGCGGGCCTCTTCAACGGCCCTTGATTCCAGAGGGCCGCCCCCTATGGTACCCATGAGGGAGTCGTCATCCATGATGAGACACTTGGTTCCGATACCCCGGGGGGAAGGCCCTGCCTGTTTGATGATGGTGGCAAGGACCGAGGGGCGCCCTTCCTCAAAGAGTCGTGAGATTTGTGTATAAATGGCCTTCATTGCCCTTTCCTGAGTCTGAAAAAGACCCCCTCCCACAGGGAGCCCACCACAACCCGGTCTACGGGGGGGGACGCTTCACCGAGGAGGAGCCCGGCAAGGTGCCGGGCCGTGGTCTGGTCCGGGAGAAGATCCAGCTTGTTGAGAAAGGCCACCCTCCTCGCCGAAGGCGGCGTGTTTTTGAACAGCCCCCGGGGCGCGTGAAAGAGCCTGCACAGGGCCCCCGGGGTAAGCACTTCTCCCGGTCTGACGCCGGTAATCTCTTCAAACGGCCCGGGCCGGAATACCAGGACCGGGTCAAGGGGCCGGCCCGTGGCCTCCAGGCCGGCTAGGGCGATCACCACCGTGGTGGAGGAAGGGATCACGGGCTCGTGGGCGGCATGGGCCTTGAGGGGCCTGCCGGCCGCGCCGTCCCCCTCCAGGATGAGATAATCCACCGCCGGGTCTTGAAAAAGGGCGTCTGCGAGGGCGGGACCGATGCCTTCAATCTTGCCGGATTGAGTCGCACTGTACCCCACAAAGACATGACCCCGGGATCGGAGCCCCTCCGTGATATGGGCCTTGAAGCCGGGGTCGGACCTGCATAAGACGGTGAGGGGTGCTGCCCGCGCCTCTCCCTGGCGGATCTTGGTGGTGGTGGCTGTAATGACCCGCTTACCCGCGCGTTGTAGCACTTGGCCGAGGGTGAAAACAAGGGTGGTTTTCCCTCCCCCGCCCACCACGGTCACATGCTCTTTGGGACCAAGGCCCAGGACTGCGGGCAGGTCTTGAACCCCCCATGACCGGTCCCTGCTCGAGTGGGTCTGACTTGGGTCTTTCACCACCTGGAGACCATCCTACTTTTTCCTGAGCACCCGGCTGTCTCCCACCCTCACCGTGACCTGGCTCCGGTCAAAGTACTCAATAAGGGGGATGGTGTATTTTCGCGAGACACCGGTGATGTCCTTGAACTCAGGGGTGGTGATTTGGTCCTTTTCCTTGAGAAAGGCCACGAGCCTTTTTCCCAGGTCCTCTATGGACCGGCGATGGAAATAGAGGTCTTCCTTGATCTTGACCAGCACCCCTTCTTTTACCAGGACCCCCAGCACCTCGGCAGCCGTGTTTCCCTGAAATTTATCTTTGATCTCCTTGAAATAGGGAGGCTGGAGACCGCTTTTGAGGTAGATCTTTTCCAGCTCCTGCCGGGTCTTTTCCTGATCCTGGGCCAGGGTCACCTTGTGTTCCTTGAGACGGACCGCCTCCTTTTCTTGGACAATGGCCCCCTCCCGGGTGAGTTGATTCACCAGGTAGTGAAAGAGCTTGGGGTTATGGGTCCTCTTGGTGCGCGAGCGAAGCTCCTCCTTGACCAGGCCGGTCCTGAGGGGAAAGTCCCTGTGGTAGCGGGAGACGGTCTCCACGATTTCATCCCTCGCCTTCTTGAGAAAATCCGCATGGATGAGGGCGCCCTTTTCCTTGTCATATTGGATGATCCTTTTTTGGGCCTTAAGGGCCTGGAGGGGGTCGGCCAGGGCCTTTTGGCTCCGGTCCGTCAAGAAGGAGAGGTCCTTTTCTTCCAGGCCCTGAAAGCGGGTGGAAGCTACGAATAACTCAATGATGTCATTGATCTCATCCTTGTGGAGCAGCTCCATGTCCCGAAGGGTCTGCCCTGAAAAGCGCTTCTTCTTGTTGGGCAAGGCATTGAGTATTTGACCGCCCCCGATGGTCCGTACCGGGGAGTAACTCCTCAGGACGTAGCGGTCTTTCTTGAGCACCGTGGTGGGCTCTTCCAGCCTGATCTGGGCGTAACAGCGATCCCCGGGCTTGAGCTCGTCCCGGTCCAGGAGGATTACCGTGGAGATGATCTCTGAGGTGCCGGTATGAAAACGGGCCTTGGTCCGGTTTTTGAGCTTCCGGGGAGCGCTGGCCAGGAGTTCCAGGGACACATCCACCATATAGGTGGGCCGGAGCAGTCCCTTGGTGGCCAGGATGTCTCCTCTCTGGATCATGCTCCTCTCCAACCCCTGGAGGTTGACGGCCGTCCTGAGGCCGGCGTTCACCTCCTGGACCTCCCTGTTGTGGACCTGGATGCCGCGGATCCGGGCATTGACTTCCTGAGGATAGATGGTGACTTCCTCGCCGGAGTGGATGTGCCCGGAGATGGTGGTCCCTGTGATGACCGTACCGAAACCGCGAATGGTAAAGACCCGGTCCACGGGGAGGCGAAACACGTGGCCCATTTCTTTCTTGGGGATCTTTTGGGCCAGATCGCCAAGGCCGCCCACCAGGTCCTTGAGGCCTTCACCGGTCAGCGAAGACACCTCAAAGACAGGGGCGTCCGCCAGAAAGGTCTCGGAGAGATAGTCGGTCACGTCCTCTCTCACCAGTTCCATCCAGTCGGGTTCCACCATATCGATCTTGGTCAGGACCACGAGCCCGTGACGGATCTTTAAGAGCTCACACACCTCCAGGTGTTCCCGGGTCTGGGGCATAATGCCCTCGTCCGCGGCGATGACCAGAAGGACCATATCAATGCCGGTGGCCCCTGCCACCATGTTTTTGACGAATTTCTCGTGACCGGGGACGTCCACAATCCCGAGCAGCATGCCGCCGGGGAGTTCCAGGTGGGCGAACCCGAGTTCAATGGTAATGCCCCGTTCCTTTTCCTCTTTAAGCCGGTCCGTGTCCGTGCCGGTAAGGGCCTTGATAAGGGATGTCTTGCCGTGGTCGATATGGCCGGCAGTGCCTAAAACTATTTGTTTCATTGAAAAAATCCTTGAATGTTCCGATAAATGCTTATCAAATCATTACATAGAGGGAATCTTGGCCCCTGTCAAGGTCAATGGGGCCGGCCGTGATTTGTGTTGACCCCTATAGTCAATTTTGATAAAAATATCATCTTAGCTTCTTATGATATTCTGCGGCAGTCCCGCCTGGTGGCGGGCCTGGTAGAGTCCCGCTGAAAGCGGGATTAACCCCTTAGTCGGGTTTTTATGATATTCCCCGGTAGCTCAGCTGGTAGAGCGGGTGGCTGTTAACCACTTAGTCGGCGGTTCGAGTCCGTCCCGGGGAGCCAGAAATTTTTGAGGGGCCTTTGGGCCCCTTTAAAATTTCTGGCTCCTTGATCTCGGCGAGAAGCGATTGTGAGCTTGTCCTGAGTCCGCTGGAAGCGGCCGAAGGAAGTCCGTCCCTTTTTCCAAACCTTTCATCTCCCATATTCTTTCTTTGGACTGCCATGGACAACTGGTACGTTTATATCACTGAAAGGAGCGGAAAATTCTATACTGGGATTACCACTGACCTAGACAACCGTATGCGTCAGCATGGCAAACCTACCCCAGCTTATTCAGAGGGCCCCGTCTCAAAAACAGAGGCAGCCAAAAGAGAAAGGCAAATTAAAGGTTGGACAAGGAGGAAAAAGTTAGCCTTGATCAAGAACCCGGCCTCCCAACAAAAGTGAGTTTACCCTGAGCGGAGCCGAAGGGAGTCCGTCCCGGGGAGCCAGAAATTTTTGAGGGGCCTTTGGGCCCCTTTAAAAT